>CAXBDR010000080.1:0-17930 GCA_963974265.1 uncultured Rhodoferax sp.
TGCCGCGTGACCGGTGTTGCGCGCCAGGGCCAGGTGCAACTCGGCCGTGCGTTGCCCCAGCGTCGCGATCTGGGACAGGAAGCCGCCGTGCGTGTCGTCGATGCCCGCGGCGTCCGGCGTATGCGCCATGCGCGTGCGCAGGCCCTCCAGGTAACGCTCGAGATAGTCGAGCGTGAACGCCCAGCCATCGCCCTGGTTCGCCACATGGGCCTGCACCATGGCCAGTGTCATCACCTGGCCATCATGGCCGAAATATTCGAGGGCCCCGAGCACGGGAACACAATGGGCATAGGCCACGTCGTCGGTCAGGAAGCGGCCCATCTCCAGTTCCGGGTTGATGCCCTCGCGCACGCGGCGGTAACCCTTGAGGAACAGGGCCTCGCCGAGCATGATCACCGTATTGCTGCTGTTGCCGCTGGGACGCGACACCGGCAAGGTGGCGATGTCCAGGTCCACAGCCGCGAAGCGGGCGCTGGGCCGGAAACGCAGCTGGCCGTGCGCGGTGTCCAGGTCCAGGCCATCGCGCACCGCCGTCACCAGGGCGCGGCAGAAGGCCTGGTCGAAATAGGCGTCGCCCATCAGCCCGACACTGGCCTGCTGGCGCACCTTGGACAAGGCGGCATGACCCAGGGCCTGCATGCGTTCTTCCTCGAGGTCTTCCCAGGCCAGTGCCAGCGGGACGAAATAGGTCGACTCGCCGGGCGGGCCGTCCAGTGCGAGCAGCGGCAACATCCAGCTCGTACCTGCGTGGTCCCAGATCGCCTGGTCGACCATCCGGGCGCGTCCGATGGGGCTTCCCTTGCTGGCGTACCAGCGCTGCAGCTCGATGAAACGCGGCAAGGTGTCGGTTTCGAACTGCGTGCGCATGCGTTCGGCCATGGCCATGCGCCAGGGCATGACCCGGTCGCGGAAGAAACTCGTCCAGCCGTCGAACAGCACCAGGGTCGGGGCATCCTGCAGCGGCGTGCCTTCCTGGTGCCAGACCGGCATGTCGGCCTCCTTCGACAGGCGGAACCAGTAGAAGCCATGCGAGGGCAGCGTCAGCAGGTAGGGCAGGTCGCCGATCGGCGGGAATGACACGCGCCCGAGCATTTCGACCGGAACATGGCCCTTCCATGCAGAGAGATCCAGTTCGACCGGCTGGGCCGCCCGCGACAGGTTGAACACCGACAGGATGGTGTCGTCTTCGCAGGTGCTGATGTAGGCCAGGATCTTGCGGTTGCCCGGCTTGAGCCAGATGCGCTTGCCACGACCGAAGGCGTGGCTGGTCTTGCGCACCGCCAGCATGCGCTTGGTCCAGTTCAGCAGCGAGCTGGTGTCGCGCGCCTGGGCCTCGACGTTGAGCGCCTCGTAGCCGTACAAGGCACCCAGGATGGGCTGCAGGTACAGCGTCTGCGGATGGGCCTGCGAGAAGCCGGCGTTGCGGTCCGGGCTCCACTGCATCGGCGTGCGCACGCCATTGCGGTCGCCGACGAATACGTTGTCGCCCATGCCGATCTCGTCGCCGTAGTAGATGATGGGCGAGCCGGGCATGGACAGCAGCATGCTGTTCATCAGCTTGATGCTGTCGATGTCGTTGTCCATCAGCGGGGCGAGCCGCCGGCGGATGCCCAGGTTGATGCGCGCGCGCTTGTCGGCCGCGTACATGTTGTACATGTAGTCGCGCTCCTTGCTGGTCACCATCTCCAGCGTGAGCTCGTCGTGGTTGCGCAGAAAGATCGCCCACTGGCAGCCCTCGGGGATGTCGGGCGTCTGCTGCATGATCGGATGGCGCTCTTCCTGGGCGATCGCCATGTACATGCGCGGCATCAGCGGGAAGTGGTAGGCCATGTGGCATTCGTCGCCGTCGCCGAAATACTCGCGCACGTCCTCCGGCCACATGTTGGCCTCGGCCAGCAGGAAGCGGTTCTTGTATTCGGCATCGATGGCCGCGCGCAGCTTCTTGATCACCGCATGGGTCTCGGGCAGGTTCTCGTTGCTGGTGCCGTCGCGTTCGACCAGGTACGGGATGGCATCGAGCCGGAAACCGTCCACGCCCATGTCGAGCCAGAAGCGCATGGTCTTGAGTACCGCCTCGAGCACGGCAGGGTTGTCGAAGTTCAGGTCGGGCTGGTGGCTGAAGAACCGGTGCCAGAAGAATTGCTTGGCCACCGGGTCCCAGGTCCAGTTCGAGGTCTCGGTGTCGGTGAAGATGATGCGCGTGCCCTGGTAAATCTGGTCGGTGTCGCTCCAGACGTAGAAGTTGCGCTCGGGCGAGCCCGGTGGCGCGCGGCGTGCGGCCTGGAACCAGGGATGCTGGTCCGACGTATGGTTGATGACCAGTTCGGTGATCACCCGCAGCCCGCGCTTGTGCGCCTCGTCCAGCATCTCGCGGAAGTCGTCCAGCGTGCCGTACTGCGGATGCACGTCCTCGTATTCGGCGATGTCGTAGCCGTCGTCGCGCAGGGGGGACGGATAAAACGGCATCAGCCAGATGGTGTTGACGCCCAGCTCCTTGACATAGTCGAGCTTGGCCGTGACGCCCTTGAAGTCGCCCATGCCGTCGCCGTTGGTGTCGAAGAAGGCCTTGACGTTGAGCTGGTAGATGACGGCATCGCGGTACCACAGCGGGTCGTCGGCGAACAAGACCGTCGTGCCGGCCAGGGCGGTTGGATTCACGGATGTTTGCATGGGCGTCTGGCGTCGCGGTTGGTGGTCACAGGTAGTAGTCGAAATCGCGCTCGTCGCGGATGCGTCGGCGCACGGCGAAGACATGGGCCGGGACGCTGTGCGGATCCAGCCGCACGTAGTGGTGCGCCCCGCGCCAGGAGAACCGCTGGTTGCTCAGCAGGTCGTGCATCTGGAACGCGTGCTCCGGATCGACCTGGATCGACGCCGGATCCAGCTGCAGCCAGCCACTGTGCGGCTGGTGCGGGTCGAGGTTCACGACGGTCACGATCACGTTGTTGCCATCCTCGGATGTCTTGGCGTACGCCAGCAGCTGGTCGTTGTCCACCGGCAGGAAACGCAGGCTGCCGTCCTGCTGCAGTGCCGGGTTCTCGCGCCGGATGCGGTTGATGCGCGTGATGAACGGCGCCAGGCTGCCCGGGTCGTCATGGTTCCAGTGGCGCAGCTGGTATTTCTCCGAGTCCAGGTATTCCTCGCCGCCGGGGTCGCGCGGCCTGTATTCGCGCAACTCGTAGGCCGGCCCGTAGATGCCGTAGCTGGCCGCCAGCGTCGCGGCCAGCACCAGGCGGGTCATGTAGACCGCACTTTCGCCGGTCTGCAACTGCTCGTGCAGGATGTCGGGCGTGTTGGGCCAGGCGTTCGGCCGGAAATAGTCCTTGCCCGGTCCGCTGGCCAGTTCGGTGAAGTACTCCTGCAACTCGTGCTTGTGGTTGCGCCAGGTGAAGTAGGTATAGGACTGCGAGAAGCCGAGCTTGGCCAGGCGATGCATGACCTTGGGCCGGGTGAAGGCCTCGGTCAGGAAGATCGTCCCGGGGTGTTCGCGCTTGATCTCGCCGATCACCCACTCCCAGAACGCAAACGACTTGGTATGCGGGTTGTCGACCCGGAAGATGCTCACGCCTTCGCCGATCCAGTGCTCGAACACGCTCTTGAGCTCGATCCACAAGGCCTGCCAGTCCTCGGTCTCGAAGTTGAACGGGTAGATGTCCTGGTACTTCTTCGGCGGGTTCTCGGCGTATTGCACGGTGCCGTCGGGCCGCCAGCGGAACCACTGCGGATGCTGCTTGACATAGGGATGGTCGGGCGCGCACTGGAAGGCGATATCCATCGCCACGTCGATGCCCAACGCGCGTGCCTTCTTCACCAGGTTGCGGAAATCGGCCGGTTTGCCCAGCGCCGGCAGGATGGACTTGTGTCCGCCCTCGGCCGCGCCGATCGCCCACGGGCTGCCGACGTCATCGGCCTGGGCCGCCAGCGCATTGTTCCTGCCCTTGCGCTGCTCGCGGCCGATCGGATGGATGGGCGGGAAATACAGCACGTCGAAGCCCATCGCGGCAATCGCTGGCAACCGGGCCACGACATCCTTGAACGTGCCGTGGCGGCCCGGCGTCGGCGAACTCGAGCGCGGGAACAATTCGTACCAGCTGCTGAACCTGGCGCGTTCCCGGTCGGCCACCAATGGCAGTTCGATCGGGTGTTCGGTGGACAGCGAGCGGTCCGGATAGGCACGCGCACGCTGCGCCTGTGCATCGTCCAGTGCCAGCGCCTTGAGCGCGCGGACCTCGGCCTTGTTGTCGGCGGCCATCGCCTGCAGCTCCGCCGCCCAGGCGGCGAGCGCCTTGCGGTCGGCGCCACCGGCGCGCTGCGCGCAGGCGGCGATTTCCTGTGCGCCGACGCGCGACGCAATGCGAATGTCGTGCGGGTCGACGCGGCGCACCATCTCATGGCGCCAGGACTCGAACGGATCGACCCAGGCGACCACGGTATAAGCGTAACGACCCACTTCCGGGGGCGTGAAGCTGGCCGTCCAGACGTCGTTGCCCAGCGGCTTCATCGGCACTTCGCGCGCGGTGTCGTCGTCTTCGCGGCGCCAGCGCAACACAACCCGTAATACGTCGTGGCCGTCGGTGAAGCAGTGTGCGCGCACGGCGACGGCGTCGCCGACCACGCGCTTGACGGCAAAGCGGCCCGCATCGACGGACGGCAGAACCTGGTCGATGACGGCACGGACACGACCGTGCGCGGGCAGGCCGGGCAGGGTGGCCTTGGCGGCCTTGGCGGCCTGGGGCCGCGGGGTCTTGCGGGGTGTCGTGTCAGCCATGGGGCACGTGCTCCAGAATCAGCGTGGACAGGGGGGGCAGGCTCAGGCACACCGAATACGGACGACCGTGGGCCGGCACCGGACTGGCTTCGACCCCTCCCAGGTTGCCCCAGCCCGAGCCGCCGAACTCGCGCGCATCGCTGTTGATGCGTTCGAGCCACTGGCCGTCCAGCGGTACGCCGAGCAGATAGTTGCTGCGCGGCACCGGCGTCATGTTGCTCACCACCAGCATGGGCGCGCCGCCCTCGCGCGGCTTGCGCAGGAAGGCGAACACGCTGGCGTCGACGTCGTCCGCCGCCACCCATTCGAAGCCGGCCGGCGTGAAGTCCTGCTGGTACAGCGCCGGCGAGGCGCGGTAGACGCGGTTGAGCTGGGCCACGAAGCGCTGCAATCCGGCATGGTCGTCCTGCTCGGTGACCCACCATTCGAGTTCTCCGTCGTGGGTCCATTCGCGCCGCTGGCCGAACTCGCCGCCCATGAACAACAGCTTCTTGCCCGGATGCGCCCACATCCATGCGTACAAGGCACGCAGGTTGGCAAACTGCTGCCAGCTGTCGCCCGGCATCTTGCCCAGCAGCGAACCCTTGCCGTGCACGACCTCGTCGTGCGAGAGAGGCAACACGAAGTTCTCGTTGAACGCATACACCAGCGAGAACGTCATCTTGTGGTGGTGGTAGCGCCGGTGGATCGGGTTCTCCTTCATGTAGTCCAGGCTGTCGTGCATCCAGCCCATGTTCCATTTCATGCCGAAACCCAGGCCGTCCATGTCCACCGGCCGCGACACGCGGGGCCAGGCGGTGGACTCCTCGGCGATGCTGACGGTGTCGGGAAACTCGCGGTAGAGCGCCATGTTCAGCGTCTGCAGAAAGGTGATCGCCTCCAGGTTCTCGCGTCCTCCGTGCCGGTTGGGAATCCATTCGCCGTCCTTGCGCGCATAGTCGAGATACAGCATCGAGGCCACGGCATCGACGCGCAGGCCGTCCAGGTGGTATTTGTCCAGCCAGAACAGGCCGGACGAGATCAGGAAGCTGCGCACCTCGTTGCGGCCGTAGTTGAAGATGCTCGAGCTCCACTCCGGGTGGAAACCCTGGCGCGGATCCTCATGTTCGAACAGGTGCGTGCCGTCGAAGAATCCCAGTCCGTGTTCATCGGTCGGGAAATGCGACGGCACCCAGTCCAGCAACACACCGATGCCCTGCTGGTGCAGGTGGTCGACCATGGCCATGAAATCCTGCGGCGTTCCGTAGCGTGCCGTGGGCGCGAAGTATCCGGTGGTCTGGTAGCCCCAGGAACCGTAGAACGGGTGCTCGGTCACCGGCATCAGCTCGACATGGGTGAAACCCATCTGGCGCGCATAGGCAGCGAGCTGGTGGCCGAGTTCCCGGTAGCCCAGGAACTCGCCATCCTTGCGGCGCCACGAGCCCAGATGCACTTCATAGACCGACATCGGTGCATCGAGCGCGTTGTGCGCGCCGCGTTCGGCCATCCAGCGGGCATCGCCCCAGCTGTGCTCCAGGCTCCAGATGCGCGAGCCGGTGGCTGGCGGCGGTTCGGCACAGATCGCGAACGGATCGGCCTTGTCGACCACGTAACCGCGATGGCGGGAGTGGATGCGGTACTTGTAGGTCTGGCCGCGCTGCGCCTGCTTGACGACGCCGCTCCAGATGCCGGTGCCGTCGTTGCGCACCGCCAGCGGGTCCGCGTCGGCCGACCAACCGTTCCAGTCGCCGATCACGCTGACCGATTCCGCGTTGGGAGCCCAGACGGCGAAACGGGCGCCGTCGTCACTCAGGTGGCAGCCCAGCGTGTCGTGCAGGCGGCTGTGGGTGCCTTCTCGAAACAGGTAGTTGTCGGTATCGTTCTGCATGGATGTTCCCTGTTTGTGTCCGGTTGCCGCGCCATCGCGTCAACCGGGATTCCTGTTCATGTCCGTCCGTCCGCGCCCGGCTCGCGCCGCCGCTGCGTCACATCTGGGCCAGCGGAATGCCGGCACCCCGATCGTCTGCGCCGAGCCGGCCGATCAACTGGCCCAGGTCCTGCTCCAGCCGTGCCAGCGTGACCGCGTCCAGGCTGGCCAGCGCCTGCGGCAACACGCCGGCGAAAGGGCCCGGCGCGCGCTGCAGGATTTCTTGACCGGGCGGCAGCAGGTGCAGCTGCACCGCGCGCCGATCCGGGCCTTCCTTGCGTACCTGCAACAGCCCCTGGTCGGTCAGGGACTTGACGAGGTTGCTGGCCGTGGGCTGGCGCACGTCCATGGCGCGTGCCAAGCCGTGAACGCCGATGCCGGGTTGCTGGCTCACCACATGCAAGGCCCATACCTGGGCGCCGCCGACCCCCACTTTTTTCTCCACTTGCTGGAAATGGGTCTTGACGACGTTGAACACCAGCCGGAACTGGCGCAACACCCGGGCCGCAGCATGGGCGTCCGCCGGGCCGATGTCTGCCGGGTTGTTGTCGGGAGGGAAAACTTGGTTCATGGCGTGCATTCGTGTGGATTCGGCTGGTTGGAGCGGCACAAGCCTGGCTGCTGCCCGTGGCTGGAACTCCCGGTCAGTTTACATTCGCACAAATTTAAATCCAACATGGTTTACCCCATGCCGCCACCATCAGCCAGGCAACGGCGTATCAAGCGCGCAATGGCCGGACCACGGCGGAGTGTCAGGCCTGGGATTCGTGCAAGTGATAACGCTGCACCAGTTTGGTGCGATTGCGAGGGTCGAGATGAAGCCGCTCGCAGTCCCGGCCCACATGGTCGAGCAGCCGCCGGTCCATGACATGGCGCCACAGCGCAGGGCAATACGCCAGCAGGAACATGCCGAAGTAACCGCTGGGCAGGCGCGGCAGGCCCTCGAAATGGCGCAGTGACTGGTAACGGCGCAGCGGATGCGCGTGATGGTCGGAGTGGCGTTGCAGGTGGAACAAGGCCCAGTTCGAGAACACATGGTTGCTGTTCCAGGAATGGTGCGGGCGGCAGGGCTCGAGCCGGCCATGGGCATCGCGCTGGCGCCCGGCCATAGTGCTCGACATAGTTGGCCGAGGTCAGCTGGAAATTCGCCCAGAACGATGCCGCCAGCAAAAAGGCCAGCAGTTGCGGCCCGAGCCAGGCCAGCAGGAGGGTCCACAACACCAGCGTGATGGCCGCCGGTTGCAGAACGGCGTTGTGCCAGCACCAGACGGGCAGTCCCTCGCGCGCGAGCCGATGCTTTTCAAGAGCCCAGGCACGCCGCAAACCGCCGGGCATCTCGCGCAACATGAATCGGTAGATCGACTCGCCCATGCGGGACGAGGCCGGATCCTGCGGCGTCGCCACGTCGCGATGATGTCCGCGGTTGTGTTCCACCGTGAAATGACCGTAGCCGGTCGGCGCCAGGCTGATGCGTGCCAGCCAGGTTTCGAGGCGCGTGTTCTTGTGGCCGAGTTCGTGTGCAACGTTGATGCCGAAGCCGCCGATGGACCCGGTGATCAGCACCATGGCCACCAGGCCGTGCCAGGGCAGGTCGTGGCGGGCGACGAACCAGGCACTGAAGATGAAGGACGCCCACAGGATCGGGACCAGCAGCCAGGTGATGCGGCGGTAGTAGCGGTCGGCATCCAATGCCGGCACCGACGCCTCGGGCGGATTGCTCAGGTCCTCGCCCAGCAGCAGGTCCAGCAGCGGTACCCCGACGTAGAACGCGGCGACCGGCAGCCACAACACCCGCGCATCGCCCAGCCACAACATCAGCAAGGGGCCGGCGATGACCGACGCCGGCACCACCAGCGAGAACAGCCAGGCCAGGCGCTTGCGGTCGCGATAGGTGGCCGGGTGGGCTGCAGCAGCGTCGGAAGCCGGAGTTTGCATGGTCGGGGACAGGCCCTGGATGGCCTGTTCCCGCCATTCTGGCTCAGGCGGCGCTGGTTTCCAACTGGCCCGACAGGTCGAGCCAGCGCTCTTCGAGTTCGTGCAGTTCGTCGTTGACCGTCTTGAGCCGCCGGCCCAGGTCGGCGATCTCGTCCGGCGCCACCGCTTGCCCCAGCCGGGCCTCCAGGGCGCGGCTCTCGCCGCCGAGTTCCTGCATGCGGGCGTCGAGCTTGTCGACTTCAATCTGCAGGCTGCCACGGCTCGGCCCCGGGCGTGCCGGCTTGCGGTTGCCGGTGGCGGCATTGCTGCCGCCGGCCGCTGCCTTGGCGGCTGCATTCGCCTCCTGCTTCGCCAGTTCGCGCTGTCGCTTGGCTTCGTCCAGCAGGTAGCGCTGGTAGTCGTCCAGGTCGCCGTCGAACGGCGACACGCCGCCGCGCGAGACCATCCAGAACTCGTCGCAGACCGAACGCAGCAGCGCCCGGTCATGGCTGACCAGCATCACCGTGCCTTCGAACTCGTTGAGCGCCATGCCCAGCGCCTCGCGCGTGGCCAGATCCAGGTGGTTGGTCGGCTCGTCGAGCAGCAGCAGGTTGGGCCGTTGCCAGACGATCATGCACAGCACCAGGCGCGCCTTCTCGCCGCCGCTCATGCTGCCCACGGCCTGCTTGACCATGTCGCCGCTGAAGTTGAAGTTGCCCAGGAAGCTGCGCAGGTCCTGCTCGCGCGTGGCCTGGCCGGCAATCTTGCCGGCGGCCGTGAGTTCGCGCACCAGCGCGATCATGTGGTCCAGCGGCGTGTCGGCCGGACGCAACACGTCGAGTTCCTGCTGCGCGAAATAACCGATGTTCAGGCCCTTGCCCTCGGTGATCTCGCCCTCGATCGCCTGCAGTTCGCGCGCGATCGTCTTGACCAGCGTCGATTTGCCCTGGCCGTTCGCGCCCAGGATGCCGATGCGTTGTCCGGCCAGCACCGAGCGGTTGATGTGGCGCACGATCACCGTCGGCTCGGTGCCCTCGAGTGCGTTCTCCGGCGGCGGATAGCCCACGCTGACATCCTGCATCGACAGCATCGGGTTGGGCAGGTTGGCCGGCTCCTTGAATTCGAAGCTGAAGTCGGCCTCGGCCAGCAGCGGCGCGATCTTTTCCATGCGGTCCAGCGCCTTGACCCGGCTTTGCGCCTGCTTGGCCTTGCTGGCCTTGGCCTTGAAGCGCGAGATGAATTTCTGCAGGTGGGCGATCTTTTCCTGCTGCTTGGCGTAGGCGTTCTGCTGCAGTTCCATCTGCTCGGCGCGCATGTCCTCGAACTTGCTGTAGTTGCCGCCGTAACGCACCAGCTTGGCCGCGTCGATGTGCAGCGTCACGTCGGTCACCGCGTCGAGAAACTCCCGGTCGTGGCTGATCACCAGCATCGTGCCTTCGAACTTCTTGAGCCAGGCCTCGAGCCAGACCAGCGCGTCCAGGTCCAGGTGGTTGGTCGGCTCGTCGAGCAGCAGCAGGTCGGCCGGGCACATCAGCGCGCGCGCCAGTTGCAGCCGCATGCGCCAGCCGCCGGAGAAGCTGTTCACCGGGTTTTCGAGTTCGGTGGTCTTGAATCCCAGCCCGAGGATCAGCGCCTGGGCCCGGGAGGGTGCATCGTGCGCGCCGGCGTCGTGCAGTTCCATGTAGGCATGGGCCATGCGGTCGCCGTCGTCACCGGCCTCGGCCGCCGCCACCTCTTCCTGCGCCGCGAGCAGGCGCACGTCGCCCTGGATCACGAATTCGGTGGCCGACATGTCGGTCTCGGGCATGTTCTGCGCCACCTGGCCCATGCGCCACTGCGCGGGCACGCTGAAATCTCCGGCGTCCTCGTGCAGCGAGCCGTCGAGCAGCGCGAACAGCGATGACTTGCCGGCACCGTTGCGTCCGACCAGGCCGACTTTCTCGCCGGGGTTCAGGGTCACCGACGCGTTGTCCAGCAGGACCTTGGTGCCGCGGCGCAGGGTGACGTTCTTCAGGGTGATCATGATCGATAACTGCCCGGCCGTTCATCCGGCCGAATCTCGTGTTCAGGTGGTTGGCAGGGCCAGCAAGGCGTCGCGGCCGAGCAGGCAGACCTGGTCGGCGCCGGCACTGGTCTCGAGCCACAGTGCCGGCAGGCCGGGGAAGGCCGCTTCGAAAAAGGCCAGTTCGTGGCCGATCTCGAGCACCAGCGAACCGTGCGGTTGCAGGCAGGCACCCGCATCACGCAACAACCTGCGCACGAAATCCATGCCATCCGCGCCGCCGGCCAGTGCCAGTTCAGGCTCGGCCCGGTATTCAGCCGGCAATTGTGCCATGCTGGCACTGTTCACGTACGGGGGGTTGCACAGGATCATGTCGTAGAACCCCTGCGCGGCCGCCAGGCCGTCACCCTGGCGCAACCGGATGCGCTCCTCCAGCCCATGGCGCTGCAGGTTGATGCGCGCAACGGCCAATGCATCGACCGAGATGTCGGTCGCATCGACCTGCAGCTGCGGATAGGCCAGCGCGGCCAGGATGGCCAGGCTGCCGCCCCCCGTGCACAGGTCGAGCAGGCGCGAAGCGTCATCCGGCATCCAGGCGTCCAGCACGCCGGCGGCGATCAGCTCGCCGATCAGGCTGCGTGGCACGATGCAGCGTTCGTCGACGTGGAATGGCACACCCTGCAGCCAGGCCTCGCCGGTGAGATAGGCGGCCGGCTTGCGCGAGTCGATGCGTTGCTGCACCAGTGCCCGTACCCGTTCGGCATCCCTGGCGTCGACCGGCCGGTCGGCCACGGCGTCCGGGCCGTCGAGTTCGGTGTCCAGCGGCAGGCCCAGGCGCCAGAGCACCAGCCAGGCGGCCTCGTCCCAGGCATTGGTCGTGCCGTGGCCGAACGAAACCCCGGCCGCCTCCAGTGCCTGTGCGCCGGTGTCTATCAGTTGTCCGATGTTCATGGCCGTGTCCGCGCGTCAATGGCGTCGAGCCTGCGCGGCTCGATGGGGCACGCCAAGGCGACGGCGACCTGCCGCAGGCGCGCCGTCGCGCCGGCCGGCGCAGCCATGACGCAGGCCCGTGCGATCCGTCGATGGGTCGGCGCCCGCGTGACCCTCATCAATGCTTGACGTCCAGCGTGATCTCGGTGAACGAGGGTTCGTCGTCCGGTTCTTCCTCCGGCTTGACCGCGCGAACCAGTGAGAAGTCGTTCTCCATGCGCCACATCAGGTTGGTCGGTGAATCGGAATTGGCCAGGCCTTCCTTGCGGTCGACGATGCCCTCGACGATCAGGCGTGCGATGTCGGCCTCGAAACTTTGCGAACCCTCGGCCATGGCTTTCTCCATCGCCTCCTTGATACCGGAGAAGTCGCCTTTTTCGATCAGTTCGGCGATCAGCTTGGTATTGAGCAGCACCTCGACCGACGGCACCCGGCCACCGGAGACCGTGCGCAGCAGGCGCTGCGACACGACCGCCTTGAGCGCGGCGGCCAGGTCGCCCAGCATGGTCTCGCGCACCTCGACCGGATAAAAACTCAGGATCCGGTTCAGCGCCTGGTAGCTGTTGTTGGCGTGCATCGTCGCCAGGCACAGGTGGCCGGACTGCGCGTAGGCCAGTGCGGCGGACATGGTCTCGCGGTCGCGGATCTCGCCCACCAGGATCACGTCGGGTGCCTGCCGCAACGCGTTCTTGAGTGCGATTTCCAGCGATTCGGTGTCGGTGCCGATCTCGCGCTGGTTGATCACCGAGCGCTTGTTCTTGAACAGGAACTCGATCGGGTCCTCGATGGTCAGGATGTGGCCGGCCAGGTTTTCGTTGCGGTAGTCGATCATCGACGCCAGCGTCGTGCTCTTGCCGGCACCGGTGGCACCCACCATCAGCAGCAGGCCGCGCTTGGCCATGATCAGTTCGCTCAGGATATCGGGCAGGGCCAGGCTCGACAGTGGCGGCACCTCGAGGGTGATGAAGCGCACGACCGCCGCGATGGAGCCGCGCTGGCGCATCGCGCTGACCCGGAACCGCCCCACGCCGGGTAGCGGGAAGCCCATGTTGAGTTCCCCCCGGGCCTCGAGTTCGGCGATCCGGTCCGCCGGCAGCACTTCGGCCAGCAGGTTGCGCGGCGCATCGGGCGGCAAGACCTGGTTGTTGATCGGGATGCACAGGCCGTTGATCTTGATCAGGGCCGGCGCATGGGCCGAGAGGTACACATCCGACGCCTTCTTGTCGCTCATCAGGCGCAGGATGCGCTCCATCGTTCCCTGGGTGCCGCTGGTTGCCATGATCGTCCCCTCGTGTTCAATCCACCATCGATGCGAACCGGTGTCAGTCGCGCAGCAAGTCGTTCAGGCTGGTCTTGGCGCGTGTCTGCGCGTCGACCTTCTTGACAATGACCGCGCAATACAGGCTGTATTTGCCATCGGCGCTGGGCAGGTTGCCCGACACCACGACCGAGCCGGCCGGTACGCGGCCGTAGCTGACGGTGCCGGTCGCGCGGTCGTAGATCTTGGTGCTCTGGCCGATGTACACGCCCATGGAGATCACCGAGTTCTCCTCGATGATGACGCCTTCGACCACTTCGGAGCGCGCACCGATGAAGCAGTTGTCCTCGATGATGGTCGGGCCGGCCTGCATCGGTTCGAGTACGCCGCCGATACCGACGCCGCCGCTCAGGTGCACGTTCTTGCCGATCTGGGCACATGAACCCACGGTGGCCCAGGTGTCGACCATCGTGCCTTCATCGACGTAGGCGCCGATGTTGACGTAGGACGGCATCAGCACCACGCCCTTGGCACAGAAGCTGCCGCGGCGGGCGACCGCCGGGGGCACGACACGCACGCCGCTGGCGCGCAGGCTGGCCTCGTCCATGTCGGCGAACTTGGTCGGCACCTTGTCGAAGAAACCCAGGTCGCCGGAGCGCATGACCGCGTTGTCGCGCAGGCGAAAGCTCAGCAGCACGGCCTTCTTGATCCACTGGTGGGTGGTCCACTGGCCGACGGCCTCGCGGGTGGCTACGCGCAGGCTGCCGTCATCGAGGCCGGCGATGACATGTTCGACCGCGTCGACGACCTCCTGTGGCGCCGATTTGGCGGTGAATTCGGCGCGGTTGTCCCACGCGGTTTCGATGGTTTTCTGCAATTGGTCAGTCATGGATCTGGATCAGGTTGTGGAAATGAGGTGGGGCGGTGCGTTCAACGCCTGCCACGCACGAACTGCACGATGCGCCGGGCGGCTTCTTCGCATTCCGCGGTTTCGGCGACCAGCGCCATCCGGATGCGTCCGGCACCCGGGTTCATGCCGTCGACCTCCCGGGCCAGGAAGCTCCCGGGCAGGACGGTGACATTGTAGAGAGCGAGCAGGTCGCGCGCGAATGCGGTGTCGCTGCCGTCCACCCCCGCCCACAGGTAGAACGCGGCGTCCGGCAGCGCGACGTCGAGCACCTCGGACAGCATGGGTGTGATGCGCGCGAACCGGGCCCGGTACAAGGCCTTGATCAGGGCGGCATCTCCGGCCACGAAGCCGCTGCGCATGCCCGGCACGCTGCTGCGCTTGGACAGGCTGGTAAAGGCCATCAGGCGGCGAAAATCGTGACGCCCGAGCAAAGAGGCCGCCTGCAATCCACCGAGCGGCGGCTCGTCGCGGAAATAGATTTCGCTGTAGCACTCGTCCGAGGCGATGACGAAACCGTGGCGGTCGCTGAGCGCGAACAGCTTTTCCCATTCCGACAGGGGCATCACCGCACCGGTCGGATTGCCGGGCGAGCAGACGTACAGCAATTGGGTGCGTGCCCAGACCGCCTCGGGTACCGCATCCCAGTCCTGCGCGAAATTGCGCGCCGGATCGGCCGCCACGAACCACGGCCTGGCGCCGGCGAGCAAGGCCGCACCTTCGTAGATCTGGTAGAACGGATTCGGGCACACCACCCACGGGCCGTCGTCGCCCGATGTGGATCCGGCCGGGCCGGCGTCGACGACGGTCTGGGCAAACGCGAACAGCGCCTCACGCGAACCGTTGACCGGCAATACCTGGGTCGGCGCATCGACCTGCAGGCCGTAGCGCCGGTGCAACCAGTCGGCGCAGGCCTGGCGCAACGCGGGGTCGCCCGCCGTGGCCGGGTAGCCGGCCAGGCCGCTCGGTTCGCGGTGCAGCGCGTCGGTGAAAGCCTGCTTGATGAACTCCGGCGTCGCATGCCGGGGCTCGCCAATGCCCAGGCTGATCGGGCGGTAGGCCGGATGGGGCTTGATGTCGGCGAACAAGGCACGCAGGCGCTCGAAGGGGTAGGGCTGCAGTCGGTCCAGCAAGGGGTTCATGGGGCGCGATTATCCAGCCTGCCGGACACGCCGCAGGGCCGCGCGCGCTGCCCGGGCGCCGCCATGGCTTTCGACGCCGCGGTCGTACCGCTCAGGACTTGGGCTTGCCCTTGCCGCGTCCGGATGCCGCGGCCCGCGCCGGTGGCTGCCGGGGTTCCGCCTTGGCCGGTGCATTGCCGATGACCGACTTGAGCGGACATATCTTGAAGGCCGGGCACTTTTCGCAGCCGGAGACGATGGCAATCGGACATAACGTCATGGCAATGACTTTCGCTTGTGGGTGACCAGCCGGTCAGTATGCGCGCATGCGGTATTGACCGCAACCGCGGGGGGCCAGCGACCACCGGCCGGATGGCGCTTCGCGCAGCGCGATGCGAGACGACAAGCCATGCTGTTTGCAGGCCGCATCGTCCATTCGCAGGGTAGACAAATGCATCAAAATGTGACTCAATTTGCCTGTTGGCGACAGGCTCCACCCGGGGCGTGGCGCACGGTTGCAGGAGCCAGCGCGTCGATTGTGTCCATGATGGTGATGGTGCCTCCGGTTTGGCGGCCATTGTGTCGTTCTCGCGCGACAGCTGGCCAGGATTTTTTGCATGCAAGGGTTTCACACCATGGTCCATACAGGTTCTCGCATCTTGCGGGTTGGCACGCGTCGACATGCACTGGCCATCGCGCTGGCAGCCGCCTACGGCGTGGCGCCTCCACTGGCCCAGGCCAATCCGGGTGGTGCCGTCGTCGTGCACGGCCAGGCGTCGATGCAGACGCAGGGCAACCGGCTCACGGTGACCAATACACCGGGTGCGATCATCAACTGGCAGCAGTTCTCGATCGGAGCCGGCGAGACCACGTATTTCCAGCAGCAGAACGCGGCGAGCACCGTGCTCAACCGGGTGCAGGTGCAGAACCCGGCGCTCAAGAGCCAGATCGACGGTACGCTGGGCTCCAATGGCCGCGTGTTCCTGATCAATCCCAACGGTGTCGTGTTCGGACCAGGCAGTGTCATCGACACCCAGGGATTCGTCGCGTCCACCTTGTCGCTCAACGATGACGATTTCAAGGCCGGCAAGTTCAAGTTCGCCCGCGACGGCGCCGCCGGAGACATCCAGGTGCAAGGCCGCATCAGCTCGGGCAACGGCGATGTCTACCTGATCGCGCCGAATGTCGGCACCGACGGCAATGCCGTGATTCGCTCGGAAGGTGGCAACGTCGTGCTCGCCGCCGGCGAAATGGTCGAGATCACCGGGCGCAACCTCAACGACATCAGCTTCGAGGTGCAGAACCAGGGCCACGGCGTCATCAACCTGGGGCGCCTGGAAGGCGGCGCGGTCGGCGTCTTTGCCGGAACCCTGAAGCATTCGGGCGTCGTGCAGGCGCAGACGCTGGCCCGCGAGGGCGGGCGCCTGGTGCTCAAGGCGCGGGCCGATGTGCACGTCGCCGCCGACAGCCAGTTGCGCTCCGACGGCCAGACGGTCGGCGGCACCGTCACTGTGGCGTCGCAGTCAGGCAATGTGACGGTCGACGCCGGTGCGGAACTAAGTGCCCGTGCCACGGCGGCGTCGCCTGCGACGCAGGCCAGCACCGTGGGTGGCAGCATCGCGGTCACGGCCGATGCCGGATTCGTCGCCCTCGAGGCCGGGTCCCGCCTGTCCGCCGATGGCGGCCGGGGCGGTGACATCCAGGTGTCGGCGGCCAGGCTGGTGCACGACGGCGCCGTGCACGCAGATGGCTCCAGCAGCATGGGCGGAACCATCCGTCTGCAGGCCGACAGCCGCCTGATCCAGGGCGCGTCCGCCTCCGCATCGGCGCAGGGCGTGCTGCGCGGTGGCGACATCCACGTCAGTGTCGACGCGGCGCCCGATGGCGACGGCCACCTGTTCAGTTCCGCCACGCTGGACGCCAGCGCCAGCAGCGGCGTCGGCGGCGCGGTCACGGTGACCGGCCGCGAGGTCACGCTGGCAGCGGCGCAGGTCCGTGCCGACGGCGATGCCGGCGGCGGGACCATTCGCGTGGGCGGGGGTCGCGCCGGCGCCGATGCCACCATGGACAACGCCCGCAACCTGACGGTCACGGCCGCCAGCAGCGTGCAGGCCAGCGCGCGCGTCGATGGCGACGGCGGCACGATCACGACCTGGGCCGATGCAGAGAACCGGTTTGCCGGTGCCATGACGGCGCGCGGTGGTGCGCAGGGCGGCAACGGCGGCACGCTCGAGGTGTCGGCACGCCAGCAGGTGCAGTTCGGCGGCAGCGCCGACGCCGGTGCACCGATGGGCCAGGGGGGGCATTTCCTGCTCGACCCGAAATTCATCCTGATCCAGACCCCGGTGTTCGTGCCGGGCGTCAGCGTCGAGTTGCTCGATCCCAACCCCGGCGCGGGCGACCTGTTCGGCCAAAGCCTGCAGTTGCTGGGCAACGGCAACATCCTGGTCTTCGACTCGAACGACGATTTCGCCGCCACCAACGCGGGTGCCATCTACCTGTTCGATGGACTCACCGGCGCACTGATCTCGAACCTGCGCGGCAGCGCGGCCAACGACCGCATCGGCAGCAGCGGCGTGGTGCGCAACCTCAGCGCCGGCAACGTGCTGGTGTCCAGCCCGTTCTGGAACGGGTCGGCTGGCGCCTTGACGCCGTTCGGCATGGCCGCGGGCGTCTCCGGGGCGGTGTCGTCGACCAACAGTCTGGTCGGTGCGAGCGCTGGAGACCAGATCGGCAGCAGCGGCATCACGGCCATATCCGGCGGCAAGCTGGCGATCTTCAGCCCGAACTGGAGCAGCGCGGCCGGCGCGATCACCTGGGCCGACGGCGGCACCGGCATCACCGGCGTGGTCTCTTCGGCCAACAGCCTGGTCGGCGCGATGGCCAACGACCGGGTGGGCAACAGCGGCCTGTCGTCCATCGGCAGCGGCCGGTATTACGTCTCCACGTCGGCCTGGAACAACAACGCCGGGGCCGTGACCTGGATCGATCCCGCGTCGCCCGTGGTCGGCGTCATGGGTGCGGCCAACAGCCTGGTCGGCGCGGCGCCGGGAGACCAGATCGG
>CAXBDR010000081.1:0-17806 GCA_963974265.1 uncultured Rhodoferax sp.
ACCAGCAGATCAAGTTCGACGCGAGTTGGGAGACCCGGGTCGTCGAGCGCATCCTGCACAACCTGAGCCTGTTGTTCAATCGCAGTTTCGCGACCGTTCAGGAGCTCAACAAGTACCGCAAGGAAATCAGCCGCGAGAGCGCGCGGCAGGCGACCGCCGACGTCCTACCAGGTTCGGCCTGAGGCGGTCGGGCCGGCGGTCAGGGTCAGCATCCGGTCGAGCTGGATCTTGACCTTGCACTCGCCGGGCGCAACGCCGCCGACGATGCGACACTCGCGCGCGCTGGTGTCGCGGATCGCATGTTCGCCGGTTGCGATGCCGTCCGGGTTGACGAGCACCGCCACCCGCGGCATGGTCGTGTTGGCGCCGCGACGCACCACCACACCGATCTCCTGGTTGGCCAGTCGCACCATGGTGCCGGGCGAATACACACCGACGGCCTTGATCAACGCCGCCCCAGCCTCGTCTGTGGCACGTTGCTCGTCGAAATAGATCGCCTGCATCGCCGCGGCAGCCGAGTCGGGCCGTCGCGACGCGCGCGGCGACAGATGGGCGGCGAACTTGTCGGCGCGTTGCAGCAGCCGCGCCATGCGCTGTCCCCGGCTGCGCGAGGCCAGATCGCCGGGGCCGGTGTTGTGGTGATCGCGCACCGCCTCCAGGCAATCGGCGTCGCGCACGCCGAATCCGCGCAGCAACGCCTCGGAGCGGCTGGCGTGTTGCTCGATCAGGTCGCGCTGCGCCGGCGTCGGCGGGTCGTTCTGCGACGCCAGCCGGTCCTGGATGTCGGTCATGGAGATGTTCATCGTCAGCGCCGCCTTGCACACGCTGTCTTCCATCTCCGGGGGCCAGCCCAGCACGTCGCGCGCCGCCAGGCCGCAGATCACGCTGACCAGCATCGAGTGGGTCGCGCTGTAGAGCTGGATCTCGCTGCCGGCCAGGTGGAACAGTGCGAACAAGGCGCCGTCCGGATTGCGCTGCGATTGCTGGCTCAGGCGCGACTGCAGCCGCTCCAGCGCCTCGACGAAATGTTCGCCGTCGAGGTCGCGCAGCAGGCGGTTGCCCTGCACCTGCAGGTCCAGCCAGTCGAGTTCATCGCCGAGCGTGCGGTTGCGCGGCGGCGTCAGCTCGCCGGTGGTGAGCTGGGCCTGGGCGATCTTGCCCAGCGGGCGTTCGTCACGCACGAGTTCGTGCAGCTTGCCGACAAAGGCCTTCTGGTGCCGCTCGGATTCGGACACGTCGACGAAAAAGCCCTTGCCCCGACCGCGAACCGCTTCGAGGTCGTCACGCGTCACGATGACGTATCCCTTGCGCGCCAGCAGCGCACCGGTTTCGTCGCGCAGCGAGAATGGCAGCGGCTGTCCGATGACGATGGATTCGTGGGTGACTTGGACCAGGTTCATGGTGGCTGGGGATCGGGCGAAGTCGACGCGACAACACGGCGACGGCCATCCAGCATACCGGCAATGCCGATCGGCGATCGGTTTCGTCGGGCCCGGAACACCCCGCTTTTTCGATGTTCGGGTCGCGTCTGCGTGCGGCGGCTCACGCCGTCACGGCCGGGAGGTACCGAAGGCCGCATGCCACAAGGCCAGCACCGCGTCGCGGTGGGTGTCGAGTTCTCCGGCCGGCACCTGCGTCGTCTCCTCGTTCAGTCGCGCGTGGTGCTGCACCTTGCGCAAGGCGCGGTAGGCCTGGGCCGCGGCGGTGCCGATGCCATCGGGCAGCAGGCCAACGGACTGGGCGCGTTGCAGCAGCGCGATATTGCCGGCGTTGGCCACCAGTTCCTCATGGTGCGCGGCTTGGGACAACACCAGGTACTGCACGACGAACTCCACGTCGACCATGCCGCCCGGGCTGTGCTTGACGTCGAACCGGCCTTCGCGCACCGGATGGGCGGCGCGTACCTTCTCGCGCATCGCAACGATCTCCTCGCGCAGCTTGTCGGCGTCGCGCGGCGCGGTGACGACCCCGCGGCGGATGGCGTCGAAGCGCGCACGCATGGTGTCGTCGCCGAGCACGAATCGTGCGCGCGTCATGGCCTGGTGTTCCCAGGTCCAGGCGGTATTGCTGCCGCGCTTTTGCTGGTAGCCGGCGAAGGCCTCGAAGCTGGTGACCAGCAAGCCCGAGTTGCCGTTCGGGCGCAACGCGGTGTCGATTTCGTACAGGTCACCTTCGCCGGTCTTGACGGTGAGCCAGTTGATCAGCTTGCGCACGAAGGTCGCGTAGATCTCGGCCGCGTTCTCGTCGTCGTCCTCGTAGACGAAGACGATGTCCAGGTCGCTGCCATACCCCAGCTCCATGCCACCGAGCTTGCCGTAGGCGATGACGGCCAGCTGGGCGGTTTCGCGATGCCGGTTGCGCAGCCGGCTCCAGCACCAGCGCGAGGTCACGCGCAGGATGGACAGCGCCAGTGCGCTGAGGTCGTCGGCGACCTGTTCGACCGTCAACACGCCTTCGACATCACGCGCCAGCGTGCGGAACACCTCGGCATGGTGGGCGCGCCGCAGCAGGTTGAGCAGTGTCTCGTCGTCGTCTTCTTCGGTGATATGCAACGCGTTGCGGCGTTGTTCGAGCTCATGCTCGAATTCGGTCGGCTGGAAACGCTCGGCCAGCATCGCGTGATTGGCCAGTTCGTCGATCACGCCCGGATGCAGCAACAGGTAACGTGCGGGCCACTTGGCATTGCCCAGCAGTCGCAGCAGCCGCTGGTGCACCGCGGGGCGCTCGAGCAGCAAGGCCAGGTAACTCTCGCGGCGCAGCAGCGGCTCGATCCAGTCGGCCAGCCGCACGCCCGCCTCCTCGGTGATCGTGGTCTCGGCGATCCAGGTCACGGTGCGGCTGATCAGCCGGAACAGCCGCAACCGCGACTCGTCGCGCAAGGCCAGGAAGCGCGGGTTGTCGCGCCAGCTCGCGACGCGTTCGCGCAGCCCCGAGGGCAGCGTGTCCAGGAATTCCTCGAAGCCGGTCGGTGTGGCCAGCGCCGAACTGGCCCCGTTGCAGGATTTGCAGTCCGGCTTGCCGCCGCCGAGCAGGGCGTCGAACTCGTGGGCGACGAATTCCCGGTGCCGGTCGAGCTCGGCCAGGAAGGCGCCGGCCGATGCATGTCCCATCGCGTGGGCGATCCAGTGCAGGTCGTCGTCGCGCGTGGGCAAGACATGGGTCTGCATGTCATCGAGGTACTGGATGCGGTGCTCGAGCTGGCGCAGGAACAGGTAGGCGGCCGACAAGGCGTCGACCGTCTCCTGCGACATCAGGCCCGCGCGCATCAGGCGCGGCAAGGCGTCGAGCGTGGCGCGGGTGCGCAGTTCGGGGAACTGGCCGCCGCGCACCACCTGCAGCAGCTGCACGATGAATTCGATCTCGCGGATGCCGCCGCGTGACAACTTCACGTCGTTGGTGCGTTCCGGGCGGCCGGAGCTGCGCCGCGCTGCATGTTCGCGAATCTGCCGGTGCAACACCCGCAGCGAATCGAACACGTTGTAGTCGAGGTAGCGCCGGAACACGAAGGGCAGGACCGTCGGCCGCAAGTTGCCGGCCGAGCCTTCGCCGACACAGCGGGTCGGCGCAACGACGCGGCTCTTGAGCCAGGCGAAACGCTCCCATTCCCGCCCCTGGACATGGAAATATTCTTCCAGCGCACCGAGCGAGATCGCCGGTGGACCGGAGTTGCCGTTCGGTCGCAAGGCCAGGTCGACCCGGAACACGAAGCCGTGTTCGGTGGTGTCGCCCACGATTGCATACACGGCGCGTACGGCCTTGCCGAAATACTCCTGGTTCGAGATCTTGCCGCGACCTTGCCCGTTGCCCGCGGTTTCGCCGTCCTGGTCGTAGACATAGATCAGGTCGATGTCGCTGGAGACGTTGAGCTCGCGCGCACCCAGCTTGCCCATGCCCACGATCCAGATCTGCGCCCGCTGGCCGTCGGCGCCCATGGGTGCGCCATGTTGCGCGTCGAGCTGGCCCAGCACGTGGTTGCAGGCCGTATCGAGCGCGAACTCGGCCAGTTCGGTCATCGCCAGCGTGACCTGCTGCACGCTCGCCTGGCCATCGCAGTCCAGTGCCATCAGGCGCTCGAGCACCACCTGGCGCACGATGCGCAATGCCGATCCGAGGTCGACGCCGTTGTCGGTCAACGTCCCGAACAGGGATTCACAGGCGGCGCGTGACGGCACACCCGCAGCGAGCAGCGCGCGCTCGGCCTCGTAGCGCCGGCGTATGCGCTGGCCGAAGCGGGAATATTCCGACAACGCGGGCGACACCACCAAAGCGGCATTGCCGGACTGATTCTGCGCCTGTACGGCAACGGCCCCGAGGCCACCTTCTTCAAGCTTGGCGGTCATAATTCCTGTGTCGATCGCGCACGCACGATGAATGAACTGACGCCCGCAACCCCTCCCACACGGCTTCTGAGAAGCCTGGCGTTCGTGGCACGCTGGCTTCTGGCTCTGTTGTTGCTGGCATGGTTGCTTCTCGCGGCGTCATGGGGCACCCTGCATCTGGTGATTGTGCCGCGAATCGGCGAGCTGCGTCCGCAGCTGGAGGCGGCCGCCACGCGGGTGGCCGGCATGCCGGTGCGCATCGAATCGATCACCGCGTACTCCACCAGCCTGCTGCCCGCGTTCGAGCTCGGCAACGTCCGGCTGCTCGACGCGCAGGGCCGCGAGGCACTGCGGTTGCCGCGCATCCTGGTTTCGCTGTCGCCGCGGGCACTGCTCAAGCGCACCTTCGACCAGGTCCTGGTGGACAGTCCCGTGCTCGATGTACGGCGCACGGCCGACGGGCGGATCCGGGTGGCGGGCCTGGACGTGTCCCAGGGCCAGGGCCCGGAGCCGGACGACGCCTTGCTCGACCGCATCTTCTCGCAGCCGGAGTTCGTCATCCGCGGCGGTTCGGTGGTCTGGACCGACGAGATGCGCGACATGCCGCCACTGGCATTGCAGTCGGTCGACATGGTGTTGCGCAACCGATCGCGGGTGCATGAAATCCGGCTGGATGCGACGCCGCCCGCATCCTGGGGCGATCGTTTCCAGGTCATGGCGCGGTTCGAGCAGCCGTTTCTGTCGGTGGGCAGTGGGCGCTGGCAGGAGTGGAAGGGTCAGGTGTACGCCGATTTTGCAAGGGTCGACGTGGCGCGGCTCAAGCAATATGCGGATCCGGGGGTGGACATCGACCAGGGGCGGGGCGCCGTTCGTGCATGGCTCGACGTCGAGCGTGGCCGGCTGAGCGGGGTCACCGCCGACCTGTCCCTGGGCCAGGTCGCCGTGCGACTGGCCCCCGAACTGCAGCCGCTGCAGCTGGCCACGATGTCGGGCCGCCTGAGTGGCCGCCTGGGCGACGACGCACGGGAATTCGCCACGCGCGACCTGGCCTTCCAGACACAGGACGGCATTCGCTGGCCCGGCGGCAACCTGAGCCTGAAGCAGACGCTGGCAAGCGCGCAAGGGCCCGCATCGGGCGATCTGCAAGCCGATCAACTGGACCTGTCCGCATTGGCGCAGATCGCCACCCGGCTGCCACTCGACGCCCAGTGGCACCAGGCGCTGGCGCGGCATCGTCCGTCCGGCCTGGTCGAGTCGGTCCGGCTGCAGTGGCAACAGCCGGGTGCGGGCAAGGCGATGACCTACCAGGCCGACGGGCGCGTGCAACGCCTGTCGTTGCGCTCGGTTCCGGACACCAGCGGGGCGCCGGCGGGTTCGACCCGCTCGATCGGCACGCCCGGGGTCCAGGGCCTGGGCCTGGTGTTCTCGTTCAATGAATCCGGCGGCAAGGCGAGCCTGGAGATGACCGATGGTGGCATCGACCTTCCGGGCATCTTCCAGGAGACGCTGGTGCCGTTCAAGCGCCTGTCCGGCGACCTGAGCTGGCAGTTGCGGGGCGAATCCATGCAGGTGCAGCTGTCCCGGCTGCAGTTCAGCAACGCGGACACGGAAGGCACGCTCGACCTGCAGTGGCAGACCAGCGATCCGGCGCGTTCGCAGAGCCGGTCGCGCTTCCCCGGGCTGCTGGACATGCAGGGCCGGCTGAGCCGGGCCAATGGCGCCCGCGTGTTCCGTTACCTGCCGCTGGTGATGGAGCCCGAGGCGCGCAATTACGTACGCGACGCGGTGCAGGCCGGCGTGGCGTCCGACGTACGGTTCAAGGTCAAGGGCGATCTGTGGGACGTGCCCTTCCCCGAAGCGAACCAGGGCGAATTCCTGATCACCGCGCAGGTCAGCGGGGCGACACTGGCCTATGTCCCGCGCAGCCTGCAAACGGCCGACAGCCGGCCCTGGCCGGTGGCAACCCGCCTGTCCGGTGAATTGGTGATCGATCGCCAGAGCCTGAAGGTGCGGGGCGCCCGTGCCAGCCTGGCGGGTTCGCCGGCGCTGCAGATCACCCGCGCCGATGCCGTCATCGCCGATCTGGCAAACAGTGTCGTCGCGGTCGACCTCGAGGTCCGCGGTCCGCTGCCCGAGTTGCTGGGGTTTGCGAACGACTCGCCGGTGGGCGCGCTGACCGAGCAGGCGCTGGCCCGTGTCGTTGCCACCGGCCCGGCCGAGTTGCGACTCAAGCTGGAGGTGCCGGTGGACGATGTCGATCGCACGCGGGTGCAGGGAAACGTGCAACTGCAAGGCAACGATCTGCTGATCACGCCCGACCTGCCCCGGCTGGCACGCGCACGCGGCACCGTGGGTTTTACCGAGGGCGGCTTCAGTGTCACGGGCGTGCAGGCCGGCATGCTCGGCGGCGAGGTGCGCATCGACGGCGGCTCGCAGTCCGGCGCCGGGGCTCCGGACATGTTGTTTCGCCTGAAGGGCACGGCCAGTGCCGAGGGCCTGCGCCAGGCGCGCACGCTGGGCGTGGTGCCGCGCCTGGCCCGGCAGATGTCCGGCAGTGCGAGTTACGACGCCAGCATCGGGCTGCGCGCTGGCGTGCCCGAGATCGCCATCACCAGCTCGCTGGCGGGCATGGCACTGAACCTGCCGGCGCCCCTGGGCAAGCCGGCCGAGCAGGCGCTGGCGCTGCGTTTGGAGACGGCGCCGCTGCCGGCCGATGGCGGAGCAGGCGCGGGACCGCCACGGGACCAGCTGGCGCTCGAACTCGGGCGTGTCGTGTCGGTCCGCTACCAGCGCGATACCTCCGGTGCCGAGCCGAGGGTATTGCGCGGCGCCATCGTGGTGGGTGCGACGGACACCGAGGCGGCGCCACTGCCTCGCGACGGGGTCACCGCGCTGGTGCGCCTCGATACCGTGGACGTGGATGCCTGGGAACGCCTGGCGGCCCAGGTCGGTGGCGATGCGGCGGTTTTCGGCGGGTCGGCGGGCGCCGTCCAGACGTATTGGCCGACCAGCGTCGCCCTGCGAGCCCGCTCCTTCACGGCCGCGGGCCGCACGTTGAACGACCTGGTGGCCGGAGGATCGCGCGACGGCGCGGTGTGGCGGGTCAATCTCGATGCGCGCGAACTCGATGGATATGCCGAATACCGCCCATCCGCCGGCCAGGGCGCGGGCCGGCTGTTTGCGCGGCTGTCCCGGCTGACGCTCGCGCCGTCGGTTGCCAGCGATGTCGAGAGCCTGCTCGACGAACAGCCCCAGTCCATTCCCGCACTCGACATCGTGGTCGAGGAACTCGACCTGCGGGGTCGCAAGCTCGGCCGTGTCGAGGTCGATGCGGTCAATCGCGCGGTGGCCGGCGGCGGTGCGGCCAGTCGCGAATGGCGGCTGAACCGCTTCGACGTGATATCGCCGGAGGCGGTGTTCCGCGCCACCGGAAACTGGGTACCCCTGCAGGCGCAGTCGGCGACGACCCCGTCGCGACGGCGCACCGTGATGAATTTCCAGCTCGACATTCAGAACGCGGGTGGACTGCTGGCGCGGTTCGGCATGCAGGACCTGGTGCGTCGCGGCAAGGGGCAGATGCAGGGCCAGGTGGCGTGGGTCGGGTCGCCGTTGTCGCTGGACTACGCGACGCTGGCCGGCAGCTTCAACGTCAATGTCGAAAACGGGCAGTTCCTCAAGGCCGATCCGGGCCTGGCCAAGTTGTTGGGGGTGCTCAGCCTGCAATCGCTGCCACGGCGGCTGGTGCTCGATTTTCGTGACGTGTTCAGCGAAGGTTTCGTGTTCGACTTCTTCCGCGGCGACGTGCGCATCGATCAAGGTGTCGCCTACTCGAGCAACCTGCAGATGAAAGGTGTCAACGCCGCGGTGCTGATGGAAGGCCAGGCCGACCTGTACCGGGAAACCCAGGACATCCGGGTGGTGGTGGTGCCGGAGATCAACGCAGGTACCGCGTCGCTGATTGCCGCGGCGATCAATCCCGCGGTCGGGCTGGGCTCGTTCCTGGCACAGTTCGTGTTGCGCAAGCCGTTGATGGAGGCTGCCACGCAGGAGTTCCACATCGACGGCAGCTGGGTCGAACCCCGCATCCAGCGGGTGGGTGACAAGTCCGCCGCGGACGGCAAGACCGATCCCGCACCGGTCACGGCGCCTGCCCGATGAAAGGAAGAACGACATGAAAGTTGCCACCGTGCAGATGGTTTCTGCCACCGGGCTGCAGGCCAACCTCGATCGCGCCGGCGAACTGCTGGCGCAGGCAGCGGCCGCAGGCGCCGAGTTGGCGGTGTTGCCGGAGTATTTCTGCCTGCTGGGTCACCGCGACAAGGACAAGCTGGGCATTCGCGAACCGTTTGGCGATGGCCCGATCCAGCGGTTCCTGTCCGACGCCGCCCGCCGGATGGACATGTGGATCGTCGGGGGGACCCTGCCATTGACGATCGAGACCGGATCGCCGCAGGACCGCGAACAACGCGTCACCAACAGTTCGCTGGTGTTCGGTCCCGACGGCGCCTGCGTGCGGCGCTACGACAAGATCCACCTGTTCAAGTTCGACAACGGCAAGGAGCGATTCGACGAGTCCCGGGTGTTGTTGCGCGGAACCGAGCCGGTGACGTTCAGCCTGCCCTCGCGCGACGGCCATACCTGGACCGTGGGCATGAGCGTGTGTTACGACCTGCGATTCCCGGAGTTGTACCGGGGCCATGCCCGCGCCGGCGCCGACCTGCTGCTGGTGCCCAGCGCCTTCACCTGGACCACGGGCCAGGCGCACTGGGAGTTGCTGCTGCGCGCGCGGGCGGTCGAGAACCTGGCCTATGTGGCCGCGCCTGCCCAGGGCGGCATGCACGAGAACGGTCGCCGTACCTGGGGCCACAGCATGGTGGTCGATCCCTGGGGCGACATCCTGTGCCAGCGGGACGAAGGCGACGGCGTCGATGTCGCGGACCTGACGCACGCGCGACTGGCGCAGGTGCGGCTGCAGCTGCCGGCGCTGGAGCACCGGGTGTTATGAGCGGGCTGGTCCTTGCAAAGGCGCTTTGCGCCGTTGGCGGCACGGCCCGCCGTCTTGCGCGCCGTTCGGGCTAGGAGCACGCACATGAACGCTGCGTCCGGCAGGCCGGGCGAATCCTCGTCAGCGACACGGCGCTGGGTCCTGTGGAGCGCCCTGGTGGTGCTGGTGGCGGCCTTGCTGGTGACCCTGGTCTGGCTGGCGGGACGATACGAGGCCGGTCGCCTGCAGGACCGTATCGAGCGCGATGCGGTGGAAGTGGTCGCCGATATCCGCGGCGGCATGACGCGCAATGTGCAGAGTCTGCAGGCCCTGCCGCGTTTCGATCCGCAGCACAGCGACCCCTGGACCTTGCGCGCCGGTGCGCTGTTGCGTGCGCGGCGCGAGATGCTGCGCATCGAACTGCGCGACGCGCGCATGCAGCTGCAGGCCGCGGTGGATTCGGACCTGCGCGCGGCTGTGTTCGACGCCCCGCAGCGCGAGCAGCTGGCCAGCGAGGTCGAGGCGGCCTGCCAGCAGGCTCGCGGCGCGCGCGGCCCGATCTATGCCACCAGCCCGTTCCGTGTTGCCGTCAACGGGCAACGCCAGCAATTGCTCGAGTTGTGCCTGCCGCTGGGCGGCGCCGCAGAAACCTATCTGGTCGTGACCTACGCGCTGGGCGAGGTCCTCAACGAGATGGTGGCCGAGCCATTCGCCCGCGCCTACGATGTGGCGTTTTCGGCTCTCGACGGCACGCGGGTGGCGTTCCACGGCGTCACGCGCAGCGGCAACCGGACGTTCAGCGCCCAGCACGCGCTGGACCTTCCCGGTTATGCGCTGGTGCTGCGGCTCGATAGCTGGCGCGGAACACCGGCGCTGTTCCCGAACTTCCTGACCGCCATGGTGGTGGCGATGGCGATCGGCCTGGTCGTCGTGCTGGTGTTCCTGGGGCGCGACATGCGCCGGCGCCTGCGCGCCGAACATGAACTGGCGGACGCGCTGGCGTTTCGCAAGGCCATGGAGGACTCGCTGGTCACCGGATTGCGGGCGCGTGACCTCGATGGTCGCACCACCTATGTCAATCCGGCGTTCTGCCAGATGGTGGGGTTCAGTGCCCAGGAACTGATACAGGCCGGCACCGCCGTGCCGTATTGGCCGGCGGAGCAATACGACGAATACCAGGAGCGGCTGCAGTCGCGGCTGCAGGGGCGCCAGCCGCCGCGCGAAGGTTTCGAATCGGTGTTCGTGCGCAAGGATGGTTCCCGTTTCCCGGTGCTGATCATCGAGGCGCCACTGATCAATGCGCAAGGCGCGCAGACCGGCTGGATGACCGCCTTCCTCGACATCAGCGAGCAGCGCCGCATCGAGGAGATGTCGCGGGCCTCGCGCGAGCGGCTGCAGGCGACGGCCCGATTGGCCACGATCGGCGAGATGGCGTCGCTGCTGAGCCACGAGTTGAACCAGCCGCTGGCGGCCATTGCCAGTTATGCCAATGGCTCGATCAACATGCTGCACAACGCCCTGGCTGCTCCGGCATCGCAGCGCGGCGACAACGCCGCGGTACTGCCGCCAGAAGAAACGCGGCTGGTCGAGGAAGGCCTGCACCATATCGCGGACCAGGCCCAGCGCGCCGGCAAGATCATCAAGAGCGTGCACGACTTCGTGCGCCGGCGCGAGCGGCTGCGCGAGGTGGTGCGCGTGCGCGACCTGTTCGACGCGATCCTGCCGCTGATCGAACTGCAGGCGCGCAAGCTGGGCGTGCGTTGCCATGTGCGCGCCGCGAACGATCTGCCCAGCCTGTTGTGCGATCGCACCATGGTCGAGCAGGTGTTGCTGAACCTGGCGCGCAACGCGATGCAGGCCATGGACCAGGTGCCGCATGCGCAACGGCAACTGGTGTTGCAGGCCCGGCGCGCGTCGTCGAGCGAACGCACGGCCCATGCCCAGGGCAGGCTCGAGTTGTCGGTGACCGACACCGGCACCGGCATCCCGCCCGAGGTATCCGAGAAACTGTTCACGCCGTTTTTCACCACCAAGGACGAAGGCATGGGGCTTGGCCTGAGCCTGTGCCGCACCGTGGTCGAGCAACACGGCGGTTTCCTGGCCTACGGGCCGAACCAGCCGCAAGGCATGGTGTTCCGGTTCACGCTGCCGCTGGCACCGGCATCCGGTTCCGCGGTCGCGAATCCGGGTGTTGCAGGCGAAGCCGCCGAGGCAGCCGCGCTGGCGGCGCCATAAGACAATACGGCCATGCAACCGACCCACGACGCGACCGTCTTCATCGTCGACGACGACGCCAGTGTGCGCTCCGGCCTGGCCTGGCTGCTGCGTTCGCGCGGCCTGCCGAGCCAGGCCTTCGACGGCGCGCAGGCCTTCGACGCCATGCTGGCCGCGGGGTATCGTCAATCGCATGCCTGCTGTCTGTTGCTCGACGTGCGCATGCCGGTCATGAGTGGCCTGGCCTTGTTCGAGCGCATGATCGAGCGCGGCCTGTGTCAGGCAATGCCGGTGATCTTCCTGACCGGGCACGCCGACCTGCCGACCGCGGTGGACGCGGTCAAGCGCGGGGCGTTCGACTTCTGCGAGAAACCGGTCTCCGACAACGCCCTGGTCGATCGCATCGAGCTGGCGCTGGGCCAGTCGGCGCGGGTGCTGCAGCAGCAGGCGCAGCGCGAGGCAATCGAGCGCATGCTGGCCGGATTGACCGAGCGCGAACATGCGGTCATGCGCCTGATGCTCGATGGCCTGCCGAACAAGCTAATCGCCGACCAGCTCCAGATCAGCGTGCGCACGGTCGAGGTCCACCGGGCGCGGGTGTTCGACAAGATGAAGGTCAAGTCTGCGGTCGAACTGGCCAATGCGCTGCAGACGCGCTGAGCCGGTGCGCTTGCGCCGCGGACCGTGCCCGTCGGGGCTCAGTTGCCTGGACCGGACGGCGGCGTGTCGCGGCCCCTGGACGGTGGTGGCAGGGGTTTCGCTTCGTCGGTCTCGGGCAGTTCGCCGCCCTTGCGACCCGAGAACATGGTCCACCAGACGATCAGCACCAGCAGCAGCAGCGCCACCAGGGCTTCAAGCAAAATAAGCACCATGTATCAACTCCTGCGCCGTGGCGCGTTTGCACTCGCCTGTGTCGGCATTGTAGAAATGCTGGCGGCCTGCGCGACGCCATCGCCCGAGCCGGCGGCTCCGGTGACGCCGCCGAGCGCGACGGCCGTGCCGTCATCCGTGCCCGCGGCCGTACCCGAGGCCGTGCCGCTGCCGCCGCTATCGGCGCCGATCGCCGATGATGTCGCGCAGTTGCCGCCGGTGCGGCTGCAGGCCCGCAGCCGCTGGATACCGGTGCGCTGGGCCGAATTGCCCGGTTTCTCCGACGATGCGCTGCACGAAGCCTGGAACGCCTGGCTCAAGAGCTGTGAACGGCCCGGCCCGGTGTTTGCCGCGTTGTGCCCGGATGTGCGCCTGCTCAGCCTGGCCTCGCGCGAGCAGCAGCAGCGCTGGATGATGCAGCGCCTGCAGCCGTACCGGATCGAGCCCTTGTCCGGCGGTGGAGGCGACGGCCTGCTGACCGCCTATTACGAGCCGGTGCTGCAGGCTTCGCGCCAGCGCCAGGGCGAATTCGACGTTCCGCTGTACCGTCCGCCGGAGCGGCTTGCCGCGCGCAAGCCGTGGTTCACGCGCAAGGAAATGGAGACCCTGCCCGAGGCGCTGGCGGCCTTGCGCGGGCAGGAGATCGCCTGGCTGGCCAATCCGGTCGATGCCTTGTTGTTGCAGATCCAGGGCTCGGGACGCCTGCAGATGCGCGAACCCGATGGCCAGCAGCGCATGGTGCGCCTGGCCTATGCGGCCACCAACGACCAGCCGTATGGCAGCGTCGGGCGCTGGTTGCTCGACCAGCAGCAGGTGCGCGAAGCCTCGTGGCCGTCGATCCGCAACTGGGTGTCGCTCAATCCGCACCGGGTCAACGAGATGTTGTGGAGCAACCCGCGTACCGTGTTTTTCCGTGAGGAACCCTTGTCGGAGTTCGATGCAGGGTTCGGTCCGCGCGGCGCCCAGGGCGTGCCGCTCACCCCCGGTCGATCGATTGCGGTCGACCCGGGCAGCATTCCCTACGGAACGCCGGTCTGGTTGTCCACCAGCGGTCCGGTGTTGAAGCTGCAGCGCCTGGTGCTGGCGCAGGACACCGGCAGCGCCATCGTCGGCGCGGTACGGGCCGACTATTTTGTCGGCTGGGGAGACCAGGCCGGCGAAATCGCCGGGCGGCTCAAGCAGCCCTTGCAATTGTGGGCCTTGTGGCCCAAGCCCTGAGCCGAACCACCAACGCGAACGGGCCTCAGCGCCGGCGAGTGGTTCCCCGGGATGTCACCGCGCCGGAACGGGTTGCGCCCGCACGGGGACCGAGATGGCCCAGCGGCAGGCTGCTGCTGTTCTTGACCTCGCCAAGCGAAAAGCTGGTGCGCAGGTCCTTCACGTTGGGCAGTGCGATCAACCGTTCCAGCGCAAAACGCGAAAAGCTGTCCAGGTCCTGCTCGACGACCTGCAGTTCGAACGAGCCGTCGCCGCTGATGTAGTGGCAGGCCACGACCTGGGGCAGGGCGGCCACCGCGCGTTCGAGTTCCCGGATGCTCGCAGCGGTATTGCGTTCCGCGAACAGGCGCACGAAGGCCATCACGCCCAGGCCGATTTTCTGGCGGTTGATCTCGGCACGGTAGCCGACGATGAAGCCGCCCTCCTCCAGCGCCCGGACGCGGCGCCAGCAGGGTGCGGCGCTCAGGCCCACGCGCTGCGCAAGTTCTGCATTGGTGAGCCGGCCCTCGGCCTGCAACTCGTGCAGGATGGCGATGTCGTACTTGTCCAGTGTTTCCATGAATCGCTGTTTGGAGAAAGATCCTTTCTTATGGTAGTGGAAAACCGGCATGGAAAGAAAAGACATATCGGCGCATCGGTCCTACACTTTGCCGTCGTACCCGTGAACCCTTCCCATCCCGAGGAGTCCTGCCTGCCATGAATGCACCGCTACCCGAACACATCCGCAAGGCACTGGAGACCGTCACGCTCGACGACAAATATTCCCTGGACTACGGCCGCGCCTTCATGAGCGGCGTGCAGGCGCTGGTCAAGTTGCCGATGCTGCAGCGCCAGCGCGATGCGCTGGCCGGCAAGAACACGGCCGGTTTCATCAGCGGTTATCGGGGCTCGCCCCTGGGGGGGTACGACCAGGCGCTGGTCAAGGCCGCGAAGTACCTCAAGGCGCAGAACATCGTGTTCCAGCCCGGCGTCAACGAGGAGCTGGCGGCCACCGCCTTGTGGGGCACGCAGCAGCTGGGGTTTGCGCCGCCGGGCACGAACCGTTTCGATGGCGTGTTCGGCATCTGGTACGGCAAGGGGCCGGGGGTGGACCGTACCTCGGACGTGTTCAAGCATGCCAACATGGCTGGCACCACGCCCTGGGGCGGCGTCATTGCCGTGGCCGGCGACGACCATGTGTCCAAGAGCTCGACCGCCGCGCACCAGAGCGACCACATCTTCAAGGCCTGCGGCTTGCCGGTGTTTTTCCCGGCCAACGTGCAGGAAATCCTCGACCTGGGCATCCATGCGTTCGCGATGAGCCGTTTCTCGGGTGTCTGGGCCGGCATGAAGACGATCCAGGAGATCGTCGAGTCCAGCGCCACCGCGATGATCGACCCGGAGCGGGTGCAGATCGTGATGCCGACCGATTTCGACATGCCGCCCGGTGGCGTGCACATCCGCTGGCCCGACCATGCGCTGGAGCAGGAGGCGCGCCTGTTCGACACCAAGTGGTATGCGGCGCTGGCCTATATCCGGGCCAACCGGCTGAACTACAACGCCATCGAAGGCCCGAACGACCGCTTCGGCATCATCGCCAGCGGCAAGGCCTACAACGACACGCGCCAGGCATTGATCGACCTGGGGCTGGACGACGCGACCTGCCGGCGCATCGGCATCCGGCTGCACAAGGTCGGCGTGGTCTGGCCGCTGGAGGCGCAACTCACGCGCGACTTCGCCACCGGGTTGCAGGAGATCCTGGTGGTCGAGGAAAAACGCCAGGTCATCGAATACCAGCTCAAGGAAGAGCTCTACAACTGGCGCGCCGACGTGCGGCCCAACATCTACGGCAAGTTCAACGAGGTCGAAGGCGACTTCTCGGGCGGCGAATGGTCGATGCCCAATCCCAGCGCCAACACGCTGCTGCGGGCCAAGGCCGACCTGTCACCGGCATTGATCGCCCATGCGATCGCTGATTGCCCGAGCCATTGCCGAGCGTGTCACCAAGATGGGGCTGGACGCCGACATGCAGGCCCGCATCGATGCGCAGATGGCCATCCTGCAGGCCAAGGAGCAGGCGATGCAGGTGCTCGAGCTCGGTGGCGTCAAGGGAGCGGACCGCCAGCCCTGGTTCTGCTCGGGTTGCCCGCACAACACCAGCACCAAGGTGCCCGAGGGTTCCCGCGCGATGGCCGGCATCGGTTGCCACTTCATGGCCACCTGGATGGACCGCGCCACCATCGGCTTCACGCAGATGGGCGGTGAAGGCGTGCCCTGGGTCGGCCAGCAGCCGTTCTCCACCGACCAGCACATGTTCGCCAACCTGGGCGACGGCACGTACTTCCACAGCGGCCTGCTCGCGGTGCGCCAGAGCATCGCCGCCGGCGTCAACATCACCTACAAGATCCTGTACAACGACGCGGTCGCGATGACCGGCGGCCAGCAGGTCGGCGAGCGGCCCGAAGGCCACTCGGTGGTGCAGATTGCGCAGTCCATGAAAGCCGAAGGGGCCGTGAAGATCGTCGTCGTCACCGACGAGCCCGAGAAATACGATGGCGTCAAGCTGGTGGACGGCGTGGCGGTGCTGCACCGCGACACCCTGGATGCGGTGCAGCGCGAGTTCCGCGAGATCAAGGGCACGACCGTCATCATCTACGACCAGACCTGCGCCACCGAGAAGCGGCGCCGGCGCAAGCGCGGCACCATGGTCGATCCGGCCAAGCGCGTAGTCATCAACGAGCTGGTCTGCGAGGGCTGCGGCGACTGCGGCGTGCAGTCCAACTGCATGAGCGTCGAGCCGCTGGAGACCGAGTTCGGCCGCAAGCGCCAGATCAACCAGTCGACCTGCAACAAGGACATGTCCTGTCTCAAGGGCTTCTGCCCGAGCTTCATCACCGTCGAAGGCGGGCAGCTCAAGAAGAAGGCCAAGGACAAGGCCTTGTCACCGTTCGAGATGGGGCCCTTGCCCGAGCCGGCGCCGATCGTGCTGGACGCGGCGATCGGCCAGGTCTGGGGCATCATCGTGGCCGGTGTCGGCGGCACCGGCGTCATCACCATCGGCCAGCTGCTGGGCATGGCGGCGCACATCGAGGGCAAGGGCATCGTCACCCAGGATGCGGCCGGCCTGGCGCAGAAGGGCGGCGCCACCTGGAGCCACGTGCTGATCGGCGAGCGCCAGCAGGACATCCGCACCACCCGTGTCAGCATGGCCGCGGCCGACCTGATCATCGGTTGCGACCCGCTGGTGGCGGCGGGCAAGGAAACCATGCTGCGCATGCGCGAAGGCCGCACCCACGTGGCGCTCAATTCGCACAGCACGCCGACGGCGGCCTTCGTGCGCGACGGCAACTGGCAGAACCCGGCCGACGCCTGTGCCGCCGAGATCGCGCAGGCGGTGGGGGTGGACGGCGTGGGCACGTTTAACGCCGATGCCGCCGCCACCAAGCTCATGGGCGACAGCATCTACACCAATCCGATGATGCTGGGTTACGCCTGGCAAAAGGGCTGGATCCCGCTGGGCCGCGATTCCCTGATCCGCGCCATCGAACTCAACGCGGTACAGGTCGACAACAACAAGGCCGCCTTCGAGTGGGGCCGGCGCGCCGCACACGACTGGGCCAGCGTCGAGAAGCTGCTCACGCCGGCGCAGGTGCTGCAGTTCAAGAAACGCGAGACGCTGGACGACATCGTCAGCCGCCGGATTGCGTTCCTGACCGACTACCAGAACGCCGCGTACGCAGCGCAGTACAAGGCCTTCGTCGACAAGGTGCGCGCGGCCGAGGGCAAGCTGGACAAGACGCTGCTGACCGAGAGCGTGGCACGGTACCTGTTCAAGCTGATGGCCTACAAGGACGAATACGAGGTGGCGCGCCTGCACGCCGACACGGCGTTCCTGGACAAGGTCGGCGCCATGTTCGAAGGCGACTTCACGCTGAACTACCACCTGGCGCCGCCGCTGCTGGCCAAGCGCAACGACAAGGGTGAACTGCAGAAGCAGAAGTTCGGGCCGAAGATGTTGACGGGCTTTCGCCTGCTGGCCAGACTCAAGGGCCTGCGCGGCACGGCGCTGGATATCTTCGGGCGCAGCGAGGAGCGCAAGACCGAGCGCGCCCTGATCGGCGAGTACCGCGCCAGCATCGAGGAAGTGCTGGGCACACTTGCGGCCGACAACCATGCCATGGCGGTGGAGATCGCGCGCCTGCCCGAGAAGATCAAGGGGTAC
>CAXBDR010000082.1:0-17564 GCA_963974265.1 uncultured Rhodoferax sp.
GGCTTGGCCTCGAACCAGCGGATGTCATCGGCCGTGCCGTGCCGTGGCACGATGGCGAAACGCGACGGCTGGTCGGCATGGAAACGCACCTTGTAACGGCCGGCCTGCAGCGCCTCGGCATCGGGCCACAGCGGAAAGTCGTGCAGGATGCTGTAGTTCGGCGTGATCGCCATGTCGTGCGGCAGCCGCGGCCCGGGCAGTGGGATCTCGATCTTGGTCTTGAGGTGGCGATCCGGCCCGATGACACCGTACTCCATGTACGGGGCGGTCAGGCTGTAGTCGAAGAACATCAGCTCGCCGGTATGGGCGTCCGGGCGCGAATGGGCCGAGATCTTGGCGTAGGCGCCGTCATAGTCGGCCGTGCCCACGGTCTCCAGCGTGTCCGGGTCCAGCGCGTACGGCATGCCGGAGCGGTACCACATCGCGATCAGCTGGCCGGCGTGGTACTTCACGTCGGTATTGGCGGTGTTCTTCAGCGGCTGGTCCGGGCGGTCGGCGCGCATCGGCTCCTTGAGCCCCTTCCACAAGGCATGTCCCGCCGCGCGTTCTTCCTGAAGCCCCGCGGTCTGCACGAAGCGGTTGCGGTAGGTGACCTTGCCGTCGGCAAACCGCACGGCATGCAGCATGCCGTCACCGTCGTAGGCGTGGTAGCGCCAGTCGGGCGGGTAGAAGGCATTGGGTCCGTTGCGCACATACAGTCCGTTCAGGTCCCGGGGTACTTCGCCCAGCACCTGCATGTCGTCGAACACCGACTCGTCCAGCACCGGGGCGTTGTTGCCGTCCAGGGCGGGGATGTCGTGTACCGGGAGCTCATCGCGTCGCATGGTGTTGTCTCCCGCGGGTCAGTAACCGCGCGCCAGCCGCTCGCCGCTGACCCAGGTCGAGTGGAAGCCGTTGGGTACGCGTTGCGGCAGGCGGATCTTGCAGACCGGCCCGCGCGCGATGTCGTGCGCGTCGAAGATGCACAGGAACGAGGCCTGCTTCGCGCCGTCCCACATGTAGCCGACCAGGTAGCCGTCGTCTTCCTTCTGCCAGTGGTCCCTGGGCGCGAATGGCGCCTCGCTGAACCATTTGTCGATGCCGGCGTGCCAGGTGGTGCAGCTGTCCTGCTCCAGGTCGTAACGCACCAGGCCGCAGAAACGCGGGTCCTCGGCGCGGTTGAGCCGGCCCATCAGCACGTTCCACGAGTACCGGGTCTTGTGGCCCTGCATCCACCCGTTGATGACCGGGAACTCCTGGTTGATGATGTCGTCGATGACACGCTCGCGGGTCTGCCCGGTGCGCAGGTTGAAGCGCCACTCCTTGAAGATGAAGTCGTGCTCCAGGTTGGCCAGCATCTTCGGGAAACGATCGACGTCGACTTTGCCGTGCAGGTCCGTCGGCAGCCGGAACGGCGTTCCGGTCATGACGATCTCGGTGCCGCCGTACGCATCCGTCTCTTCCCAGGCGTTGGAGACGTGGTACATGTAGGTCGGCTCGGCCTCGAACCAGCGGATCTGCTCGGGTGTGCCATGGCGCGGCACCACGGCGAAGCGCGACGGCAGCGTGTGGTGGAACTTGAGCTTGTGCCGGCCGGCGGCGAATGCGTCCATGTCGTAGAACAGCGGCAGGTCGTGCAGGATGGTGTAGTTCGGCGTGATTGCCATGTCGTGCGGCAGGCGCGGGCCGGGCAGCTGCACCGGCATGAAGGTCTTGAGCGCGCCATGGCGGTCCATCACGCCGTAGTGCATGTACGGCGACTGCTTGCCGTAGGCGAAGAACAGGAATTCGCCGGTGCGTTCGTCGACCTTGGAGTGCGCCGAGATCGGCAGGCCCTGCAGCCGCGGGTCCATGTCGAGCTTGCCGATGGTCGACAGGTCGTCGGGCCGGCACCGGTAGACGGCGCCACCGAGGTACCACATCGACACCAGGGAGCCGGCATGGAACTTGACGTCGGTGTTCGAGGTGTCCTTGAGCGGCATGCCGGGCCGGTCCTTGCGCGGCGGATCCTTGATGCCCTGCCACAAGGCGCCGCCGGCAGCCAGCTCTTCCTTCAGGCCGTCCGTCATGACCCAGCGGTTCTGGTACTGGGCCCGGCCGCCTTCGAAGCGCACCGCATGCAGCATGCCGTCGCCGTCGAACCAGTGGTAACGCCCGGCGGCCTCGAACTTGCGGTTCGGGCCGTTGCGCACATACATGCCGGTGAGGTCCTTCGGGATCTCGCCTTCGATGTCGGTCAGGTCGACGGTCATCTCGCTGGCAACCGGCGCGAAGCCTCCGGTCAGGACGGGGATGTCGTCGAACGCGTGCGTGTCGTTGGCGCCCATGGTGCTGCTCTCCTTCAGGATGCGGTGGATGTGGCCGGTGCCGGCCGGACGGGCCGGCGCGACTGGCTGATGCAAAAACGGCTGGCCACGAAGGCCAGGTTGGTCAGCGACGCATTGCCGGCAGGGTTCAGGCCGGTGACGTGGTAGTCGCTGTAGGCGGCGGCGAAGTTCAGCGGCATCGCGCCGGTCAGGTTGATGGTCAGCTGGGCGCCGGCGCGTGCATACGCGGTCTCGGCCCGTGCGATGAAGTCCTCGTCGGTCGAATACAGGAAGGCGGTCAGGCCGCCGAACTGCGCCACGTCGCGCGTGGCCTGGGCCAGTGCATCGTCCGCGTCGTCGCAGCGGATCACGAAGCTGATCGGGCCGAAACGCTCGGCGCCATAGAGGTCGCGTTCGCCGGTGCCGACCTGCAGCATCAAGGGCGTGCAGGTCCGCGCGTCGGGGAAATCCGGATGCGCGTAGGCCTGCGGTTCGAGCAGCACCGAGCCGCGTCTGGCACCGTCGTCGCGCAGCTGGCGCACCAGGGCCAGCGTCTGGTCGGACTGGATCGTGGCCAGGATCATGGCCGCCTTCTTCGGCACGGCACCGAGTGCGGCAACCGCCTCGGCCAGGCGGCGGCCGACCGCGTCCAGCGGCACCATGCCGTCGGGCGTGCGCACGCCGTGCGCGGGGATGTAGATGTTCTGCGGGCTGGTGCACATCTGGGCGCTGAACATGCACATCGTCGTGGCCAGGCTGCGCAGCACCGCGTCCAGATCGTCGGCCGACTCCAGCACCACGGTGTTGCAGCCGGCGGTCTCGGTGAAGGCCAGGGCCGGGTAGGCGTTGCGCTCCACCCACTGGCCGAACGCGACGCTGCCGGTGAAGTCGACAATGGCGGTCTTCGGGTGTTGCACCAGCACCTTGCCGATGGGCTGCTCGACCGTGTCCAGTGCCATCGTGACCAGGTTGGGGTCGAAACCGGCCGCAGCGATTACCTGGCGGAACACCCGTACCGAGATCGCCATCGGCAGGATGGTTGACGGGTGCGGCTTGACGATGACCGCATTGCCGGTCGCCAGGCTGGCCATCATCGACGGCCAGGCGTTCCAGGTCGGGAAACTGGCGCAGGCGAAACACACGGCCACGCCGCGCGGCACCAGCCGGTAGGTCTTGTCCAAGGCAATGTGCGAAGGGCCGAACTGGCGCTCCCAGCGCGCGTGCGGCGTCACGGCCCGCTGCGCCTGGTGCGCGAACACCAGCGCCTCGATGGCCCGGTCGAGCGCATTCACGCCCGATCCCGCATAGGCCATGTTGAAGCTCTGGCCGGCGGTGTGCATCACCGCCTGCGTCAGTTCGAACAGATGGTCGCGGAACAAGACCTCGACCACTTCCATCAACACGCCGATGCGCTCCTGCACCGTGGCCTGCGACCAGCGGCCGATCGCCTCGCCGGCCGCGTCGAACAGGGCGTCGACATTCGAGTGGGGGTATTCGATGCCCAGCGGCTTGCAGGTATAGGGTGAGATCTCGGCGCCCAGTACGCCGGTGATGCCGGGCTGCTCGAGTACGAAGCACCGGGCTTGTCCATTTCCCAGGTGGGCCTGGAACGCCGCCAGTCCGGCGGCCTGGGCCTGGGGGGCATCGGGATATTGGCCGGGCGTCTCGGGGAACGGGCTCCAGCAGTTGCGCTCCACGCACGCTACCTGGGCCTGCTGAAAACGGGCGCGGTGCTGTTCGAACCAATCCTGGGCCATCGACATGGTGTGTTCTCCGTGGAGGGGTCAGCGGCGCCAGACCAGGCGGTGGTGGCGCGCAATATCGGTGCCGGGCACGGTGTCGGAGGCCGAGAGCGTCAAGCTGCCGTCCGCCCCGAATGCCATGTCGCGAACCTGCTCGGTACCGACGAAATTGGGATTGAGCGCATGGGTGACGCGGTGCACCACCTGCTGGCGGCCCGGCTCGCCCCGCACGGTGTAGGGCCCGGCGTACTGGAAATAACTCTCGAACGCGGCCAGCCGCTGCGCCTGCGGCGCACTGCGCACGCTGTCGCTGGACAGGCGCGCGCGCCCGGCGCGGGCGATGCAGGCGCTCATCGTGCCGTCGGCGGTATAGGTGATCAGGCCGGTCGCATCGGCACCGAACGGCAGGCTGGCCGGACGGCCGTCGCCGTAGCGGATGTCCCAGCACACCAGGTGCCAGGTTCCGAGCAGGCCATGGCCCGCACTGCTGTCGGCAGTCATCGTTGCTGTCTCCTTTTACTTTCTTAGTTGAACTTATCTTAGGTCAATGTTTTCAGCCGTGCAAGTGCTAGGGGTCCGAAGCAAGCCCGACAATGTCACCATGGCGTCACCCCCCGATCCGAACCCCCCGGCCTTGTCCGCAGTCCATCCGTTCGCGTCGTTGACGCCCGACCAGGTGCTCGATGCGCTCGATGGCGTGGGCCTGCGCGGCGACGGCCGCCTGACCGCCTTGTCGAGTTACGAGAACCGGGTCTACCAGGTGCAGCTGGAGGACGGCAGCGCCGTCGTGACCAAGTTCTATCGGCCCGGGCGCTGGAGCGAAGCGCAGATCCAGGAGGAGCACGATTTCTCGCTGGAACTGGAACAGGCCGAGGTGCCGGCCGTGGCGCCGCTCGTGTTGGCCGGCGCGACACTGCACCGTTTCGGCGGTTTCATGTTCAGTGTCAGCCCGCGCCGCGGCGGCCGCGGTCCCGAGCTGGACGACGGCGAGGTGCTGGAGTGGATCGGGCGTTTCCTGGCGCGGTTCCATGCCGTGGGCGCGCGCACGGCCTTCGTGCACCGTCCGGCCTTGAGCCTGCAGACCTTCGGCGAGGCCTCGCGCAGCTGGCTGCTCGACAACGACAAGGTGCCGCTGGACGTGCAGGCCTTGTGGGCCGACATGTCGGCGCGGGCGCTGGAGATGGTCGGCCGGCACGACTGCCTGGCCGGTCGCGACCCCGCGCGCGGGGACGATCCGATCCGCTTGTTGCGACTGCATGGCGACTGCCATCCCGGCAACATCCTGTGGACGCCGACCGACGTGCCGGCCGCCGCCGGTCCGGGGCCGCATTTCGTCGACCTGGACGACGCACGCACCGGCCCGGCGGTGCAGGACCTGTGGATGTTGTTGTCCGGCGACCGCCAGCAGCGACAGCGCCAGCTCGGCGCCCTGGTCGATGGCTACGAGCAGTTCCGCGCGTTCGATCGCCGCGAACTGGCGCTGATCGAGCCGCTGCGCACCTTGCGCCTGATCCACTACAGCGCCTGGCTGGCCCGGCGCTGGGCCGACCCGATCTTCCCGATCAACTTCCCGTGGTTCGGCTCCAGCGACTACTGGCAGGGGCAGGTGCAGATGCTAGAGGAGCAGTGCGAGGCGATGGAGGAAGAGCCGCTGGTGGTGTGACGCGGCGCGTCGGTGTGAGCCGCCACCGGGAGCCTCCTGTCAACGGCGATCCGGGCGATCAGCTTGGCGTCAGCCCGGCGTCGATTGCGTCGCGCCCCGTATGCGCGGCCAGGTGTTCTGGATGTGCTCGCGCATCGCTTTCGAAAGGGCCGGTCCGTCGCGCCGTTCGAGCGCGGCGATCATCGCGTCGTGTTCCGCCATCGCGGCGGCCCAGTTCCCGGCGCCGGAGTTGCCGCTGTAACGCAGGCTGCGCATGCGTTTGCTCAGCGTGGCGTGGGTCTGGCTCAGGGTGTCGTTGTCGGCCAGCGCGACCAATGCCTCGTGGATCTGCTGGTTGAGCACGAAATATTCGAGCCGCTGGCGCTTGTCGTACAACACCCGCATGCGCCGGTGCATGTCGATGACTTCCTCGATGCGCGCCGGGTCGGCCTGGCAGGCGCGTTCACCGGCAAAGGCCTCGATCAGCGCGATCACGTCCAGCATGTCGCGCGCGTCCTTGTCGGTGAATACCTTGACGATGGCCCCGCGCAGCGGCAGCAGTTCGACCAGGCCTTCGGAGGTCAGCACCTTGAGCGCCTCGCGGATCGGCGTGCGCGACACGCCAAGTTGTTGCGCCAACTGCATCTCCTGGATCCGTTCGCCCGGTGCGAGCTTGGACTCCACGATCATGTCGCGGATGCGGTTCGTCACTTCCTCGTGCAGCGGAATGCGGGCGATCTGTGCCATGGGCTCCGGGTGATTCATGGCTGCGAGTATGGGTGAAAAAACGGTGTTGACACCAGCTTGCATCGCCATCTACATTATCCGTAATTACGAATTACACATTACCAATTCATCGACGCCGGCTTGTTTTTCTCAGCCCCACGCAAACCATGCAACATGACCCGTTACCCACAATTGCGCTGTTCACAGGCGATCCGGCCGGCATCGGCCCCGAACTTGTGGAGAAGCTGCTGTCGGACCGGTCCGCGACCGACTCCGCACGGGTGCTGCTGATCGGCCAGCAGTGCAGTCCCGCGATCCGGCCTGCCGTGCGGATCCATGACTGGCCTGGCCGCGACAGCGCACCGTTTGCGCCCGGTGTCGCCGCCGCGGACAACGGTCGCTACATGCTCGACGGCCTGGCACAGGGCGTGGACCTGGTCCGCGGCGGTGCCGCCGACGCCTTCTGTTTTGCGCCGCTGAACAAGGGGGCATTGCGTCTGGGCGGCATGCACCAGGAGGACGAACTGCGCTGGTTCTCGGACCACCTGGCCTACGACGGCGAATGCGGCGAACTCAACGTGCTGAAGAACCTGTGGACCGCGCGGGTCACCTCCCACGTGGCATTGCGCGACGTGAGCGGCCTGCTGACCCCGCAGAAGGTGGCCAATGCGATCCGCATGATCACCGAGGCCTTGCGTGCCGCCGGCGTGGAGCAGCCGCGGGTCGCCGTCTGCGGACTCAATCCGCACAACGGCGACAACGGCAACTATGGCGACGAAGAGGGCCGCGTCATCGGCCCGGGCGTCGTGCTCGCGGAACAACAGGGTTATCCGGCGCAGGGGCCGTTTCCGGCCGACACCGCCTTCGTTCGCGCGGTGCGGGCCCAGGGCGGGTTCGATGGCGTGGTCACGATGTACCACGACCAGGGACAGATCGCCATGAAGCTGCTGGGCTTCGAACAGGGCGTGACGGTGCATGGCGGCCTGCCGATCCCGATCACCACGCCCGCACACGGAACCGCCTACGACATCGTGGGCAAGGGCATCGCCAATCCGCGGGCGATGCGCAACGCGTTCGACCTGGCCGTTCGCATGGGCCAGGCCTTTCGCCGCAAGAAGGCAGATGCAAACCCGAAGGAGACATTGGCATGAAGCAACTGAAGAAGATCTTGTGCGCCGGCATCCTGCTGGCGCCCCTGGTGGCACTGGCGCAGACCTACCCGAGCAAACCGGTGCGCATCATGGTCGGCGCCAATGCCGGCGGCGGCACCGACATCATCGCGCGCATGCTGGCCGAGAAGATGGCGGATGGCCTCAAGGGCAGCTTCGTCGTCGAGAACAAGCCCGGCGCATCCAACACCATCGCGGCGGACCTGACCGCCAAGGCGCCGGCCGATGGTCACACCTTGCTGGTGGCCACCAACACCGGCCAGGCGATCGCGCCGCACCTGCTCAAGCTCGGTTTCGATCCGATCAAGGACCTGACGCCGGTGGCGCTGATCGTCACCGTACCCAATGTGCTGGTCGCCAGCCCGGCGGTGACGGCCACCAATGTCAAGGAGCTGGTCGCCCACATGAAGGCCAAGCCGGACGACGTCAAGTACGGCTCGTCGGGCGTGGGCAGCACCCAGCACATCGCGGGCGAGGGCTTCAACCTGGCAGCCGGCGTCAAGAGCATCCACGTGCCGTACAAGGGCAGCAGCCAGGCCCACCTCGACCTGATCGCCGGCAACATCCAGATCATGTTCGACACGACCTCGTCAGCCATGGGCCAGATCAAGGCCGGCAAGCTCAGGCCGCTGGCGGTGACCACCGCCACGCGCAGCGCCGAATTGCCGCAGGTGCCGACACTGGCCGAAGCCGGCGTGCCGGGCTTCGAGATGAGCACCTGGTACGGCATGTTCGTCACCGGCGGAACTCCGCCCGAGGTGACCGCGAAGCTGCAGGCCGAACTGGCCCGCATCCTCAAGCTGCCCGACGTGCAGGCCAGGCTCAAGGGCCTGGGCGGCGAGCCCGGCAACCTGACGCCGGAACAGTTCGCGCAGATGAACCGGCAGGACTACGAGAAGTTCGGGGTCCTGATCAAGCAGGCGAACATCAAGCTGGAGTGATGGTGCCGGGTGCCATCGCGCATCGCCGACAGCCATCGCGCTCAAGCGGTGCGCGCGCGATGCGTCGCAAAGGCCGCGGCAGGCCGATTGATTGTGTATCCGTGTGCAAGAGATGGGCTCGTGCGTAGCAATACACACAGCAGGTGCCGTGATCGCGACTAGCATGGCGCGGTGTCGTGGCCAGCCGCCTTCGGTTGCCCGGCACCGGGCGTTCGAACGACGAACCCCTGTTCTGTCAGCAGACCGGGAAGCACACACATGTCCATCTACGCATCACGACTGCCATTGGGCGCCATCGCGCTCGCGCTGATCCTGCTGGGATCCGCCGCCGTGGCGCAGACGGTAGGCACGCAGCTGACGGCGCCGACCGCGGACACCCGCGGCAGCACGCCCGCACGCGCGACCGGCATCGCTGCGCAATACGGTGCGTCGATCGGAACCACCGAAGAAGCCGGTGCCGTCATCGACGGCATGCGCACCGGCAAGGACGTCACGGTCGGCGATGTCACCGTTTCCGGAACCGGCAATTCCATGGGATGGGGCAATGTGGAAATCGCGATGGCGCTGGCCAAGTCCCAGGTCGCCGCGGACGCGACGTCGAAGGAGTTCCTCTCCGCGCTCGATCAGGTCATGGACATGCGCTCCAGCGGCATGGGCTGGGGTCGGATTGCCAAGGATCTGGGCGTGAGCCTGGGCCAGGTCACGAGCAGTGCCAGGACGGACAAGTCGAAACAGGCGGCGGTTGCGGCTTCCACGTCCCGTGTTGCCGCTGCCAAGGCATCCGGCCCATCGGCTGACAAGGGCCAAGGCCGGAGTGGCGGTGGCGGTGGCGGTGGCGGCGGCGGAAAGGGTGGATGAAAACCGTAGCGCCAGTTTCGGCCCGGATCGCCAGTCGTTCGCAGTGTCACCAAGCTTCAAGGGAATTCCGATGAACCAACTCCTCTCCTCGCCCATCCGACCGCTGGCCGTATTGATCGCACTGGTCTTGGCCTGCGGCGGCGCGCTGGCCGCCAAGCCCGACGGTGACGACCATGGAAAGAACAAGAGCAAGAAACAGAAACACAGCCAGGTCGTGCGTGCGCAGGTGCCCGTCGGCGGATACTTCATCGCCAGCCAGCGCGCCGCGGTCACCACGTATTACGGGCAGCAACGCAAGGCCGGCCATTGCCCCCCGGGCCTGGCCAAGAAGAACAACGGCTGCCTGCCGCCCGGGCAAGCCAGAAAGTGGCAGCTGGGCCAGGCATTGCCGGGCACGGTGGTGCTGCACCCGGTGCCGCAGGCGGTGATCGTCAGGATCGGCGCGCCACCGGCGGGTTATCGTTATGTGCGCGTCGCCAACGACTTGTTGTTGATCGCCATCGGTACGCAGCTGGTGGTCGACGCGATCGAGGACCTGATGGCACTGTGACGGCCGGCCGCGTCGCGGCCGCGCCCGTCCCAACCCTGCCGGCGGGTGCGTCGACCGGTCATCGGCGCCCGGATCTTCCCGCTGCCTGGCCCTGGGCCAGTTGCGTGCAGCGCTGCGCATCGAGTAGGTCAGCGAGCAGGAGTTCGTCGCCGTCATCGACGACGCGATGGCGGCACTGGAGACCTGTGGCGTGAAGCCGCCGGTGCGCAACGAAGTGCTCGCCGTGTTGTGGTCGATGAAGGCCGAAGTGGTCCGGATCTGAGACCGGGGCGGCTCATCGACGGGCCGCCAGCGCGCGTTTTGCCAGGTCGAACGGCAGCAGCATCAGCAGGCCCAGGCCGCAGGCGGCCAGCCAGGCCGGCATCGACAGCGGTGCGAAACGCAGCGCCTGCGCCAGCGGCGGCACGGCGGTGGCCAGCAACAGGGCCAGCAAGGTGCCGGCCAAGACCCAGGCCGCCACCGGCGGCAGGCCCGAGACCATCGGGCGCCAGCCCGTGCGCACGGAACGGCTGGGCAGGATCAGCAACGCGTTGGCACTGACCAGCGCCACGAACACCACGCTGCGCGCCTGGTCGGCCGGCAGCGCCTGCGCCAGCAGCGCCCCATACAGGGCGATCAGCACCAGCGTCAGCAGGCCGCCTTGCACCAGGCCCAGCGCGACCTGCGCACCCGAGACCAGCGACTGGGCGCTGGCGCGCGGGGGCTGCTCCATCAGCGCGGGGTGCGCCGGTTGGGCCTCGAACACGATCGAGCAGGCCGGATCGATCACCAGTTCCAGGAACGCGATGTGCAGTGGCACCAGCACCAGCGGCAGGCCGAACAACACCGGCAGCAGCGACAGGCCGACGATGGGCACATGCACGGCCAGCGTGTAGACCATGGCCTGGCGCAGGTTGGCGTAGATGCGCCGGCCCAGCGCGATCGCGTGCACGATGGCCGAGAAATCGTCGTCCAGCAGCACCAGCGCCGCGGCCTCGCGCGCCACGTCGGTGCCGCGCCGACCCATCGCGATGCCGATATGCGCGGCCTTGAGCGCCGGCGCGTCGTTGACCCCGTCACCGGTCATCGCGACGATGTCGCCACCGGCCTTGAGCGCCTCGATCAGTGCAAGTTTCTGCTGTGGCTTGACACGCGCGAACACATTGACGTGTTGCAGCCGCCGGGCCAGCGTCGCCGCATCCAGGCCGGCGAGTTCGGCGCCGGTGATGACCTGCGGGCTGTCGTCGATACCGGCCTGCGCCGCGATCGCGCTCGCGGTGCGCGGATGGTCGCCGGTGATCATGATCACCCGGATGCCGGCACGCCGGCATGCGGCCACCGCTTGCGGCACCTGGGGCCGCAGCGGGTCGGCCAGGCCGATCAGCCCGACGAAGTCGAAGTCGAAGTCGTGCTGGTCGTGCGGATGGGCGGCATGTTCGCGGTGGCGGGCCTTGGCCACGCCGAGCACGCGCAGGCCGCGGTCGGCCATCGCGTCGGCCTGCGTTGCCAGTCGCGCGCGCTCGGCCGGCTCCAGGTGGCACAGGTCGGCGATCGCCTCCGGCGCGCCCTTGGTCGCGACCACGTCGGCCGTTCCCGCCGCGCCGTGCCACAGGTGCGACATCGCCAGCAAACGCGGCGAGAGTTCGTATTCCTGCGCCAGCGCCCATTGCGGATGCAGGTGCCCGGTGTCGGCCAGCTGCTCGCCGGCGAAGCGGTGGAAGGCCTGCTCCATCGGGTCGTGCGGGTCGATCTCGCTGGCCAGCACCGCGTATTCCAGCAGTTCGTGAAAGGCCTTGGGCAATGCGGCCTCGCCCAGCTCGTGCATCTCCAGCGCCTGTTCGCCGACCTGCAATGCCGCCACCGCCATGCGGTTGCGCGTCAGCGTACCGGTCTTGTCGACACACAGCACCGTGGTCTGGCCCAGCGTCTCGATCGCACCGAGCCGGCGCGTCAATACCTGGCGCGCCGCCATGCGCCGCGCGCCCAGTGCCATGAAAACGATCATGATGACGGCGAACTCCTGCGGCAGGATGCCCATCGCCAGCGTGATCCCCGCCAACGTGGCCTCCAGCCAGCCACCGCGCAGGCTGAAAAACAGCACGGCCAACAGGACGCTGAGCGTGACGCCGATCAGCACCAGGCGGCGGGTCAGGCGCGCCACCTCGTTGCGCAGCGGCGAGTTCTCCAGCCCGATCGCCTCCAGCGACTGGCCGATCCGGCCCAGTTCGGTCCGCCGGCCGGTGGCGCTCACCCGTGCCATGCCCTGGCCGCTGGTCACCAGCGTGCCGGCAAACACGGTGTGTCCGGCCTGCTTGGGCACCGCCTCGGACTCGCCGGTCAGCATCGATTCGTCGCTGGCCAGTTCGTGTGTCTCCAGCAGTTTGCCGTCGGCCGCTACCCGGTCGCCTTCGGACAACAGCAGCAGGTCGCCGACCACCACCTCGCGCCCGGCGATGCGCTGCGCCTGGCCGGCGCGGATCACCAGCGCGCGCGGGCTCGACAGGTCGCGCAGCGCCGCCAGCGTGTTGTCGGTGCGCCGCTCCTGCGCGATGGTGACGCCCATGATGATGACGACGAAGCCCAGCAAGACCAGCGCCTCGCGTGGGTCGCCCATGGCCAGGTACACCGCGCCGGCGCCCAGCAGCAGCAGGAACATCGGCTCGCGCACAACCTCCCAGGCGATGTTCGCCAGGCTGCGGCGCTGGCTGGTGCCCAATTCATTGGGGCCGTCCTCGCGCAGGCGTTGCGCGGCTGCGTCCCGGTCCAGGCCGTGGGGTGATTCGGTGGGCATGCGGTGGACGGGGCCTTGGACGGGGTCGCAGTGAAGTTCCTGTACATCATCGCACCTCAGGCGCGCCGCCTCGGATGGGGCGCGCGGTGCGCGGTGGCGGGCTCGGCGCGGCGTGGCCGGCCTGCGCCAGGCCATGGCGCAGGTCCTGCGGGCCTGAGGTCAATCGTCGTCGTCATCGTGATGTGCGTGGTCCCGCGACAGGGCCGGCGGGTCACCCGGCAACAAGCCGCGCGGGCTGTCCTGCCACTGCCAGGTCCAGAAGGCCAGCACCGCGGCCAGCAGCAACCAGGCCAGCCAGCCGTGGTTGCGCCGCGCCAGGTCCGGTCCGGTGCCGGGGACGCGGCCGGTCAGCATCGGTAGCGCCTGGTTCTTGCGACGCAGCACGCTCAGGCCTGCGATCAGCCCGACATGGGCGAGCACCAGCCACAGGAAGGCTTCGCCGGTGAATGCGTGCAGTTCTTCCAGCCAATCGCCGCCCCAGTCGTTGTAGGTCGCGTAACCGCTGAGTGCCACCGGGACCACCAGCGCCAGCAGGACCACGACGGCCAGTGCCATCAGCAGGTTCAGGCCCTGGCGCCCATCGGGTCGGCTCGCAGCATCCGGTCGCATAGACGCGAGCCAGGCCGGCAGCCCGACAAGCTTGCGAGCCATCAGCGACAGGCGTGCCTGTCTCGGGCCGACCAGGCCGTAGACGACGCGAAACGCCAGCAGGCCGGCCAGCGTATAACCCAGCGTCACGTGCAGCATGCGCCAGTGTTCGCCGTCGGCGCTGGCGTAGGCGCCGACGAAACACAGCGCGAACAACCAGTGGAACATGCGTATCGGTGCGTCGACAACCCGGCGCGTGGACTCGGGTCGGGTCGGTGCCAGGCCCGACAGAGGGGCGGCGGGGTTGGATATGGTCATCGGAAACTCCTGTGTGGTTCGGGGGCTGGTTCAGTCGTCCTGGAAGGCGCGACGCTGGCGGGCATCGAGTCCGGGCGGCACCTGTATGCGGTCGTCGTCGAAGTCGCCCTGGGCGGCGCCGGCATGGCAGGCCGCGCAGTTGGCAGCACGCTTCACACTGGCGTGTTGCCACACGGCCGGATCGATCTTGCGGTGCTTGCGCTCGAACCAGCTTGATCGGGTGATGCGGTCCTGCGGCGGTGCCTGTGCCGTTCGTCCGCCGGTGGCGGCATGTTGTTGCAACCAGGCGTCGATCTGCCGTGTGGTTGGCGCGTCCAGCGACGCATCGGTGCCGAAATGCTGCTCCAGGCCACCCATGAGCCGGCGCCAGGAGCTGGCCGGCAGCAAACCGGCCGGATACGCGAGATGGCAGGAGCCGCATTCCTGCCGGTAGGCTGGCAGCGGCGGGCCGGACGGCAGCCGTGGGCCGTCGGCATGGGCCAGCGGGACCAGCGAGAGCAACGACAACACGCCGGCCAGGGTCAGCTGTGGCAGGCGGCGTGGTGCGCAATGGCAGGACATCATGGTGGTACTCCTTGGGGGTGGACAGGTCCGGGACATCGCGTCAGCGCCGCAACCCGATCAGATAGGCCAGCACGTCGGCCTTCTCGGCGGCACTGCATTCGCGTGCCAGCACGTCCTTGCAGTTGCGGCGGAACCATTTGTCGACACGGGCGCTGTCGGTGAAGGCGCGGGCATTGGCTGCCGGCGCCAGCGGTGCGATGTCCTTGCCGGTGCTGGCGTGCTGGCCGGTGCGTATCGGTGGATTGCCGTGGCAGGAACTGCACGACCATTCGCCACCCTGGCGCGTCGTGAACAACACGCGGCCTTGTTCGGCGTTGCCGGGCGATCCAGCCTGGGCGCTGAATCGGGCGAGTTGTTCGGTGGCGCTGGTGTCCGCCGCTGCGGCCGGCAGCGATGCCAGCGTGGCGAGCACGATGACCAGCGTCATGCCTGGCGCGCCAAGGCGGGGATGCTGCTGGTTGCCAGGCGGGAGGCTTGTCGACATGCGGGTTGCTCCTGTGTGGGTTGATGGCCGTCATCGTGCGTCGCCGTGCCTGTACCCAGGCTGAAGGCGCTGTTCATCCGGCGTTCAGACAACGCGCGCCACAATGCGGATGTCGTCGTGTTTGCAGGCCCCGCCCGTGTCCAGAATCCTGTCCGTGCTGATCGCCGTGCCACTGGCACTGCTGGCTCTGCCACCGGCCGCCGTGGCCGATGGCGAGCGCGACCATGACCGGGCGCGCGCGGCCGTGCGCGCCGGCGAGGTGCTGCCGCTGTCGACCATCCTCGAGCGCGTTGCGCAGCAGCAAAGCGGCCAGGTGCTGGAGGTCGAGCTCGAGCGCGACCACGGGCGCTGGATCTACGAACTCAAGCTGCTGCAGGGCAGCGGCGCACTGCTCAAGCTCGAGGTCGATGCACGCGATGGCAGCGTGTTGCGGCGCAAGGGCGACGGCGATGCCGCGAACAGGCGCAGGTGATGCGGATCCTGCTGGTCGAGGATGAAACCCATCTGGCGGCGCAGCTGCGCCAGACGCTGGAAGAAGCCGGTTACGTGGTCGACACCGCCGGCAACGGCCGCGACGCATGGCAGATGGGGGGCGAGCAGACCTACGATGTGGTGGTGCTCGACCTGGGCCTGCCGGTGCTCGACGGTCTGAGTGTGCTCAAGCGCTGGCGCAGCGAAGGCATGGCGGCACCGGTGCTGATCCTGACCGCGCGCGACCAGTGGCACGAGAAGGTCGCCGGCATCGACGCCGGCGCCGACGACTACCTGACCAAACCCTTCCACACCGAGGAACTGCTGGCCCGGGTGCGTGCACTGATCCGGCGCGCCCAGGGCCTGGCCTCGCCGGTGCTGCAGTGCGGTGCCGTCAGCCTGGATACCCGGAGCAACCGGGTCATGCGCGACGGCCACCCGGTGGCGATGACCAGCCACGAATTCAAGGTGCTGGCCTACCTGATGCACCGCCCGAACACCGTGGTGTCGCGCACCGAGTTGACCGAACACATCTACGCGCAGGATTTCGACCGGGATTCGAACACCATCGAGGTCTTCGTCGCCCGGCTGCGCAAGAAGTTGCCGCCGGCCATGATCGAGACGGTGCGCGGCATGGGTTACCGGCTGGTGGTGCCGTGACGCCCTGGCCGTCGACCTCGCTGCGCCTGCGCCTGCTGGGCCTGACCGCAGTGGGCCTGGCGCTGGCGCTGCTGCTGGCCTGGTTCGTGCTCGGCGGCCTGTTCCGCGACGAGGCGATGCGGCAATTCCGGCACGGGCTCGAGCAGCAGTTGGACCAGCTGACGGCGCGGGTGGAGTTCGATGCAAAGGGGCAACCGACAGTCGACGCGGCCGGCCTGTCCGATCCGCGTTGGCACAAGCCCTATTCCGGCCTGTACTGGCAACTCAACGATGCCGGCCAGGGGGCACTGCTGCGTTCGCGCTCTTTGTGGGACATGCGGCTCGCCAACGCGCCGGATGCGCTGGGCGATGCGGCCGTGCATGTCCATGCCGGTACCGGGCCGCAAGGTGCGCCCGTGCTGGTACTCGAGCGGGTCGTGCGTTCGCCGGACCAGCCCGCCACCGGGTGGCGGCTGCTGGTGGCCGCCGACAGCCGCGCCGTGCAGGATGCGGTGGCGCAGTTCCGCAGTGTGCTTGCATGGTCGCTGGCGGCGCTGCTGGTGTTGCTGCTGGCGGCGGCGTGGGCGCAGGTGGCACTGGGACTGGCGCCGCTGCGCGCTTTGCAGCGTGCGCTGGCCGAGCTGCAGGCGGGCCGCAGCCAGCGGCTGCAGGGCCCGGCGCCGCAGGAGGTCCAGCCGCTGGTCGACGGTTTCAACACCGTGCTCGACAGCCATGCGCAACTGGTGCAACGCGCGCGGCAACAGGCGGGCGATCTGGCGCATGCGGTCAAGACGCCGCTGGCGGTCCTCAGCCAGGCGGCCGAGGCGGCACTGGCCAGGCAGCGACGGGACTCGTCGCAGGCTGGTGACACGCGGCTGGCTCCCTTGGTCCTGGAGCAGGTCGCGCTGGCACGGCGCGAGGTGGACTGGCACCTGGCGCGCGCGCGCGCGGCCGGCGGCCGGGGTGTACCCGGCCAGCGTGTCGCACTGGCGCCTGTCGTGCGCGACCTGCTGCGCGTGATGGACAAGGTGCATGCCGCGCGCGCGCTTGCATTGCGGTGTGCGGACATCGATGCCGACCTGGCATTTGCCGGCGAGGCCCAGGATCTGCAGGAGATCCTGGGCAACCTGCTCGACAACGCCTGCAAGTGGGCGCATGCGGCGGTGTTGGTTGCGGCGCGGCTGGCGCCCGGTGCCGGACCGCCGGCACTGGTGATCACGGTCCAGGACGACGGCCCTGGCATCGCGGCGCAGCAACGCGACGCGGTGCTGGCGCGCGGCGTGCGCGTGGACGAGTCGGTGCCGGGATCCGGCCTGGGGCTGGCGATCGTGGCGGACCGGGTCGCCGCCTATGGCGGCACGCTGGCGCTCGAATCGGCGCCGCACGGCGGGCTGCGGGTGGTGGTCCGGCTGCCCGCAGCGGTGTGAGGCGCGGGCTCGCCCGTTGGTCTCGTCCGGTTCGGCGGCACACACACCGGTGCGCGCGCGGCAGGGCGATATTTCCCGAGGCCGTTTGCAGGTTGCGCACTCCCATGTATAAGTGAACACACCATGACGGAAAAGCTGCATCGACGCCAATGGATCGGTCTCGCCGCGGGCATGCTGGGCAGCGCCGCCGGCGGTGGCGTCGCGGCGGCAACCGGGCCCGCTGCGGACCTGCAGCACAAACCGGTCGGCGCCAGCGGCGTGTCGCTGCCGGTGATCGGCCTGGGCAGCTGGATCACCTTCAACGTCGGCGACGACGCGCAGGCGCGCGCGTCCTGTGCCGAGGTCATGCGCCACTTCTTCCAGGCCGGCGGACGCATGATCGACTCCTCG
>CAXBDR010000083.1:0-17484 GCA_963974265.1 uncultured Rhodoferax sp.
GATCTGGCGCACGGCGTTCCCGGCCGGCACGCCGCTGCAGGACCTCGACTATGCGAAGCTGGCACGCCTCAACGCCACTGGCGGCAACATCCGCAACATCGCGCTGGCAGCCGCCTTCCTGGCCGCCGAAGCCGGCACCGCCGTCGGCATGGGGCATCTGCTGCGGGCAGCGCACGTCGAAGCGGCCAAGCGCGAGAAGGCCCCCTCCGATGCGGAAACCCGGGGTTGGACATGAAGCGCAACACGGAGGCACTCCGATGAAACGCGTCGTACTGCACGTGGACCGGCTGGGGCTGAACGGCATCGATCGCACCGATGCGCAGGCCCTGTCGGCGGGACTGCAGGTCGAACTGCAACGGCTGCTGTCGCTCCCCGGCGCCACGACGACGCTGCTTGCCACGGGTGATCAGGCGCGTGTGCGTGCCGCACCGGTGACGATGGCACCGGGCGACGGGCTGCTGGCCGGCCGGGCGATCGCCGGCCACATTGTCAAGGGGGTGGCGCGATGACCCGGGCGCTGGCAATGCAGGCCAACACCCCTGCAGCGGGCGACACCGGCGCGGTGCTGCTGCAGCGCCGATGCGCCTGCGGTCAGGCCGCATCGGAACTGACGGGCGAGTGCGACGACTGCCAGCGAGACCAGATGCACGGCCTGCAAGCCCGCCTGGCCATCGGGGCCAGCGACGACCCGCTCGAGATCGAGGCCGACCGGGCGGCGGCCCGGGTGCTGCGCCCGGACGTCGCGCGCACCGAATCCGCGCGCGACGCACCGATCTCCCTCACGCGGCGCAGCAGCGTTCCGACCGCGGCCCACCATGCAGCCGCACCCGCAAGCGTGCACCAGACACTGTCCCGCACCGGTGAACCACTCACGCCGGCGACCCGCGCCTTCTTCGAACCGCGATTCGGCCACGACTTCGGCAAGGTGCGTGTGCACCGCGATGCGCTGGCGGCGCGTTCGGCGCGTGAGGTCCAGGCCCAGGCCTATACCGTCGGCCATGCCCTGGTGTTCGCCAGCGGCCAATACGATCCGCTGAGCCGGACCGGCAAGGCCTTGCTGGCACACGAACTGGCGCATGTGGTTCAGCAGTCCGCTGCGTCGCCCCGCACCGTGCAGCGGGCTGTCATTCGGCAGGGGGCGCTGTCGATCACGATCAACTACGGCCCTGTCGTGCTGATACCGGATGCGGACCAGGCCGACCATGCGATCGGCCAGATCACCGCATTCACGGGCGCGCCGCCGCCCGCCGCACAGGAAACCGCGATTCGCGCGTTGTCAGCCGACGCGCAGAAATGGCTGATGTTTGCATTGACCCTGGTCAGCGACAACATCGCAGCGGCCAGCACCCTGGATCCGGGCGTTGCGGCCCAGCGCCTGGTCGACCATGCCGCGAGCGCGCTGCATGTCCCGCAACCGGATCCTGACCACGAATTCGTGCGCGAGGCCATGCGTGTCTCCGGCTGGTCCGAGACCGCGCAGGCGCAGCGCCTGAGCGCACCCGTCGATCCCGATCTCTCGGCCATCGACACCATCGTCAACCCTCCACCGAGCACCGGCGCGATTGGCGATCCGCTCGACGTCGCGGCACTCAACGCGCGTCTGCCGCCGGCCCTGACCCATCTGCTGACCACGCTCGATCCCGCTGGCCGGGCCAATGTCGGTACACGATCCTTGTCGGCATTCCAGGCCATTGGCGATGTCGTGCAAACCGAGGCGCGCAGCTTCTTCGCGCCCTATGCCGATGCCGCCATCGGCAACCTGTACGACCTGCAACCGGCGTGGCATGCGTCGGCCAACATCTTCGACGTCGGTGCACTGACACCGAACCCAGCACAACGCCGGGGTTATCTGTCCAACCGGGCCGAGATCATCGGGCGCAGCGACACCACGTCGTCCATCGTCAACGATGCCAATATCTTTGCCGACGTGCATTTCGAATCGACCCGCGCCACGGACCGTGCCGAACTCGCCAGCATCGTCGCGACGATGGAGGCAGATCCCGCCGTCGCGCCTATCGTGGACCGGCTGATCCAGCACACTGGCCGGCAAAGCGGAACCGGGAGCGCGACCCGCATCGGCCTGGTCACCGACTTTGACGCCGACCGGCACAGTGCCTGCGCCGACCACTGGGCCGGCATCGACACCGTGTGCCATGAGGTGCTGCATGCGCTGGTGCACCCGGACTTCGTCGCCACCGCCGGTCGCGTTGCATTTCCGCAGGTCATCCGCGAAGGTTTCACCGAAGTGCTGGGCGTGCAATTGTTCAACGACCGTATCGTGCCCAAGGCCAATGCGGATGCCGCATTCAAGACCACGCTGGAGACCGGCGTGACCGGTGCGCCATGCCCGGCGCCGGTCGCGGCCACGATCGGATACGGATCGGCCGGCAGTGGCGCGGAAGATATCCGCAACCGGGTGCACGACGACAACTTTCGAGCCGCCTATTTCCTTGGCCGACCAGAACTTGCGGGGCTGCCGCCATGAACATGCTGAACCTGCGCCACGCGCTGGCTCCGCTGCTGCGGCTGGACCTGCCACGATGGCACGGTCTGCCACAGGCCTCGGCTGCGCAATTCGATGCGCTGTTCGGCGCGCCCGACGCGCTGCGCGAGGAGATGCTGGGCGCCTACCCGGCACTGCACCGGTGTTATCGCACCGATGGCGCTGCGGGCGGACTGCATGTCTGGCTGCGCGGCGCGCGCGCGATCATGGTGCAGACCGTCCGCCCGCCGGACGCCACCGTGCTCGCGGCCTTGCCCGAGCCGACCGCGGTGCTGGCGCACGAGATCGACCTGCCCGACGCCTACGCGCACGAGTATCTGTACGGCCCGCTCGGCCTGGTATTGACCGTGGCCCAGGCGCACAGGCGCACGCAGCCGGATCGCATCGTCCGGTGCCGCGGGATCCGGCCACTCGAGAGCAGTCGCGAATTCGGCCCGGCGTATTACCTGGCGCTGGAGGATCGGACGCACTGGACGCCGACACGTTTCGCAGGAGCATCGGCATGACACGTTGCAGTTGCCTTGCCGCTCGCCCGGCATCGCCCCAAGGCCTGCGCCTGCCGGACGCGGTGGCGTCGGCCCTGCGCGGTGCCGGCCGTCCGCTGCACGACGACACGCGCGCGTTCATGGAGCAACGCTTCGGTCGCGACCTCGGCCCGGTGCGCCTGCATACCGGATCGGCGGCCACGCAGGCCGCGCGTCAGATGGCGGCGCGCGCGTTCACCGTCGGCCAGCACATCGTGCTCGGCCCGGGGGTCGACGCGGATGCGATGGGGACTCCCGCCGGTCGAAGCCTGCTCGCGCATGAGTTGGCCCACACGGTGCAGCAACGCGGACCGGGCGGCCCCGACCTGCGTACGGCACAACGCGAATCCGAGGCGCGCCGCGCCGCCGGCGGCATCGACGGCGCGGCGCCGATGCCGCATATCAGTGCCGCGAGCCTGGCCCTGTCGCGCGATCCGGAACCCGGCACCGACGACGACGACGCCGGATTCGAGGCGTCGATGGCCGAAGCGACATGCGACATCGCCAGACTGTGCCGGCTCAGCTTCAGCGCACCCGAGACGGTGAGCCCGTCACGCCTGCTGCGCGCCTTCCACGCCTGCCATCCCGGTGTGAGCACGGTCGGCCTCGTCGCCGGCAACCCCTGCCTGACCCCCCATTACGGCTTGCCGGCCGCCCCACCCGGGCCGACCGCCCCCGGCCCGCGACGTGCGCCGGGTGCAACACCGGCAACCGGCGGCACGGCCGCGCCCGCGCCCGCCGCCGGTGGCGGCCTGTCCTTGCCGTCGACCACCATCGCCTTCAGCCTCGGCGCGGCCGCGGTGACGATCGACCTGCCGGCCTCGCTCGCCTTGCGCCTGCCGGTGCCGTTTTCCGGCGCCGAACGCGTGGTGTTCGCGCTCAATGCCAGCCCGAGCGAATTCTCGTTCAGCGTGACCATCAATGCGGTGCCGCATGTGCGCATCATCGCCAACGCCAGCATCACCACCGAGGGCCGGGGCGCCGCCGGGCTGACGGTGCAGACCACACGCACTGTTTGCCGGGCCGTGGATCCCGAGGCGGCACGTTCCGCGCTGACGGCGGCGGGCACGCGCCTGCGCGACGCGATCCAGGCGGTCCAGACTCCGCCGGCGCCGGACCCGGAGGCGAGCGAGGTCTCGCGCACCTTTGCGCCGCATGCGCGTCTTGCCGAGGTGGCCTCGGCCATTGCCAACGTGCATTCCGAGATCGAACGCGTCGGCGCGCCGTGCCGCGAGGTGCCGGTGGCGAGTTTCGATTTCGGCGCCCAGGGCCAGCTGACCACGCCCGACACCCCGCCGTCGCCCGGTGCGCTGCCACCGGCCAACTTCATCGGCGGCGCGTTGCGGCTGCACTTCTAGGAATCGATGATGAGCGGTTACAGCCAATTCCCCCGCATCGTCAAGGGCGGCATCGTGCTCGTCGATCCGCAGACGGCCCAGGTGCGCCGCGTGATCGCGCTGCAATACAACCCGGAGAAACTCTCGCGCTCGCTGCAGGTGCAAGGCGCCGGCGACGGCGCCGAGCGTTCCGAGGCGTTGCGGCTCAAGGGACCGGCGATCGAGACCTTCCGGCTCGAGGCCGATATCGACGCGGCCGACCAGCTGGAGTTTCCCGGCCAGAACGCGAACACGGTCGCCGCCGGCATCGCGCCGCACCTGGCGGTGCTGGAGTCCCTGATCAACCCGAGTGCCGGCGACCTTCTGGCGGGCAAAGCGCTGGCCGCATCCGGCACGCTGGAGATCGCGCCGATGGAGTCCGCGCTGGCGCTGTTCGTCTGGGGCGCCAACCGCATCGCACCGGTGCGGGTGACGGAGTTCTCGATCTCCGAGGAGGCCTTCGATCCGGCGCTCAACCCGATCAACGCCAAGGTCAACCTGAGCCTGCGCGTGTTGTCGGTCGACGACCTGGGCTTCGACCACAAGGGTGGCGGCCTGTTCATGGCCTATCTGCAATCACGCGAAAGGCTCGCCACCAAGGCCGCGACCTTTGGTTTCGATGCCCTGGGCATAGGAGGTCTGCCATGACGGATCCACTCAAGGCCTTCATGCAGGCCAACGCACTGAGCGCACCGGCGTTTGCACCGGACAGCCGCTACCACGGGCTCGACACCGCCCAGTGGCAACGCGCCGATGGCGAACCGGTGGTGTACGTGCGCCGGCGCTTCATCCCGCAACCGGAGCAGTTCGCCACGCAGCAGGAATACCGCGTGCGCGCCGGCGACCGCATCGACAACCTCGCCGCGCATTTCCTGGGTGACGCCCAGCAATACTGGCGGCTGTGCGACGGCAATGGTGCCATGCGCCCGGACGCCCTGACAGACACGGTCGGCCAGCGCTTGCGCATCACCCTGCCCCAGGGTGTACCCGGAGCATCCGATGACTAATGCCGTGCATCTGTCGCTGCTGATCGGCCCGGTGATTCCGGTCCCGGTGCCGGCGATGATGATCGACGCACTCGACACGGTCACCGCGACCACGGCCGCGGGCGGCGCCAGCGGGTTCCAGCTGCAGTTCAAGGTCACCAGCAAGTCCGAGCTCAACACCATCTTCCTGATCGCGGTCGGCCAGAACACCAGCGTGGGCACGCCACCGCTGCGCGTGGTGCTGATCGTCACGCTGGGCGGGCGGCCCCAGCCGCTGTTCGACGGCGTCGTCACCAACGTCGAAGTGCAGGCCGGGCAGAACGGCCAGCCCGGCAGCATCACCGTGACCGGCGAAGACCTGACCAAGGTGATGGGCCTGATCGATTTCAGCGGCCTGCCGTATCCTGCGATGCCGGTGGAGGCGCGATTCGCGCTGATCTGCGCCAAATACGCGGCGTTCGGCATCATTCCGATGCCGATCCCGTCGTTTTTCCCGGACGTGCCTATCCCGGTCGAGCGCATTCCGGCGCAACAAGGCAGCGACCTGGCCTATATCCAGCAGATGGCGCAGGAAGTCGGCCACGTGTTCTACATCGAGCCGGGCGAGGTGCCGATGACCAACATCGCGTATTTCGGACCGGAGATCAAGGTCGGCATTCCGCAGCCGGCGCTCAACATCGACATGGACGCCCACACCAACGTCGAGTCGCTGAACTTCAGTTTCGACCCGAGCAAGGGCGTGTTGCCGATCGTGTTCATCCAGAACCAGCTCCCCCGGGTGCCGATCCCGATTCCGATCCCCAACCTCAACCCGCTGCAACCGCCGCTGGGCCTGCTGCCGACGCCGCTGGCCAACCTCAAGGTGATGAAGGACACCGCCAAGATGAATCCGATGCAAGCCATCTCCAAGGGGCTGGCCGAAGCTGGCCAATCGCAGGACGCCGTCACCGCCACCGGCAGCCTGGACGTCTTGCGTTACGGCCGCATGCTGCGCGCGCGCAAGCTGGTCGGCGTGCGGGGCGCCGGTGTCGCCTACGACGGCCTGTACTACGTGCAGAGCGTCACCAGCACGCTCAAGCGCGGCGAGATCAAGCAAAGTTTCAACCTGACACGCAACGGTCTCGTGTCGATCACCCCGGTGGTACCGGCATGACCGAGCGTTACCTCGGCAAGTACCGCGGCATGGTGCTGAACAACGTCGATCCGATGCAGCAGGGCCGGCTGCAGGTGCAGGTGCCCGACGTCGCGGGCCTGGCGCCGGCCAGCTGGGCCATGCCTTGCGTGCCGGTGGCCGGCCTGCAGAACGGCATGTTCGCGCTGCCGATGATCGGCTCGGGCGTCTGGGTCGAGTTCGAACAGGGCAACGCCGACTTTCCGATCTGGACCGGCTGCTTCTGGGGCAGTGCCGCCGAGGTGCCGGCGATGGCGCTGCAGACGCCGCCGGGCGTGCAGGCGCTGACGCTGCAGACCACGCTGCAGAACGGCATCACCATCTCGGACCTGCCGGGCCCGACCGGCGGCATCATGATCAAGAGCGCTACCGGCGCGACGCTGATCGTCAACGACACCGGCATCTACATCCAGAACGGCAAGGGCGCGGCGATCACGCTGGTCGGCCCGACCGTCACCGTCAACAACGGCGCGCTCACGGTGGTATGACATGACCGACCCGCACTCCGCCCCCCGATGCACCCACGGTCGCGCCGTGGGCCTCGCCACGCAAGGAGTCTGCTGACATGCCCGGCCCCTTGCTCCACGTCGGCGCCACCGTGTTGTGTGCCCACGGCGGCAGCGCCATGCCCACGGCCCCCAACCCGCGCGTGCTGGTCGGCGGGCAGCCGACGGTCACGATGACCGCGCCTTACACCGTGGCCGGTTGCCCGTTCAACGTATCGGGCAGCCCGGTCCCGTGCGTGACCGGCCAGTGGGTGGTGGCAGCGACGCGCGTCATGTCCAATGGCCAGCCGCTGGTGCTGATGGACAGCCAGGCGGTGTGCGCGCCCAACGGCACGCCCTTGTTGCCGGTGGCGGCGCAGACACGGGTGATCGGGAGCTGAACATGACGCAACGCGTGTTTTTCCCCTACCAGTTCGACGGCCGCGGCCGCACCCGCGACGCGGACGAGGCGCGCTGGATCCGCGGCCTGATCGAGCAGGTGTTGTTCACCGCCCCGGGCGAGCGGGTCATGCGTCCGGACTTCGGCAGCGGATTGCGCCAGCTGGTGTTCGCGCCGAACAGCCCGGAGCTGGCGGCCACCACGCAGTTCCTGGTGCAGGGCGCGTTGCAGCAGTGGCTGGCGGACCTGATCACGGTCGAGACCGTCGAGGTGCGCGCCGTCGACGCGGCACTCTACGTCACCGTGCAATACGTGATCCGGCGCACCGACATGCGCGAGCGCCAGGAGTTCGTGCAAGGAGCAGGCACATGACACGCCGATCCGCACCCACGCCAGATCCGCGGTGCGCAGCCCGGAGGACCGCGCCGTGAGCAGCAATACCTATACCTGCTGCGACGACAGGCGCCGCGCAGCCGTCGACGCCCATGCCACGCTCAACGGCATCGACTACCTGGAGGTGCTCGACCTCGACGCGCCCGCGGGCAGCCCGCGCCAGCGCACGCTGATGGTCCGGCTGCTCAAGTCGGCGCCCGGTGGACTGACCGTCGACAACCTGCGCATCGGTGGTGGCGAACGGATCCGGCACATCGGCGTCGAATGGATCGCCATCGCCAGTGCGCCGCCGGCCACCGTCACCAGCCCGGCCGAACAGGCGTTCTTCACCGCCTTGCCCGATGCAGACCAGGTACTGCTGGTGCGCACCGATGTGGCCGGTGACTTCTCAACCTATCGCCTGCAGTTGGCGCAGGGCCCGGACACCGACCATCCACTGCCCGATTTCGACCCGCGCCTGTCCTGTGTGGAGTTCGCGTTCAAGGTCGAGTGCCCCAGCGACTTCGACTGCGCGCCCCGCAACGACTGTGCGCAGGAGCCGGCGCCGCCTCCCGACATCCACTACCTGGCGCGCGACTACGCCAGCCTGCGCCGCCTCGTGATCGACCGTTTGACGCAACGGATGCCCGGCTGGCGCGACCGCAGCCCGGCCGACCTGGCCACGACGCTGGCCGAACTGATCGCCTATGTCGGCGACCTGCAGCACTACCGACTCGACGCAATCGCCACCGAGGCCTACCTGCACACCGCGCGCCAGCGCAGCAGCCTGCGCCGCCATGCGCTGCTGGTCGACTATGCCATGCACGAAGGCTGCAACGCACGCGCCTGGCTGCACCTGGAGGTGGGCGGCGCCGCGTTCCCGTTGCCAAGCGATCTGCGCCTGCTGACGCGTGTAACCGGCGTGCCGGACCGCATCACACCGGCCTCGAGCGACGAGCGCACGGCCATGGCGTCGGCCCCGCTGGTGTTCGAACCCATGCACACGGCCACGCTGCGCGAGGAACACAACGACTTCCGTTTTCACGCCTGGGGCGATACCCGCTGCTGCCTGGCCGTCGGCGCGACGCAGGCCACGCTGCGCGGACACTGGCCCGACCTGGCCGCGGGCGACGTGCTGGTGTTCCAGGAGGTGCGCGGGCCGCTCACCGGTGCGCCGGAAGATGCCGATCCGTCGCACCGCCATGCGGTGCGGCTGATCCATGTCCGCGCCTTCGACGGCACCGACCCGCTGACCGACCCGCTCGACACCGGCCCCATCACCGAGATCCGCTGGCATGCCGGCGACGCCTTGCCATTCCCGTTGTGCCTGTCGGCCGAGACCGACGCGGAACATGGTGCGCTGCTGATCGACGACGTCAGCATCGCGCTGGGCAACAACATCCTGGTCGATCACGGCCACAGCGTGGACGGCGAGTCGCTCGGCGCCGTGCCCCCGCCACGACTGCAGTTCCCGGCACCGACCGGCGCCCGATGCGCGCGTGCGGCACCCATTCCACTTCCGCCCCGGTTCGCCCCGTCCCTGGCGCTCGGCCCGGTGACGCGGCAGGGCACGGTGCGCAAGAGCAGCATCGCGTTCGGCGTGCGGCGCGAGCAGCGCGTGTTGTTCGATCCGGACGCATCGGCCAGCGCGGCTCTGGCATGGCGCGTCGGCGACGCCATCCCGGCCATCGCGCTGGACGGCATGTTCGGTGGCCACAACGAGACCTGGACTGCGCGGCGGGACCTGCTGGCCAGCGGCGCGGGCGATACGCACTTCGTCCTCGAGAGCGACGATCGTGGTGGCATGCAACCGAGGTTCGGCGACGACCGGCACGGGCGCCGGCCCGACGCCGGCACGGCGTTCACGGCCCGCTACCGCGTGGGCAACGGAACACTCGGCAATGTCGGCGCAGATGCGATCGCGCACGCGGTGACACTCGACGGCCGCATCGTCTCGGTCACCAACCCCTTGCCCGCCCGCGGCGGCCTGCAGCCGGAATCGGCCGCCGAGGTGCGCCGCCATGCGCCGCAGGCGTTTCGCACGCAGGAGCGCGCCGTCACCCCGGCAGACTACGCCGAGGTCACCGAACGGCTGGAGGGTGCGCAACGCGCCGCCGCCGGGATGCGCTGGACCGGCAGCTGGCACACGGTGTTCGTCACCGTCGATCGCGACGACGGCGAACCGGTGGACGACGCATTCGCCGCCACCGCCGTCGAACACCTGGACCGCTACCGCATGGCCGGCCACGACGTGCGTATCGGCAACCCGGTCTACGTGTCGCTGGCGATCGACCTGATGGTCTGTGTCGACCCGGGCCATTTCCGCAGCCATGTGCGCCAGGCGCTGCTGGACGTGCTGGGTAGCCGTGTGCGCAAGGACGGCACCCGCGGACTGTTCCACCCCGACAACTTCAGCTTCGGCCAGACCGTGTTCCTGAGCCCGCTGTATGCCGCCGCCCGTTCGGTGCCGGGCGTGGACTCGGTGGAGGTGACGCGTTTCCAGCGCCAGGGACAGGACGACCCGGCGCCGCTCGCCGACGGCTTCATGCCGCTGGGCCGGCTCGAGATCGCCCGGCTCGACAACGATCCCAATTTCCCCGAGCACGGCGTGCTCCGGCTCAGCTTGCACGGAGGCAAATGATGAACGCCCAGCGCCCGTCCAACCAGGCCGACTGCGATTGCTGCGCCGGCGTCGACGCGGTGACGCCGCAACGGATAAGCAATCCGCCCGCGTTGTCGCAGATCGCCTACCGCATGGGACACCACGGCGACTTCGTCGCGTCGATGCAGGCACGGCTGTCGAGCGCCGACCATCCGGCGCTGGCCGCGCTGGGCACGCGCGAGGCCAGCGACTTCACGCTCGCCATCGGCGATGCGCTGGCCTGCTCGCTCGACGTGCTGGGCTTCTACACCGAACGGTATGCGCAGGAGCACTACCTGCGCACCGCCACCGAACGCCTGTCGGTGCGCGAGATGGCACGGCTGATCGGCTACGAGCTGGCGCCCGGCGTGGCCGCCAGCACCCACCTGGCCTTCACGCTGCAAAGCATGCCCGGCGCGCCGACCGCGCCGATCGTGATCCCGGTGGGCACCCGTGTGCAAAGCGTGCCGGGACAGGACGAGAAGGCGCAGAACTTCGAGACCGTGGTCGCAACGCCGGCCCGCGCGGCGTGGAATGCGATCCCGGTGCAGCAGGACGAAGCCCGCGCCCCGGCATTCGGCGACCGGCAACTGTGGCTGGCGGGCCTGGACACCCAATTGGAGGTCGGCGACCTACTGCTCATCGTCGGCGCCGAACATGCCGACGACCCGTCCAACGAACGCTGGGATGTGCGGGTGATCACGCAGCTCCGGCTCGACGTCGACCGCAGGCTGACCGAGGTGCGCTGGCAGACCGGCCTGGGCCACGCCCGGCCGTTCGTGCTGCCGGCTGGCGAGTCGGTGCGCATCTTCACCTTCCGCAAGAAGACGGCCGCGTTCGGCGCCAATGCGCCCGATTGGCGCGCCTTGTCGGACGACATGAAGGCCGACTACATCGGCCTTGCCAGCGTCGACAACCTGCTGCGCCCGGGCGATACCGAGGAGTGGCCGGACTTCAACGTGCGGGCGCCACTGTATCCCGAACGCCGCAGCGGCAATGCGGCACTGGAATCGTCGGTACTCGCCGCCACCATCGACGACATCGTCGCCGCGGCACACGGCGCGGCACACGGCGCGGCCACGATGGCGATGCAGAAGGCCGCCGCCGCGGGCGCGGGCATCGTCATGGCCGGCGGACAGGTCGCCGACGCATCCATGGCGATGGCGCGCCAGAGCATGGACGGCATGGCGGATATCGCCAAGCTGACCGCCGACAAGGTGGCCGAGCAAACGCAGGACCTGATCGACAGCCTGCAGGACACGATCGACAACCCGCTGACGATCCTGGACAACGTGAAGAGCCAGATGAGCAGCCTGGCCACGCATGCCCAGGGAACGATCACCGGCGCGGCCACCGCACTGAACCCGGTCGACGCACTGGACGGCATCGGCACCTCCGCGATGCTGCTGCAGCAGCGTGCGCGCAGTGCGGCCATCGCGACGCTGGGCGCGGCCGCGGCGGCCGACACGGCGGCGCTGGTGGCAGCTGCCGTGACCATCGCACGCAACCTGCCGCCGGGCCTGGCGCCGTCGACACCCCAGGCCATGGCCGAGGTGGCGCGCCACTTCGCGGCCGCAGGAGTTGCGCGCGCCGGTGGCAGCCCCATCGACGCGCCGGCGGCGGGCAGTGTGCTGGCGCAGGTCGCGGCGCGCATGCCGGAACTGCTGCAGACTCCATTCACGATCGCCGAACAACTGTTGCCACTGGTCGACGGTGCCGACGAACTGCTCGAGGCCCCGCGCGTCGGTGCCTTGTCGGCGCACCAGAGCATCATCGCCGAGATCGACCGCGCCATCGTCGGCAGCATCACGACCACGTCGGGCCGCCGCGCGCCGCTGCTGCGATCGCCCGATGCGATCGACATCTTTCCGGCCAACGACGCCGTCGTCGCCGGCGGCTGGGCCCTGTTGTCGGTGCCCGGCTCCATCGAGCTGTACCGGATCACGCAGTCCGCCAGCGCGAGCCGGGCCGAGTACCTGTTGTCCGGCCAGACCACGCGACTGCATCTCAGCGGCGAGTTGCCCGCGGGTCGGCTGCCCTCCGAATTCGAGCATGCCGTGCGCGCGCTGGCCGTGCATGTCCAGAGCGAGGAGCTGGAACTGGCACGCATGCCCCTGGACATGCCGGTCTATGGCGTGCAGATTGCACTCGATGTGTTGGTCGACGATCTGCGGCCCGGACAGGCGCTGGCCTTGCGGGGCAAACCCCAGCGCATTGCAATCGCTCGCGGTGCAACGAACCTGTCCTGGAACAGCGACGACGGGGTCGTGCGCAACCTGGCCGAAGGCGACGCGCTGGTCCTGGTCGAGCCCCCGGTCCGGCTGATCGGAAGCACACCCCACTATCTCGATCCGCAGTCCCTGGTCTCGGCCATCGGGCAGTCCGGCGTGCGCATGCGTTTGCGGCTGCAGGATCGCGACGGCCGGACAGGCGTCGTGACCGTGCGCGGCAACGACATCGTGCTGGCCGAGCCCCGCGACGACGATCCGGAGCTGGCGGAAATCGTCCTGCTGGCCAATGGGGACGACGCCGTCGTGCAGACTCGCGAGCGCACCGTGCTGACGCTTGCCACCGGCACCCGCCACTGTTACCACCGGCGCCTGACCCGTTGCAACGCCAACGTCGCGCCGGCCACGCACGGGGAGACGGTCGAGGCGCTGCTGGGCAGCGGCGACGGCCGCGTGGCCAACGCGCAATTCGACCTGGCGCAGGCGCCCTTGACCTTCGTCAGTGCCGCGACCGCCAGCGGACGGGCCTCGACACTCGTGCTGCGGGTCAACGACGTGGCCTGGCAGGAAGTGCCGACGCTGCATGGCGCCGCGCCGACAGCCCGTGTATTCGAGACGCTGCAGGACGACGACGGCAAGACCCGGTTGTTGTTCGGCGACGGCGTCGAGGGCGCACGGTTGCCCAGCGGATCGGCCAATCTGCGGGTACGTTACCGCAAGGGCCTGGGAGTGGCCGGCAACGTCGCGGCCGATGCGATCACGACCCTGCTCAGCCGCCCGCTGGGCGTGACGGCCGCGCACAATCCGCAGGCCGCCACCGGTGGCGAAGACGCCGAGACGCTGGAGCGGGCGCGCGAGAACGCGCCACTGACCGTGCTCACGCTGGACCGCGCCGTGTCCATCGACGACTACGCGCATGTCGCGCGCGCCTTTGCCGGCATCGACAAGGCGCACGCCTTGTGGGTGCCGCACGGTCCGGCACGCGGGGTGTTCCTGACCATCGCGGGCATCGACGGCGCTGCGGTTCCCGAGACCAGCGACACCTACACGCATCTGCGCGAGGCCTTGTCGACCTATGGCGACCCGCTGGTACCCCTGCGACTGGCCAACTACGTCGATACGCGTTTCACCTGCCGGCTGACCGTCAAGGTGCAGGACGACTACGAAGGAGATGCGGTGCTGGCGGCGATCGACGCCAGCATGCGCACGCATTTCGGCTTCGCCCGACGGGCGTTCGGCCAGACCGTATCGGTCGACGAGGTCGCCGCCGTGGCGCAAGGCGTTGCCGGCGTGATGGCGGTCCAGGTCACGCGGCTGCACCGTCCCGGCCAGGGCCCCGTCGTCGTGCCACGCCTGTTCGCGCGGCTGCCGACGCCTTCGCTCACGGCGCTGCCGCAGGCGGCCGAGCTGTTGACGCTGGCCGACACACCGATCGAGCTGGAGGTGATGGCATGAACCGCAGCACGCGAGGCGAAGGATAGGACCATGAATCAGGACACCCCTACCCTGTACGAATTGCTGCCGGCGATCCACCGCATCCGCGATGCCGAGCTGGCGGCCGCGGCCGGACTCGAGCGTGGTCCCCTGGAGGAACTGCTGACCGTGCTCGCCGAGCAGATCGCCGTGGCCGACGAGCACCTCGACCAGCTGCGCGACGACCTGTTCATCGAGACCTGCGCCGATGAGGTCGTGCCCTACATCGGCGACCTGATCGGTTACCGCAGCCTGCACCAGAACGTGCCCGCGCTGGCCAGCCCGCGCGCCGAGGTGGCCCATACGATTGCGCTGCGCCGGCGCAAGGGCACGGCGCTGGTGCTGGAGCAGCTGGCGCGCGACGTGACGAACTGGGATGCCCGCGCCGTCGAGTATTTCCAGCGCCTGTGCACGACGCAGAGCATGATCCATGTGCGGGCGCACAACCTGCAATCGCCCGACCTGCGCCGCGGCAGCACGCTGGAATGGATCGATACGCCGTTCGAGACCGCCAATCGCACCGTCGATGTGCGCCACATCGCGTCGCGCCGCGGGCGTCACAACATCCCCAACGTGGGCCTGCACCTGTGGCGCATCCAGGCCTTTGCCCACCGCGAGTCGCCGGCGTATCGCGCCGCGCCCCGCCGCTACCGGGCCAGCCCGCTCAACCACGACCTGCCGCTGTACAACCGGCCCCGCGCCGAAGAGGACATCCGGCACCTGGCCGAACCCGACAACGTGCCCTGGCCCTTGTCGCGCCGGCGCCTGTCCGAGCAGCTGGAGCGCCACTACGGCGAACGCGCCAGCGCCGGCGCGGCGCAGGACAACCCGGAACCGGGGCTGCTGCTCCAGGTCGACGGCACGACGATCGAACGCGACCGGATCCGCATCTGCCATCTCGGCGACGATGGTGCCGGCTGGGCGCACAGCCCGCCGCCCGATGGCCTGTATGCCATCGACCCTGTGCTCGGACGTATCGCCTTGCCGGCCGACGCACCCGACCCGGCCGATGTCCGCCTGAGCTGGCGCGAGGGGTTTTCCGCCGGGATCGGCGGCGGTGAATACGAACGCGGTGACAGCCTGTCGGCACCCGCCATCACGACGGTGCGGGTACCGGACGACCATGCCACGCTGGCCGCGGCGCTGGCCGCCATCGCCGGCAACGGCGTGATCGAGATCACCGACAGCAGTCGTTATGCCGAGACACTGGACATCGGCGTGGCTGACGAAGGCAGCGTGGAGATCCGCGCCGTCAACGGCCGCCGGCCGGTGCTTGATCTGGCAGGCCTGCGCATCACGGGCGGCACGAACAGCGCCTGCATCCTGAACGGCCTGTTGATCACCGGCGCCCCGCTGCAGGTCCCCGACGTGGCCGGCAATACGCTGGCGCGGCTGCAACTGACGCATTGCACGCTGGTGCCCGGCATCGGCCTGCAACCGGACGCAACGCCCACCCAGCCCGGCGCGCCCAGCCTGCTGCTGGCCATCGCCGATCTCGATACCGACATCGATCGCTGCATCGTGGGCGGCATCCTGTGCCATGAACGCGCCAGCGTGCGCGCCAGCGACAGCCTGGTCGACGCAAGCGCGCGCGAGGCCGTGGCCTTTGCCGGCGCGGACGAGGTGTCGGCCGGCGGCGTGTTGTCGCTGATTGCATGCACGGTCGTGGGCAAGGTCCACGCCAGCGAGATCGGCCTGATATCGAACAGCATCCTGCATGCCGCACTGGCGGACACGGACAGCTGGCCCGTGCCGGTACGCAGCGCCCGCAAGCAGGTCGGCTGCGTGCGGTTCTCGTGGCTGCCGTTCGAATCCATCGTGCCGGCACGGCATCGCTGCCAGCCCGCATCCGCGGGCGACGCGCGGCGCATCGCACCCCGTTTCACGTCCTTGCGTTACGGCACGCCGGCGTATGGGCAACTCACCACCGCAACGCCCGCCGAGATCCGGCGCGGCGCGGACGACGAGAGCGAGATGGGCGTGTTCCATCACCTTTTTGGCCCGCAGCGCGAATCCAACCTGGGCATCCGGCTCGCCGAATACCTGCGGGTCGGGTTGCAGGCCGGCATTTTCTACGCATCGTGAAGGAGGCCACACCATGAGTTTCGATCTGAGCCGCGTACGGTTCGACGCCCGAAAGGACTTCTTCGGCCTGGTGATGCAGCAGGGCCGGGTCCAGCTGGACGCCGAATGGAACGAATGGGTGGCCCAGCTGGCCCGGCGCATCCAGGCCGGAACACTGGATACGTTTGGCGGCACCGTCGTGCCGCGCACCACGCCCGACGGATTTCGCATCGACGCGGTCGCAGGCGAGCTGCGCATCGGCCTGGGCCGCATCTATGTCGACGGCCTGCTGGCGGAAAACCATGGCGGCGCACCTGCGGGCTGGGACCCGCGCCTGGCCACGCCGACCGGAACCACGGAGCCAACGTATGCCGATCAGCCGTATTACCCGGCGCCCCCGGCATTGCCGTCCGGCGGGCCGCACCTGGTGTACCTGGACGTCTGGCAACGCGACGTGACCTCGGTCGAAGACCCCGGGCTGATCGAGCCGGCGGTCGGGGTAGACACCACCGGCCGCCTGCAGACCGTCTGGCAGGTGAAGTTGCTGCCCGATGTCGGCAACAGCAGCTGCGCCACGCCGGATGCCGACATCCCGGGCTGGGCGGCGGCCACGGCTCCATCGGCCGGCAGGCTGAGCAACGGCACCGGCGATCCGGCGGGCGATCCCGACCCCTGCCGGGTACCACCGGCGGCCGGTTACCGCGGACTGGAAAACCAGTTGTACCGGGTGCAGGTCCACACCGGCGGGCCGCTGGGCACGGCCACGTTCAAATGGTCGCGCGACAACGCCACCGTGGCTTCGCGCGCCAGCCATGTCAACGCGGCGCGCGACCGCGTCACGGTCGAATCGATCGGGCGCGACGACGTGTTGCGCTTCCACGATGGCGACTGGGTCGAGGTCACGGATGACCACCGGGAACTGCATGGCCTGCCCGGAGTGTTGCGGCGCATCCGGGTTGCCGGGGGCGTGGACGAGACGGCCCGAAGCCTGTCGTTCGACGTCGCATTGCCGGCCGGCCTGTTCCCGACCGACGCCCAGCAGGCGACCGACCCGGCGCGCAATACCCGGGTCCGGCGCTGGGACCAGTCCGGCGCGGTGCGGCGCGAGGACGGCACCGCCGTGGCCAACCTGAACGATGCGGGCAGCGACGGCGACATCGTGATCCCGGCCGACGGCACCCGGCTGTTCCTGGAGAACGCCATCCTGGTCGCATTCAGCGCCACGAGCCCCGACGGACTGTTTCGCAGCGGCGACCACTGG
>CAXBDR010000084.1:0-17367 GCA_963974265.1 uncultured Rhodoferax sp.
CGTCGAAGATGATCGAGCAGTGGGGAGCCACGCCGGCAGCGGTGGCACCCGTCGAACTGGCGGACGCACTGGAGAAAGGTACGGTACAGGGCATGACCTTCAACTACGAAGCCCTGCAGGCCTTTCAGCTGGGCCCGGTCGTGCAACACGTCACCGAACTCAATGCCTATGCGGCGTCATTTGCCTTGGTCATGAACGAGAAGAAGTATGAATCCTTGCCCGCCGACTTGCGCAAGCTGATCGACGACAACAGCGGCATCGAGGCCGGCCGGCGCGTCGGAGGCAAATACGACGAAGCCGAGGCTGCCGGACGTGCGTACGCCATCGCAAACAAGACAACCATCGTCGTGCCGACGGCGGCCGAGCAGCAGGCTTTCAAGGAACCACTCATGCCCCTGGTGCAGCAGGTCGTCGACGCGGCGCAGGCACGGGGATTGCCGGCCCAGGCGTTATACGACGATCTGCGCGCCCGCGTCAACGCTGCGAAGTGACGGTTGTGGAGGGCATCGTCAAGGCGGCCAGCCGCTTGCTGACCTGGGTCGGGGGCCTGGCCCTGCTGACCATGACCGTGTGGACCGTCACCGACGTGCTCACGCGTTATCTGCTGGCGAAGCCGCTCAAGGGGTCCATCGATCTGGTCGAGGCAACCCTGGTGCTGGTGGTGTTCCTCGCACTGCCGGAGTGTTTTCTGCGCGATGAGCAGGTGACCGTGGACGTGGCCGACCATGTGGTGGGGCCACGTGCCCTGGAGCTGCTCAAGCTTGCCGGGGCCTTTGCCACCATGGTGTTCCTGCTGGTGCTGGGATATACCGGCATTCAACCCATGCTCGACGCAATGCAGTTCGGCGACCGCAAGCCCGACCTGCCGATTCCGATCTACTGGTTGCTCGCTGCCATCGAGGTGTCGATCGCCGCGGCCGTGGTGGTACTGCTCGGCAAGTTTCTACTTCACCTGAGGCGTGTCCTGCGACACGGCACGGCATGAGCCCGGCATGGGTTGGCCTGCTCAGTGCCGCAGCCTTGCTGGTGCTGATCCTGGGCCGCGTGCCGGTGGCAACCGCCCTGGGCCTGATCGGACTGGTGGGTTACTCCGCCCTGGAAGGTTGGACCAAGGCCGCTGCGGTCGTCGGGTCGGTGCCGCTGGAGCTGGCCTCGGCCTATACCTTGTCGGTGGTTCCGCTCTTCACGCTGATGGGTGCATTTGCGACCACCGCCGGCCTGTCGTCCGACCTGTTCCGCGCCGCCAATGCCTGCTTCGCAGGACGACAGGGTTCGCTGGCCATGGCCGCCATCGGTGCGTCGGCAGGCTTCGGCGCCGTCTGCGGTTCGTCCGTGGCCACCGCCGCCACCATGAGCAAGGTGTCGATTCCCGAGATGGTGCGCGCAGGTTACGCGCCGGGGTTTGCCACGGCCGCCGTCGCAGCGGGGGGCACCATCGGCATCCTGATTCCGCCGTCGCTGATCCTGATGATCTACGCCATCATCGCGCAGCAGTCCGTCATCAAGCTGTTCGCCGCGGCATTGATCCCGGGTCTGGTGCTGACCGTCCTGTACCTCGTCACCATCGCCGTGCAGGTGCGGATGAAACCATCGATCGCGCCGCGCGTGGCACGGCCCGATGGCAGCAGCATCGGTCGCGACCTGATACGCATCTGGGACGTGGCGCTGCTGTTCGTATTGACCTTCGGCGGCATCTACCTGGGCTGGTTCAGTCCGACCGAGGCGGCAGCGGTCGGCGCGTCCGGCGCCGCCGTCATCGGTTGGGCGCGCCGCAGGCTGCCTTACCGGCACCTGGTGGGTTGTTTCGGCGACACCGTGCGGATCACGGCCAACCTGACCCTGATCATTCTCGGATCGACGATCTTTTCCTATTTCATCGTGCAATCCGGTATCGCCACCGCGCTGGTCGCAGGCATCGGTGCGCTGGGGGTTGCTCCCTGGGTCGTGATGCTGTTGCTGGTGATGTTCTACGTGGCGCTCGGATGTTTCCTCGAAGGCATCGGCATGGTGCTGATCACGGTACCGGTACTGCTGCCCCTGGTGGTCGCCAATGGCTACGACCCGGTCTGGTTCGGCGTATTGCTCGTCATCCTGATCGAGATCGGACTGGTGACACCCCCGCTGGGCATGAACATCTTTGTCATCCGGGCTCAGGCACCCGGCATCGGGCTGCCGGAGATGTTCCGCGGCGTGTTGCCCTTTCTGATTGCGCCGCTGGTGTTGATCGTCGTGCTGTTCGTCTTTCCGGAACTGGCCTTGTGGTTGCCCCGGCACGTGTGACGCGCACGGTCGCGCGCGCAACCGGCGCGCGCCGGCAAGCCGCGTTGCCTAAGGCGCCGGGCCCGGGGCCGTGACAGAGGCCGGCGGCACTTCGCCCAATGCCACCGCCCCGCCTTCGGCCAGCGCGACGATCTCGGCCTCCGAGAAACCGTGCTCGAGCAGCACCTCGCGCGTGTGTTGCCCGAAGGTTGGTGCCGGCCGGCGGATATTGCCCGGCGTGGCGCTGAACTTCACCGGCACGCCCAGCGCCTGCGTGCGCCCAGCCACCGGATGCTCGAGTGCCACGACCATGTCGCGGGCGCGGGTCTGCGGGTCCACCGCCATCTCGCCGATGGTCTGGATCGGGCCGGCCGGAATGCCGGCTTCGTCGAGTGCGCGCAGCCAGGCGGCGGTCGGGCGTTCGCGCAGGTGCGCGCCCAGCAGGCGTGCCAGTTCGTCGCGGTTGCGCATGCGGGCGCTGTTGTCGACGAAACGTGCATCGGCGATCAGTTCCGGCGCGCCGACCAGCCGCGCGATGCGTTCCCAGTTGGCCTGGTTGGCGCCGCCGATGTTGATCCAGCCATCCTGCGTCGGAAAGGCCTGGTAGGGCGCCGCCAGCACATGGGCCGATCCGCCGGGCCCGGGCGAGACGCCGGTGGCGAAGAAGATTGCCGCCTGCCAGGCGGTCTGGTGGATGCCGGCCTCCATCAACGAGGTGTCGACGAACTGCCCCCGGCCCGTCTTGAGCCGGTGCACGTAGGCCGACACGATGCCCAGCGCGGCCAGCATGCCGGCGTTCATGTCGGTGACCGGGCTGCCGACCTTGACCGGTGGCCCACCGGCCTCGCCCGTGATGCTCATCAGCCCCGACACGCCTTGCGCGATCAGGTCGAAGCCGCCCTTGTCGGCCGATGGTCCGGTGCGGCCGTAGCCGGAGATCGAGCAATAGATGAGCGCCGGATTGATGGCCTGCAGCGCCGCGAAACCCAGGCCCAGGCGATCGAGCGCTCCCTTGCGGTAGTTCTCGGTCAACACGTCGGCGCTCTCGACCAGGGTGCGCAGCACCTGCCGTCCGGCCTCGGTCTTCAGGTCGAGCGCAATCGCCCGCTTGTTGCGGTTCATCATCATGAACGCGGCGGATTCGCCGTTCACGCTGGGTTCGGCATACCGGCGCGTGTCGTCCCCTCCGGGCATCTTCTCGACCTTGATGACCTCGGCGCCGAGGTCGGCCAGCAAGGCGCCGCAACTCGGGCCAGCCATGATCTGCGCCAGTTCGAGCACGCGCAGGCCGGCCAGCGGGCCGGTCGCCTGTTCGTGTCCGGCGTCCGCGTTCATCGCCCGACGAACTCCGGCGCCTGCTTGGCCAGGAAGGCACGGTAACCGATGCGGAAATCCTCGCTGTCGTAGCAGCGGAAACCTTCGTCACGCTGCGCGTCGGTCAGTGGCGTTCCGGCCTCGATCTCGCGCAGGAACTGCTTGTGCCAGCGCGCCACCAGCGGCGCGCCAGCCGCGATGCGCGATGCGGTCGCATAGGCCTCGGTCGCCACGTCGGCATCGGCGACGACCCGGTGCACCAGCCGCCGCTCCAGCGCCTCGCGGGCATCCAGGATGCGGCCTTCGAGCAGCAACTCCAGCGCGCCGGCGCGGCCGGCCAGCTGCACCAGCGCCGCCATTTCGGCATGCGCCATCACCAGGCCGAGCTTGTTGATAGGCACGCCGAAACGGCTGCCTTCGCCGCAGATACGCAGGTCGCACAGGGCGGCGATCTCGAGCCCGCCGCCGACGCAGATGCCTTCGATCAGCGCCACCGTCGGATGCCGGCAGTCGTCGATCGCGTCCAGCGCGTCGTGCAATATCGCGCCATAGGCCTTGCCTTGCGCGAAGTTGCTGCGCTCGGTCTCGAACTCGGCGATGTCGTTGCCCGGCGCAAACGCCTTGCCGCCGGCGCCGCGCAATACGATGCAGCGCAGCGTGTCGTCGCCGGAGAGTTCGCGCATGACCTGCCCGAGCCGTTGCCACATCGGCTTGGTCAGGGCGTTGAGTTTCTCCGGCCGGTTCAGCACCACGGTGGCAACAAAACCGTCACGCTCGACCAGGATGGTGTCAGCACTCATTTGTAGAACACCTCGACCAGGAACAATGGAATGGCCGGCACGTAGGTGACCATCAGCAAGGTGGCCACCAGCAGTCCGATGAACGGCAGGTTGACCTTGGTCACCTCCCACATGTCGGCCTTGGCGATCGAACACGAGGCCATCAGCACGCTGGCCACCGGCGGCGTCTGCTGGCCGATGCCCAGGTTCAGCGTGACGATGAGCCCGAAATGCACCGGGTCGATGCCCACTGTCTTGACCAGCGGCATGACGATAGGCACCACCAGGATGATGGCGGCTGCCGAATGCAGGAACAGGCCGATGACGAGGAAGAACACGTTGAGGATGCCCAGCACCGCATACCGGTTGCTGGTGATCGACGACAACCAGGTCGCCAGCTGCTGCGGAATCTGCTGCTCGGTCAGGTACACGCCGAGCAAAGCCGACGCGGCCACCAGCAGCATCACGGTGGCAGTCTGGTTCGCGCCTTCGATCATCGAGTCGTACAGGTGTTTCCAGTCCAGCTCGCGGTAGATCACGCCGCCGATGAACAAGGCCGCCAGCACCGCCAGCGCCGCGCCTTCGGTGGCAGTGACAATGCCGCCGAAGATGCCACCCAGGATGATCAGCGGCAGCAGGAAGGCCCAGGCTGCCTCGCGGAACGTACGCTTGACCTTGGCCCACTCGAACATCTCTTCGACCGGGTAGTTGCGGCGCTTGGCGAACCAATAACACAGGCCCATCATCGCGCCGCCGCACAGGATGCCGGGGATGATGCCGGCCACGAACAGTTGCACCACGGAGGCGTCGGCCATCACCGCGTACAGGATCATCGGGATCGACGGCGGGATGATTACCGCCAGCGTCGCCGACGAGGACGTGATGGCCGCGGCGAACTCCTTCGGGTAGCCCTTTTTCTTCATCGCCGGAATCAGGATCGAGCCCATGGCCGCGACGTCGGCCACCGCGGAGCCCGAGATCTCGGCGAAGAACATCGAGGTAGCGATGTTGATCATCGCCAGGCCACCCTTGACGAAACCAAACAGCGCCGACGCAAAGGCAATCAGGCGCCGCGACAGGCTGGAGGAATTCATGATCGCGCCGGCCAGGATGAACAGCGGGATTGCCAGCAGCGGAAAACTGGTGGCGCCGGTGTACATGACGATGGCCGCGTTGAGCAGCGAATCCATGCCGCCGGAATACACCATCGCCGACATCGCGACCACACCGAGCGAGACCGCGATCGGCACGTTGAGCAGGATCAGGCCGACCAGGCCTAGAAACATCAGCGCGACCGTCATTGCAAGGCCTCCTGCACCGGCTTTTGCTCGTGGTCCACGATGCCGGAGCCATGCGCCTGGCGCAACACCTCGGGCAGGCTGATGAGTTGCGCAACGATGAACAAGGCGCCGCCAATCGGTATCACCGACTGCGTGAAGCGCGTCGGCACCCAGGTCAGGCTGACCATGGTGTCGCCTTGCAGGATGATGAGCACCTGCACGCCGAACCAGGTCAGCAGCGCGAAGAAACCGATCACGCAGACCTCGGCGAACAACACGGCCGGCACGCGCCACAGCGGCGGCATCGCATTGACCAGCCCCGGAAAGCCGATGTGGGCCCGCTTGAGCGCGGCCAGCGCAGCGCCGTAGTAGGTCAGCCAGGCCAGCATGATCGAGGCGCCTTCGTCATACCAGACGAAGGGAATCTCGAGCTTGCGCAAGGCCACGCCGACCAGGATCAGCACCGCCAGGCTGGCCAGCAGGAAGATGACGAACGCGGTGAGCACGCGTTCGAATACCGTGGAAAAGGATGCCATCGGGCAACCGTCCTTCCAAAAATGGAGGTCAAACGACTCGTGGCCCGTGCGCGCCACGACCGGGGCCTGCACGGCCGGAGGTCACATGCCCTTGCCGAGATCGATGGCCTGCTTCACCAGCTTGCCGCCATCGGGTACTTCCTTGCCGAAATCCTCGTACACGTCCTTGCTGGCGGCGATGAAGGCGTCCTTGTCGGCTTCGTTGACCTTGACGCCGGCGGCCTTGATCTTCTCGAGCAGTTCGTCGTCGAGCTTGGCCGCCTGGGTGTAGACGTAGGCCTGCGTGTCCTTGGCCGCCTGCGTCAGGATGGCCTGCACGTCGGCCGGCAGCGAGGCGAACTTGTTCTTGCCGCTGACCAGGTAGGCCGGCGTGTAGACGTGGCCGGTCATCGACAGGTACTTCTGCACCTCCTGGAACTTGCTGGAGTAGATCTGGGTCAGCGGGTTCTCCTGGCCGTCCATGACACCGGTCTGCAACGCAACAAACACCTCGGACAAGGCCATCGGTGACGGATTCGCGCCATAGGCCTGGAACATCTTGACGCGCCACTTGCCCTGCGGCACGCGCAGCTTCATGCCAGCCAGGTCGGCCGGCTTGACGATGGGCTTGGTGTTGGTGGAAATGTTGCGAAAGCCGTTCTCCCACACGGCCAGGATCTTGTAGCCCTTGGCCTCGGCCATCGGCGCCAGCGAGGGCCAGACCACGCCGGCCTCGATCTTCTTCATGTGTTCGCGGTTCTTCACCAGGTAGGGCATCTCGAACATGCCGAAGGCATCGACCGCGGACGACATCACCGACGACGGGATGGCCAGCTCGACCGTGCCCAGGCGCAGCTTCTGCATCAGTTCGCTGTCACCGCCGAGCTGGCTGGAGCCGAACACCACGACCTTGGCCTTGCTGCCCAGCTTCTCGTTGGCGCGGCGCGCGAACTCATTGGCCGAGAGTTCGAACAGCGAACCCGGGCCGCCGACGTGGCCGAGCTTGATTTCCATCTGGGCACTGGCCGGCAGCGCGAACGCGGCCAGCAGGGCGCTGCCGATGAGGGTCCTGGCGAGGGTGCGACGGGTGGTCATGGCGATGTCTCCTTTTATGTCGTGGTGGATGTGGGAGCCGGGTGTGCAGAAAAGTGATCCATCGCGGCCTGCACGCCGCCTGCGGCCAGCGGAATGCCCGCCAGCTTCAATCCCATCTCGACGCCAGCCAGCGTGGCCAGCAGCGTCAGGTCGTTGCTGTCGCCCAGGTGGCCGATGCGGAACATGCGCCCCTTGACCCGGCCCAGGCCGGTGCCCAGCGACAGGTCGAACCGCCGGTGGATCGACTGGCGCAGCGCGTCGGCGTCGACACCGGCCGGCGTCACGACACCGGTGAGCACCGGCGAAAACACGGCCGGATCAGCGCATTGCAGCGGCAAACCCCAGGCCGACACCGCGCCGCGCACGGCCGAGGCCCAGCGCTGGTGGCGCGCAAAGATCACGTCCAGCCCCTGCGCCAGGATCATCTCCAGCGCCTCGTGCAGGCCATACAGCAGGTTGGTGCTGGGCGTGTACGGCCAGTAACCTCCCTGGTTCATCTCGACGATCTCGTCCCAGGCCCAGAACGCCTTGGGCAGCTTTGCGTCCTTGCTGGCTGCCAGCGCCTTGGGCGACAAGGCGTTGAAGCTGATGCCGGGCGGCAGCATCAGGCCCTTCTGCGAGCCGCTGACGGCGACGTCGACGCCCCAGGCATCGTGCCGGTATTCGGCACTGGCCAGGCCCGAGATGGTGTCCACCATCAGCAGCGCCGGATGCCCGGCGTCGTCGATGGCGCGGCGCACCGCGGCGATGTCGCTGGTCACGCCGGTGGAGGTTTCGTTGTGCACCACACACACGGCCCGGAGCCGGTGTTCGCGGTCTTCGCGCAAGCGCTGGCCAATGGCGTCGGCGTCCACGCCATGGCGCCAGGCCAGCGGCAGCCCGGTCTGCGCGCAGGTGCCGGGCCGGCTCAGGAATTCCGGCGCCAGGCCCAGGCGCAGCGCCATCTTCTGCCACAAGGTGGCGAAATGGCCGGTCTCGACCATCAACACCGCGTCGCCCGGACTCAGCACGTTGACCAGCGCCGCCTCCCATGCGCCGGTACCCGAAGCCGGGTAGATGGCCACCGGATGCCGGGTCTGGAACACCTGCTGCAGCCCGGCGATCACGGTCTTGCCCAGCACCGCGAATTCCGGCCCCCGGTGGTCGATGGTGGGCAGGCTGAGCGCGCGCAGGATGCGATCGGGCACCGGACTGGGACCGGGAATCTGCAGAAAATGCCGACCGCTGGGGTGGCTGTCTAGACTCAGCATGCGAACCTCCTGATGGGCGTAGTTTTGCATACAAAAGTTGATTGTCAACCCCATTACACTAGCGTATCGTGCTGAACACGCACATTTTTTGCATACAAATTGGTAGAAACCCTATGAGCGCAGCGCCTCTCACCGCAGTGCGAAGCACGGAGATACGTCGATGAATCAGGTCGTCCCCCTGCCCCGGCAAGGCCTGCACGAGGAGGTCGTGCATCGCCTGCGCCTGCGCATCGTCGAAGGGGAGATCGCACCCGGCGCCAAGCTCAACGAGCGCGAACTCAGCGAGTCGCTGCAGGTGTCGCGCACGCCGCTGCGCGAGGCCATCAAGATGCTGGCGGCCGAAGGCCTGGTCGAACTGCTGCCCAACCGCGGCGCCGTCGCGGCGCAACTCGGCCGGCAGGACGTGATCGACGCCTTCGAGGTCATCGCCGGGCTCGAAGGCATGTCGGGCGAACTGGCGGCCGCGCGCATCACCGATGCCGAACTGGCCGAGATCCGTGCCTCGCATTACGAGATGCTGGCCGCCTACACGCGGCGCGACCTGCCCGCCTATTACCGGCTCAATGCACACATCCACCAGAGCATCAACGCAGCGGCGCGCAACCCGGTGCTGGCGCAGACCTACCGGACCGTCAACGCGCGCCTGCAGGCGCTGCGTTTTCGCTCCAACTTCGACGAACGCAAATGGGGCATTGCCGTGCAGGAACACGAACAGATGGTGGAGAAACTGGCCGCGCGCGACGGCGCCGGCCTGCGGGCCTTGCTGGTGCAACACCTGGAACACAAACTCGACGCCGTGCTGGACCTGATGCAGCAAGGGCAGTTGCAGGCAAAGGCCTGAGCCATGAACACCGCCGTGACCCAGCCCGACCTCGAAACCATCCGCCGTGGCGCCGGCCCGGACGCGGCGCTGCTGGCGCAGCGCCTGCGCACCGAGACCCAAGGCGAGGTGATGTTCGACGCCGCCGCGCGCGGCCGTTATGCCACCGACGCGTCGATCTACCAGATCCAGCCCGTGGGCGTGTTCGTGCCCACGAGCGTCGACGACGTGCACACCGCGCTGGCCATAACGCGCGAGTCGCGCACGCCGGTGCTCTCGCGCGGCGGCGGCACCTCGCAGTGCGGCCAGACCACCGGCGCCGCGCTGGTGATCGACCACAGCAAGCACCTGCGCCGGGTCCTGCACGTCGATGCCGACGCAGGCACGGCCGAGGTCGAACCCGGCCTCGTGCTCGACCACCTGAACGCGGCGCTCAAGCCCCGGGGCCTGTGGTTCCCGGTTGACGTGTCGACCAGCGCCCAGGCCACGCTCGGCGGCATGGCCGGCAACAACTCCTGCGGCTCGCGCTCCATCGCCTACGGCAACATGGTGCACAACGTGCTGGGCATCGACAGCTGGCTGGCCGACGGCAGCCGGGTGGCGTTCGGGCCAGTCGACACGCTGGGCGCGCGTGAAAAATCCATCGCCGAATTCGTGCGCGACCTGGCGCTGGCCCACCGCGGCGAGATCGACGCGCACTGGCCCAAGGTGCTGCGCCGGGTGGCGGGCTACAACCTGGACATCTTCCACCCGCAGAACGAGCGCCCTTACACCGCGGACGGCAGCGTCAACCTGGCCCATCTGCTGGTGGGCAGCGAAGGCACGCTGGCCGTCACCGAGCGGCTACGGCTGCAACTGGCGCCGCTGCCGCGCCACAAGGTGCTGGGCGTGATCAACTTCACCCGCTTCCACACCGCGATGGATTCGGCGCAACACATCGTCAAGCTCGGCCCCAGCGCCGTCGAGCTGGTCGACCGCACGATGATCGAACTGGCGCGCGCCAACCCGGCGTTCCGCCCGGTGATCGAGTCCGCGCTGATCGGCAAGCCGGCCGCCATCCTGCTGGTGGAATTCAGCGGCGACGACCGCAGCGCCCTGCTGCATCAGCTGCAGCAGCTGGTCGCGCTGATGGGCGACCTGGGCCTCCCCGGCAGCGTCGTCGAGATGCCCGACGAGGCGCCGCAAAAGGCCTTGTGGGAGGTGCGCAAGGCCGGGCTCAACATCATGATGAGCCTCAAGGGCGACGGCAAGCCGGTGAGTTTCATCGAGGACTGCGCCGTGCCGCTGGTGCACCTGGCCGAATACACCGACGCCTTGACCGAGGTGTTCGCGCGCCACGGCACACGCGGCACCTGGTATGCGCATGCCTCGGTCGGCACGCTGCACGTGCGCCCCATCCTCGACATGCGCCGCGACGGCGCCACGAAGATGCGCGCCATTGCCGAGGAGGCCTCGGAACTGGTGCGCAAGTTCAAGGGCGCCTACAGCGGCGAACACGGCGACGGCCTGTGCCGCGGCGAATGGATCCGCTGGCAGTTCGGCCCGAAGCTGGACGACGCGCTGCGTGCGATCAAGCAGCACCTGGACCCTTCGAACCTGCTCAACCCCGGCAAGATCATCGACCCGCCGAAGATGGACGACGCGTCGCTGTTCCGGTTCCCGCCGGGCTACCGCACCCTCCCTTTGCAGCCGGTGTTCGACTGGTCGGCCTGGAACGTGCAGAACGACCCGGTCACCGAACGCACGACGGCACCCGGCACCGGCGACGACACCACCGGCGGTCTGGCCAAGGCGGTCGAGATGTGCAACAACAACGGCCATTGCCGCAAGTTCGACGCCGGCACCATGTGCCCGAGTTACCGCGTCACGCGCGACGAGCAACATCTCACGCGGGGGCGCGCCAACACGCTGCGCCTGGCGCTGTCGGGGCAGATCGAAGGTGGGTTCACGTCGGACGCCGTCGGCGACGCGCTCGAGCTGTGTGTCGGCTGCAAGGGTTGCAAGCGCGACTGCCCGACCGGTGTCGACATGGCGCGCATGAAGCTGGAATACACCGCGCAACGCGCCAGCGAACGCGGCGTGTCGCTGCTCGACCGGCTGGTTGCGCGGCTGCCCGACATCGCGCCGCTGGCCAGCCGCCTGCCCTGGTTGTTCAACCTGCGCGACCACATCCCCGGCGCCGCCGCACTGGGCGAACGCTGGCTCGGCCTGTCGGCCCGGCGCAGCCTGCCGCGCTGGCGCCGCGACACCTTCGCCGCCCAGGCCCCCGGCCTGGCGCTGGCCAGCCGGGCCGAGGTGCTGGCGGCGGCGGCCAGCGGCAACAACGCCGCGGTGTTGTTCGTCGACACCTTCAACGGCCATTTCGAGTCCGAGAACGCGCGTGATGCGGTCCGGGTGTTGCAGGCGGCCGGGTATGCGGTGCACGTGGCGACCCAGGCCGACGGCCGCGCGCCGTGTTGCGGCCGTACCTTGCTCGCCGCGGGCATGGCGGAGCAGGCGAAGCAACGTGCCCGCGCATTGCTCGACACCTTCACGCCCTTCGTCGACGCCGGCATCGCCATCGTCGGGCTGGAGCCCTCGTGCCTGCTCACGCTGCGCGACGAACACCTCGTCATGGGCCTGGGCGACGCCGCCACGCGCCTGGCGGGCCAGGCGATGTTGTTCGAGGAATTCGTTGCGCGGGAACACCAGGCCGGCCGCTTCGGCACGTTGCGGTTGCACGCCGCCACCCGGCCCATGCTGGTGCACGGCCACTGCCACCAGAAGGCCTTCGGTGCCATGCCGCCGGTGCTCGAGGTGTTGCGCCTGATCCCGGACGCGCAGGTCGACACCATCGAGAGTTCCTGCTGCGGCATGGCCGGCGCCTTCGGCTTCGAGGTCCGCCACCACGACGTGTCGATGCAGATGGCCGAACTCAGCCTGCTGCCGGCCGTGCGCCAGCGCCCCGACGCGCTGATCGTCGCCGACGGCACGAGTTGCCGGCACCAGATCCACGACGGCGCACAACGCGAGGCGCTGCACGTGGCCCGGGTGCTGGCGCAGCACCTGCGCGACTGACCACGCGACTGACCACGCGACGGGTTACCGCAGTTCGCGGCAGCCGGCGCAGGCCTGCGGCACCTGCCGGCGCGCCAGCGTCTGGCGCAGGTCGTCGATCGAGGTGTAGACGCTGCTGTCCTTGATGAAGCAACACGGCATCTCGGTGCCGTCGATGTCGTAATAGCGCATGCGCGGCTGGTCCAGGAAACTGCAGCTGTACTGCTCCAGCGCCCGCGCGGCGCGCGGCACCAGCCGGATCGGCTGCCCGCCGCCGGCCGACTGCCGGTCGTAGTGGCGCACGTAGTCGTCCTTGACCTGCAGTGGCTGCACGATGTGCCGCCGCAGGCCCAGCCTGCGCACATAGTCGCGCAGCGGCTCGATGTCCTGCCCGAAATGGACCGTGTGCACCGTCACGCGGGTCGGGCCCATGGCCGCGACCAGCGACTCCAGGTTGGCCAGCACCTTGGGCAGGTTGTAGCGCCCCATGCGCCGCGCCTCCTCGGCATCGAGCGTGTCGACCGAGACACCCACCGAGGGCAACGCCGCGGCGAACTGCGCGGCATCGACCCGGGTGCCGTTGGTGATCGTGTACGCGCGCAGGCCGTGGTTGCGCACGGCGCGCACCATGCCCCAGAACGCCGGATGCAGCGTCGGTTCGCCTTCGCCCTGCAGCGACACCGTCATGCCGGTGAAGGGCCGCAGCCGCGCCAGGATGCGCGCGAACACCGCCATGTCCATGTGCCGCTGCTCCATGTCGCGGCCGGCGCAGTAATGACAGTCGAAGTTGCAGATCGTCGTGACCTCGATCTGCGCCGAACGGGCGTCGATCATGCGGCGGGTCGTGGTGGCGTGTGCATGCGCCGCATGGTAACGCCGCCATGCCGGCGACGACGACCGCCGGGCCTTCAGGCGGCGGCGCCGAAGGCCGCGCGATAGGCCTGCGGCGTCATGCCGCTGTGCTGGCGGAAACAGCGCGTCAGGTGCGGCTGGTCGGCATGGCCGGACAGGAAGCCGACCTCGGCCAGCGGCGCGTCCGTCTGCAACAACCACCAGCCGGCAACCCGGTAGCGCGCCTCGGCCAGCAGGCCTGCGTACCGCAAGCCCGCTTGCTGCAGTTGCCGCTGCAGGCCGCGTGGCGACAGGCCGAGTTGCCGCGCCAGGCCGGCCACATCCGGCGGCGCCGGCAAGCCGGCCACCAGCGCGTGGAAGGCCGCCTTGCCAATGGCGGGCCAGGGTTCCGTCGCCACCAGGTCCGGCATGCCGCCGGGCGCCGGGGCCATGCGGGGTGACGCTGGCGCAGCCGGCGTCTGCCCTGGCAGCCAGCGGATCTGCCAGTCGTGCGCCCGGCCCTGCCGCACGACCGCGGCCAATCCCGCCACATGCGGCTGCGGAAACACCGCGGCGCCACCGGCCGTGCACGACACCTGCTCCAGGCCGATCTCCTCGAGCAAGGCCGCAATCAGGCCGAGCACGACCAGGCTCTCGACCGGCAACGGCTGCGCTCCGGACGCCAGCGAGGCATGGTGCAGGCGCGCCACGCCCGGCTGCAGTTCCAGCAAGCGGACCCGGTGCCGGGAATGCACATAGGCCTCCAGCCGGCCCCAGCGCCGGAACAGGTCCTGCGCATCGAGCGCCGACGCCAGCGCGCGGTGCACCGGCTCCTCGGCGAAGCGCCGTATGCCGCGCCCCAGCAAGGCCAGGCATGCGAGGCCGCCGTGTTCGACGGCGTGGCGCAGCAGCAGCCGCTTGGTGTCGATGGCGACATGGGCGCCGTCCGGCGCGGCGCCCGGCAAGGCGGCGGCCGGCAGGCCCAGATCCGCCATGCCCTGGACCAGCACCCGCACCATGGCCGCGCTGGCGAAGTCGCCGGAAGACGCAGGTTTCGCACGGGGTGACACGCTTGGATTCGCCATCGCGGCATTGTCGGGGCGTCGTCGCCCGGCGTTCAGGCCGACGGCCGGGCAGGCACCATCTTCGGCGACCAGGGCAGGGCCTGCATGCGCACGCCGACCGCATCGCGGATCGCGTTGGCCACGGCCGCGCCGGCCGCAACGATGGCGGTCTCGCCGGCGCCGGTGGACGGCTCGCCGTTGTCGACCAGCACCACCTCCATCGCCGGCACCTGGTCGAACCGGGGCACCGGCGACTCGCCGAAGCTCGACGCCGCCACCTGCGACGCGCCCACGGCCAGCCGGTCGCTCAGCACCATGCCGACGCCCCAGACCATGTTGCCTTCGCATTGCGCCCGCACCTGGTCGGGATGGATGACCAGGCCGCAGTCGTGCGCGCACCACATGCGGGTCACGCGCACGGCGCCACTCGCTTGCTCGACCTCGACCTCGGCGACGACGGCGGCATAACTCATGGCCTTGTAGATGCCGCAGGCGATGCCGCGTCCGCGTTTCACGCCGGCCTTTTGCGGCGGCGCGGCGCCCCAGCCGGCCGCCTGCGCCACCGCGCGCAACACGCCGGCCAGCCGCGCATCGTCGACATGGTCGAGCCGGAACTGCAGCGCATCGACGCCAACCAAACGCGCGCATTCGTCCACCACCGACTCGATGACGAAACCGTTCGGCCCGGCGCCCAGGCCACGCCACGGGCCGGTGAACACCGGCAGGCGCTCCAGGTCGAACCCGGTGCGCCGGGCCTGCACCCGGTACGGCAGCTGCGAACCCCGGGCCACGCCGCCGTCGCCGATGAAATCGGTGAACCACTGCATCCAGGCCGGCATGGCGGCATTCGTGAAGATGATGTGGCTGCCGATGAAGTCGTGCCGCCAGTGCTGCAGCCGGCCCTGCTGCAGGCGCACCCGCACCCGGTGGCTCGACGGCGGGCGGTGGAAACCAAGCCGGAACTCCTGCGCCCGCGTCCACTGCACCTTGACCGGCAGCCGCACCGCGCGCGCCAGCACCGCGGCCTCCAGCTCGACGGTGCAGATGGTCTTGCCGCCGAAGGCCCCGCCGACGCGCTGGCCGTGCACGCGGATCTGCTCATCGTCCAGGCCCAGGCGCTTGCCGACGACGTCGCGCTGGTAGAACACGTCCTGGCTGCCGACGAACAAGTCCATGCCGGTGCCATCGCCCGGGTCGGCGACCGCGGCGCGCGGCTCGATCGGCGCGTGCGCGGCCAGCGGCACGTCGAAACGCAGGTCGATGTCCCAGGGGCCTTCGAGCCCCAGCGTGTCGTCGTGCACCTGGTGGGCGCGTTCGGCCGACGCGGCCAGCGCGCGGTCGATGTCGATGCGGCCGTCGACAAAGGCGCCATCGAAGCCGCCGTCGGTCCGCCAGCGCGGCGCCAGCGCCTGCTCGATGCGATCGAGCGCGCCGGGCGTGCGCGCGACAATGCCCACGCCTTCGGACTGCGCCTGCGCCAGCAGCGGCTCGCGCACGATGGCGACAAAGCCCTCCACCGCCCGCGCCGCGGCCTCGTCCATCGACACCAGCGACGAGGCCAGTTCCGGCGAAGCCGCGGCCCGCAACACCCGGCCGAACACCATGCCCTCGCGCCGCACGTCGGCCACGTACAGCGGCCGCCCGCGCACGATGTGCTCGCCCTGCTCCATGGCTGGCGCATGGCCCACATGGCGGCGCGCACCGGCGCGGAACGCGCGCAGTTCGGACCGCGGCCGGGCGACCGCCTGCAACTGGTCCTGGCCCTGCCCGCGCGCCACCGCCTCGCGCAACACGGCACAGGCCTGGGCCAGCGGCTCGGCAAAGTCGCGGATGGACTCGCTGCCCACCGTCGCGCGCACGCGCGCAATGGTGTGCGAGGCATGTATCTGCGCGTCGACCTGCTCCCACGGCACGTCGAGTTCCTCGCACGCGACCTGCTTGAGCCCGGTCAGGATGTTCTGGCCCATCTCGACGCGCGGCAACACCAGCGTATAGCGACCCTCGGCAAAACGAACCCAGCCGACCGCGTCGTCGAGTTCGGCCGCCGGCCGTTTGGGAATCACCGGCAGGTTGCAGCCGGGCAGGAAACCGACGGTCAGCGTGGCGCCGAAGGCCACCGCCAGGAAACGCCGGCGCGACACACCGGCGCGGTGCGTCGGCGTGGCGGCATGCAGCGCATGGCGGGCCGTGCCCGTGGAGCGCCCCGACGCACTCATGATGCCGCTCCCGCCGCCAGCGACCGGATCGCCACCCGGACCCGATGCTGGGTGCCGCAGCGGCACAGATGACCGGACATGGCCGCGTCGACCTGCGCATCGGTCGGTGCGGGCGTGTCGCGCAGCAGTGCGGCGGCCGCCATGATCTGGCCGGCCTGGCAATACCCGCATTGCGCCACCTGGTGCGCCAACCAGGCACGCTGCGCTGGATGCAAGGCATCGCCCGACGGCGCCAGCCCTTCGATCGTCGTGACGGCGCGCGCACCGACCGCGGCGACCGGCGTCACGCAACTGCGCACCGGCGCGCCGTCCAGCCACACGGTGCAGGCGCCGCACTGCGCCATGCCGCAGCCGAACTTGCTGCCGACCAGGCCGAAGGATTCGCGCAGCACGTGCAACAGGGTTTCCTGCTGCCATTGCGCGGGTACCGTGCGTTGCTGCCGGTTGACGGTGATTTCCATGATGCGGGCCTCCTTGCGGAACGGTGCTGCGCCAGGATGGACGCAGGGGCCCACCATAACAAGATCGAACCGTTGCGTATTGAACCAACGCGCCATGGAGGCGGCAACCGGACGCCGGCGCGCATATGGCCGGCGCCCACGGTGGTGTCGGCGACCTCAGGCCTGCAGCGGACTGGCGGGGACACGCCCGGCCGGGGCAAGACCGACGACGCCATCACGCGCCATCTGCGCCACCGCCTGGGGTGGCACGCCGAGTTCCGCCAGCAAGCTGCGGCTGCTGCAGCCCAGCGCCTCGGCACCCCGCGTCTCGCCATGGCCGTCGCCATGACCATCGGACGCATACTGGAAGCCCAGGCCTGTCGTGCGCACCACGCGCCCGTCTTGCTGAAACGTCTTGACCGGCAAGGTGACGCGCTGCGTGCCATCGGTCTCGCGCAGAAACTCGCC
>CAXBDR010000085.1:0-17335 GCA_963974265.1 uncultured Rhodoferax sp.
CAATTTTCTTGCCGTTGGGCGAGCGGCCGACGGCCTGCAGCACCAGGTCGTAGACCTGGGGCTCCGGCGCCTTCCCGCCCTCCTGCGCCGGGGCGAACGTCACCTCGATCCCGTCGGGCGTGGCCTTGGCCGACACCGTCTTGGTACCCAGCATGATGTTGTCGAACCGCGGCGCATTCATCTTCTGCCAGACCTTGACCAGGTCCCGGTCCGCCCCCTGCATCAGGCCATCGAGCATCTCGACCACGTCGAGCCGGGCGCCCAGCGTGCTGTAGACGGTTCCCATCTCCAGCCCGATGATGCCGCCACCCAGGATCAACATGCGCTTGGGTACCTGGCGCAGCTGCAAAGCTCCGGTGGAATCGACGACCCGCGGATCGTCGGGCATGAACGGCAGGCGCACGGCCTGCGAACCGGCCGCGATGATGCAGTTGCGGAATCCGATGGTCTGGCTCTTGCCGGTTTTTTCCTGGCCGTCGCCGGTGGTCTCCTCGACCACGACGTGGTTCGGGCCGGCAAATGCGCCATAACCGCGCACCGTCGTGACCTTGCGCATCTTGGCCATGGCCGCAAGGCCGCCGGTGAGCTTGCCCACGACCTTGCCCTTGTGCGCGCGCAGCTTGTCGATGTCGACCAGCGGATCGGGATAGTTGACGCCCAGGTCGGCGAAATGCCGTACCTCGTCCATGACGGCTGCGACATGCAGCAAGGCCTTGGACGGGATGCAGCCCACGTTCAGGCAGACGCCGCCGAGCGAGGCATAACGCTCGACCAGCACCACCTTGAGCCCCAGGTCGGCGGCGCGGAAGGCCGCGGAATACCCCCCCGGACCCGCGCCGAGCACCAGCAGGTCACAGTCGAGATCGGTCTTGCCGTCGTATGCGGGGGCGGCCGCGCTCGCCGGCGCCTTGGCTGCCGGCGCGGATGTGTCTTTTTGCGGCGCCGGCGCCGCTGGCTGCGGCTTGGGGTCCGACCCGGCCGCTGCCGGTTGGTCGGCCGCATCGAGCGTCAGGATCACCGAACCTTCGGCCACCTTGTCGCCGAGCTTGACCTTGAGTTCGACCACGACGCCACCGTGCGAGGCCGGAATCTCCATCGACGCCTTGTCGCTTTCGACCGTGATCAGCGACTGCTCGGGCGCGATGGTGTCGCCCGGCTTGACCATCAACTCGATCACCGTGACCTCGGCGAAATCACCAATGTCCGGAACCTTGATCTCCATCTGCGCCATGTGAACGCCCCTCTCGTATTCGTTTGTTCATCGGCAGCCCGCATGCACGCGGGCCACCACGCCCTGGTTAGAGCAGCACCCTGCGGAAGTCGCCCAGGATCTGTCCCAGGTAGACGTTGAAGCGGGCAGCGGCCGCGCCATCAATGACCCGGTGGTCCCAGCTCAGCGACAACGGCAGCATCAACCGGGGCGCGAACGCCTTGCCGTCCCAGACCGGCTCCATGGTCGAGCGGCACACGCCCAGGATGGCCACTTCCGGCGCATTGATGATGGGCGTGAAATAACGGCCGCCGATACCCCCCAGCGAAGAGATCGTGAAGCTGGCACCGGACATCTCGCCCGGGCTGAGCTTGCCGTCGCGTGCCTTCTTGGCGAGTTCGCCCATCTCCTGCGAGATCTGCATGATGCCTTTCTTGTCGGCATCCTTGATCACCGGCACCATCAGGCCATTGGGCGTGTCGGCGGCAAAACCGATGTGGTAATACTGCTTGTAGACCAGCTGGTCGCCGTCGATCGAGGAATTGAACTCGGGGAACTTGCGCAGCGCGGCCACGCAGGCCTTGATCAGGAAGGCCAGCATCGTGACCTTGACGCCGGACTTCTCGTTCTCCTTGTTGGTCGAGACACGGAACGCCTCGAGGTCGGTGATGTCCGCATCGTCGTGGTTGGTGACGTGCGGGATCATGACCCAGTTGCGATGCAGGTTCGCACCGCTGATCTTCTTGATGCGCGACATGTCCTTGCGCTCGACCGGCCCGAACTTGGTGAAGTCGACCTTCGGCCACGGGATCAGGCCCAGAGCCGCGCCACCGTCGGCCCCGCTGCCGGAGCCACCCTTGGCCGCCGCCGCGCGCGGCTGGCTCGCACCCGACATGACGGCACGGGTGAAGGCCTGCACGTCTTCGGCCGTGATACGCCCCTTGGCGCCACTGCCCTTGACCTCTTCCAGCGGCACGCCCAGTTCGCGCGCAAATTTGCGCACCGATGGCGAGGCATGTGGCAGACCGGTACGCGGTGGAGCCGAAGGGTCATGGGCCGCCGCCGGTGCCGGTGCCGGTGCCGGTGCCGCGGCCAGCGTGCTTGCAGCGGATGCCGGCGCCGATGGTGCAGCCGGTGCGTCTGTTTCAGCCCTCGCGGCAGCCGGCGCCGGCGCCGCGGCGCCACTGGCCTGCACGACGGCGATCGGGTCACCGATATTGATCTTGTCGCCGAGCTTGACCGTGATCTCCTTGACCACGCCGGCCACGTTGGACGGAATCTCCATCGACGCCTTGTCGGACTCCACCGTGACCAGCGACTGCTCGAGCTTGACCGTGTCGCCGACCTTGACCAGCACCTCGATCACGGCGACGTCCTTGAAGTCGCCGATGTCGGGCACCAGCACCTTGACCGGTCCGCTTTCGGCGGCTGGCGCCGGAGCGGCCGCCGCTGGTGCGGGTTTCGACTCGGGCGCCGGTGCGGGCGTTGCCGCTGGCGCCGCCGGTTTTTCAGCCGGCGCGGCATCGCTCTCCAGGCGCGCGATCACGACGCCCTGCTTGACCTTGTCGCCGAGCTTGACCAGCAACTCCTTGACCACGCCGGCACCGCTGGAGGGGATCTCCATCGATGCCTTGTCCGACTCGACCGTGATCAGCGACTGTTCCGCCTTGACCGTATCGCCGACCTTGACCAGCAATTCGATCACCGCGACTTCGTCGAAATCGCCGATGTCCGGTACCTGTATGTCTACCAACGCCATGTTCTTGCCTCCAGATGCTGTTGTGGCGGCAGCGCCACTGTCGCCGGCCAGACCTCGTCCGGCGCGGCGGAATTGACCGTCAAGCGTACAACGGGTTGACCTTGTCGACGTTGATCGCGTACTGCTTGATCGCCTCGGCAACCTTGGCAACCGGAACCGTGCCCTCCTCGCTCAGCGCCTTGAGCGCGGCAACCACGATGTAGTGGCGATTGACCTCGAAGTGTTCGCGCAGCTTGCTGCGGAAGTCGCTGCGTCCGAAACCGTCGGTGCCCAGCACCTTGAAGGTCCGGCCCTTGGGCAGGAACGGCCGGATCTGCTCGGCATAGGCCTTGATGTAGTCGGTGGATGCCACCACCGGTCCGGCATGCTTCTCGAGCTGCTGCGCGACGAACGGCACCCGTGGCTGCGCCTCTGGATGCAACAGGTTGTATCGTTCGCAGTCCTGGCCATCGCGGCCCAGCTCGTTGAAGCTCGGGCAGCTCCAGACGTCGGCGGCGACGCCCCAGTCCTTCTCGAGCAACTCCTGCGCGGCGATCGACTCGCGCAAAATGGTACCGGAACCCATCAGCTGCACGCGCGGCGTCTTCTTGGCACCGGGTTTGCACAGGTACATGCCCTTGATGATCTGCTCTTCAGTACCGGCCGTGAGCCCGGGCATCGGATAGTTCTCGTTCAGCAGCGTGATGTAGTAGAAGACGTTGTCCTGCTGTTCCACCATGCGCTTGAGCCCGTGGTGCAGGATCACGCCGACCTCATGCGCGAAGGTCGGGTCGTAACTGACGCAGTTGGGGATGGTGTTGGCCAGGATGTGGCTGTGACCGTCCTCGTGCTGCAGACCCTCGCCGTTGAGGGTGGTTCGGCCCGAGGTTCCGCCGAGCAGGAATCCGCGCGCCTGCATGTCGCCGGCCGCCCAGGCCAGGTCGCCGATGCGCTGGAATCCGAACATCGAGTAATAGACGTAGAACGGAATCATGATCCGGTTGTTCGTCGAATACGAGGTCGCAGCCGCGATCCAGCTGCTCATGCCGCCGGGCTCGTTGATGCCTTCCTGCAGGATCTGGCCGGCCTTGTCTTCCTTGTAGTACATGACCTGGTCCTTGTCGACCGGCGTGTATTTCTGTCCTTCCGGGTTGTAGATGCCGATCTGGCGGAACAGGCCTTCCATGCCGAAGGTGCGGGCTTCGTCGACCAGGATGGGGACCACGCGCGGGCCGAGTTCCTTGTCGCGCAGCAACTGCGTCAGGAAACGCACATAGGCCTGCGTGGTGCTGATCTCGCGCCCGTCGGCGGTGGCATCGATGACGGCCTTGAACGTTTCCAGCGGCGGAATCGTGAATGTCTCGTCGGCCTTCATGCGCCGCTTGGGCAGGTAACCGCCCAGCGCCTTGCGTCGCTCGTGCAGGTAACGCATCTCCGGCGTGTCGTCGGCCGGCTTGTAGAACGGGATCTTGGGCAGCTCGCTGTCGGGAATCGGGATGTTGAAGCGGTCCCGGAAGTAGCGGATGTCCTCGTCCGACAATTTCTTGGTCTGGTGCGCGGTGTTCTTGCCCTCGCCGGCCTTGCCCATGCCGTAACCCTTGACGGTCTTGACAAGCATCACGGTCGGCTGGCCGACGGTCTCATTGGCGCGCGTGAAGGCCGCGAAGACCTTCTGCGCATCATGGCCGCCCCTGCGCAGCTTCCAGATGTCCTCGTCGCTCATGCTGGCCACCATCTCCGCCGTGCGCGGATCGCGTCCGAAGAAGTTCTTGCGCACGAACGCGCCATCATTGGCCTTGAACGCCTGGTAGTCACCATCCAGCGTATCCATCATGATCTTGCGCAGGGCGCCATCCTTGTCACGCGCCAGCAGCGCGTCCCAGTCGGAGCCCCACAGCAGCTTGATGACGTTCCAGCCGGAGCCGCGGAATTCACCTTCTAGCTCCTGCACGATCTTGCCATTGCCCCGCACCGGGCCGTCGAGCCGCTGCAGGTTGCAGTTGATGATGAACACCAGGTTGTCGAGTTTCTCCCGTGCGGCCAGGCCAATGGCGCCTAGGCTTTCGGGTTCGTCCATTTCGCCGTCACCACAGAACACCCAGACCTTGCGGTTGGACGTGTCGGCGATTCCGCGCGCATGCAGGTACTTCAGGAAACGCGCCTGGTAGATCGCCATCAGGGGGCCCAACCCCATGGAGACGGTGGGGAACTGCCAGAAATCGGGCATCAGCTTGGGATGCGGATAACTCGACAAGCCCTTGCCGCCGACTTCCTGACGGAAATTGAGCAGTTGCTCCTCGCTCAGCCGGCCCTCGAGGAAGGCCCGGGCATAGATGCCGGGAGCGGAGTGACCCTGGATATAGAGCAGATCGCCACCGTGCCCCTCGCTCTCGGCGTGCCAGAAATGGTTGAAGCCGGCCGCAAACATATGGGCCAGCGACTGGAAGGAACTGATATGGCCACCGAGGTCGCCGCCATCGGCCGGGTCGAGCCGGTTCGCCTTGACGACCAGCGCCATTGCGTTCCAGCGCATATAGGCACGCAGACGCCCTTCGAGTTCGAGATTACCGGGACTACGAGCCTGCTCGCCAGGTTCGAGCGTGTTGACGTAGCCGGTGGTGGCCGAGAACGGCATGTCGATGCTGCTTTGCCGGGCATGTTCCAGCAGTTGCTCCAGCAGTTCGTGTGCGCGTTCCGGGCCATCGGCCTCGATCACTGCGGACAAGGCGTCCATCCACTCCCGGGTTTCCTGCGCGTCGCTATCACTACCGACCGAGCCGGTCGCGTTGCGGGACTCATCTGACATCTCTGTCTCCTCTGTTGTGGCCCAATTAAACACTGTAGCGCGATTCTCGCACAGAGATTCCAATTTTTCAAATAACGCTTAATGAAACCATAATATGAAATACTGAAACTCCATGGGCCTTTCAGGCCATGCCGTCAGGCATCCGCTCCCATACACTCGCCGCATGTCCTCCCAACCCCCCGGCAACACGCGACAGGCTGCCGCCACGGCGCAACGCGTGCGCCATTGGTGGTGGCAGCTCAACCCGCATCGGCAGGACAGATTTGCCGTGTTGGCGCCCCTGGCCGCGGTGTTGCTGTTTCTGGCGGCGATCGTCGCGGCCTTCGGCTACCTGCGGCTCGAGGAGATCGATCGGGAGCACGAGGCGGTTCGACGCGACGTCGAATACACGCAGCAGCGCCTGCGACTGCGACTGCTCGAACGCCAGGAACAGCTGATGCGGATCGCGCGCGACATCTCCAACCGGGACCTCGATCCGGAGGAGTTCCAGGTCCGGGCCGAAGCCCTGGTGATCCAGTATCCCGACCTGGAACGGCTGAGCTGGGTCGACGCCGACATGCAGGTGCGCTCCACGTACGCCACGGCCAGCCTGCAACCCGGCATTGCGACCCAGTCCGGCGAGATACTGGCGTCGGATGAAACGCGCAACATCTTCGCGCTGGCGCGGGAAACCTTGCAGCCCATCTATGCCCAGCGAGCGGCCAGCGGCGCCGCCGTGCCTTTGCTTCAATTGCATATCCCGATGAACGACGGCGCGCGTTTCTTCGGCGTGGTTCTGGCCGAATACTCCGTCGACGGACTGTACCGGTACGGCGTGCCGGCCGAAGTCTCCGCGCGCTACGCGATCTCCCTGCTCGACGACAAGGGGGCCCGACTCGCCGGCACCAACGTACCGGTGCGCAACCCGGCCAGCACCTGGTTGCCGTGGGTGGTGCCGGCCAATGAATACGAAGTGCCGGTATCGCCGGTGGGCAACGGCCTGATCCTGCGTGCCCAGGCCTATCGCACGTCGCTGGGCGTGATCGGCAGCGGCTTGTTCTGGCTGGTCAGCGTGCTCAGCGTGATGACCGCCTGGATGCTGATTGCAAACTGGCGTCACAACCGCCGGCGCCACCAGGCGCAGCAGGCACTGGTGGCCGAAGCCAATTTCCGGCGCGCGATGGAGAACTCGATGCTCACCGGCATGCGCGCCATGGACCTGCAAGGCCGCATCACCTACGTGAACGCCGCGTTCTGCCAGATGACCGGCTGGAAGGAGTCCGAGCTGGTCGGGCGCACGGCGCCGTTTCCCTATTGGCCCGACACCGACCACGAAAACCTGAGCCAGTTGCTCAGCACCGAGCTCTCCGGCCAGGCCGCCACACCCGGTGGCGTGCAGATGCGGGTCAAGCGGCCGGACAACTCGCTGTTCGACGCCCGGCTCTACGTGTCGCCGCTCATTGATGCGCGCGGTACGCAGACCGGCTGGATCACCGCGATGACCGACATCACCGAACCCAACCGGATCCGCGAACAGCTGTCAGCATCGTTCGAGCGGTTCACCACCGTGCTCGAGGCACTGGACGCGTCCATTTCCGTGGCGCCGCTGGGCAGCGACGAGATGCTGTTCGCCAACAAGCTGTACCGGTTGTGGTTCGGCAACCAGACCGACGGACACCTTCGGCTGGTGGCGCAGGCCGGCATTCCGACCCAGGCGGTGAACGACGAGTCGCTCGACCATGTCGACTCCTTCGTCGGCCTGCCCACCGACGTGTTGCCCGAAGCCGAGCCGGAGAACGCGGAGATCTACCTGAGCGAACTCGGACGCTGGCTCGAGGTCCGCACGCGCTACCTGAGCTGGGTCGATGGACGGCTGGCGCAGATGGTCATCGCCACCGACATCACCGCGCGCCGGTTGGCCGAACAACAGGCGGCCGCGCAGGCCGACCGCGCACAGAATGCCAGCCGGCTGATCACCATGGGCGAGATGGCCTCGAGCGTGGCGCACGAACTGAACCAGCCGCTGACCGCGATCAGCAACTACTGCCAGGGCATGGTCTCGCGGATCCAGTCACAGCAGATCTCGCAGCAGGACCTGCTCGACGCGCTGGAGAAAACGGCCCGCCAGGCACAGCGTGCGGGCCAGATCATCCAGCGAATCCGTTCGTTCGTGAAACGCAGCGAACCGAGGCGCTCCTGGTCCCGTGTTGCCGACATGGTGGACGAGGCGGTCGAACTGGCCGAGATCGAATTGCGCCGGCGCAATGTGCGCCTGACCTGCCAGGTCGCCCCGCGCCTGCCCATGCTCTTGGTCGATCCGATCCTGATCGAGCAGGTGCTGATCAACCTGCTCAAGAACGCAGCCGAATCGGTCGACAGCGCACAACGTCCGACCGCGCAGCGCAAGGTGGAGCTGACCGTCATGCAGGCCATGGTCGATGGACGGCAGCTGGTCGAATTCTCGGTGCTCGATTCGGGCGGAGGGCTGCCCCCCGAGGTGCTCGACCGGCTGTACGAAGCCTTCCACTCGACCAAGAGCTACGGCATGGGCATCGGCCTGAGCCTGTGCCGTTCCATCGTCGAATCGCACCAGGGAAGGATACGGGCGGAGAACATCTACAATGGCGACCTCGTTGCGGGTTGCCGATTCTCGTTCTGGCTACCTGTTGGCGAGCCCGTCAGCATCGGGTCCGAACCCGAACGCAAACCGATCAAGTCCCCAGGATAGCCGCATGAGTTTGATACCGAAAAAAGGTACTGTCTACGTCGTCGACGATGACGAGGCCGTCCGTGACTCGCTTCAGTGGCTGCTCGAGGGCAAGGACTACCGGGTGCGTTGCTTCGACTCCGCAGAATCCTTCCTCAGCCGCTACGACCCGCGCGAGGTCGCCTGCCTGATCGTCGACATCCGCATGGGTGGCATGACCGGGCTCGAGTTGCAGAACCGGCTGCTCGAACACAACTCCCCCCTGCCCATCGTCTTCATCACCGGCCACGGCGACGTGCCCATGGCGGTGGATACGATGAAGAAGGGCGCGATGGACTTCATCCAGAAGCCGTTCAAGGAAGAGCAGCTGTTGCGACTGGTCGAACGCATGCTCGAACACGCCAAGGGCACGTTTGCCGAACACCAGCTCGCGGCCAGCCGCGACGCCTTGTTGTCGAAGCTGACCTTGCGGGAGTCGCAGGTGCTCGAGCGCATCGTGGCCGGGCGGCTCAACAAGCAGATGGCCGACGACCTGGGCATCAGTATCAAGACCGTCGAGGCGCACCGCGCCAACATCATGGAAAAACTCAACGCCAACACGGTTGCCGACCTGCTCAAGATTGCGTTGGGCCAGAACGCCACCAAGACCTGAAACGATGACAGAACGACCTTCGGCCCGGATCATCGACGGTGTCGTGATCTCGCGGCAACTGCGCGCAGACGTCGCGGCGCGCGCCGGCGAACTGACCCGCAAGGGCGTGCGCCCGGGCCTGGCGGTGATCCTGGTCGGCGAAGACCCGGCCAGCCAGGTCTACGTGCGCAACAAGATCAAGGCCTGCGAAGAGTCCGGCCTGCACTCGGTGTTCGAGAAATACGATGCCAGCCTGAGCCAGGACGACCTGCTCGCGCGCATCGAGGCGCTCAACGCCGACCCGGCCATCCACGGCATCCTCGTGCAGATGCCGCTGCCGCGGCACATCGACCCGCATCGCGTGATCGAGACCATCGCCACGTCCAAGGACGTCGACGGCTATTCGACGCTCAGTGCCGGCGAACTGATGACCGGCCTGCCCGGCTTCAATCCCTGCACGCCGTATGGCTGCATGAAGCTGATTGCCTCCACCGGCGTCGAACTGCGCGGCAAGCATGCGGTGGTGATCGGGCGCAGCAATACCGTGGGCAAGCCCATGGCGCTGATGTTGCTGCAACAGAACGCGACCGTCACCATCTGTCACAGCGCGACGGCCGACCTCAAGCACCATACGCTGCAGGCCGACGTGGTCGTGGCGGCCGTGGGCCGGCGCAACGTCCTCACGGCCGACATGGTCAAGCCTGGCGCCATCGTCATCGACGTGGGCATGAATCGCAACGATGAAGGCAAGTTGTGCGGCGACGTCGACTATGCCGGCGTGCGCGAGGTGGCCGGCTTCATCACCCCCGTGCCTGGTGGCGTGGGGCCGATGACGATCACGATGCTGCTGGTCAACACGGTGGAAGCCGCGCAACGCGCCGCAGTGGCCTTGTAAACTGGTCGCCCGACCCCGACATGTTCCCCAGGTGGCGAGTCGGTCGCCACCGCCACCGTCTGTGCCTGCCATCATGAATCCACTATTGCAAAGCGGCGGACTGCCGCAATTCGACCAGATCACGCCGGATCACGTCGCACCGGCGATCGAGCAGTTGCTCGCCGAGGCCCGCACCGCGCTCGAGACCGTCACGCGAGCAGACTTTCCAGCCGAATGGAGCGCCGTGGCGTCGGTGCTGGATGTCGCCACCGAACGGATCGGTCATGCCTGGGGCGCCGTCAGCCATCTCAACAGTGTTGCCGACACGCCGGCGCTGCGCGAGGCCTACAACGCCAGCCTGCCCAAGGTCACCGAATTCTGGACCACGCTGGGTTCCGACGAGCGCTTGTATGCCAAATACAAGGCGATTCCGGAATCCACTCTCGACGCGGAGCAGCGGCAGGCACGCAAGAATGCCTTGCGCGACTTCGTGCTTGGCGGCGCGGAGCTGACCGGCCAGGACAAGCAGCGTTTCTCCGCGATCCAGGAGCGACAGGCCGAGCTGAGCCAGAAATTCAGCGAAAACGCGCTGGACGCGACCGACAAGTTCAGCCTGTACGTCGATACCGAAACGATGGCCGGCGTACCCGAGGACGTGGTGCACAACACCCGGGAAGCGGCGAAGGAGGCAGCGCGCGACGGACACAAGCTCGGCCTGAAGCTGCCGTGTTACCTGCCCGTGATGCAGTTTGCCGATTCGGCGGCGCTGCGCGAACAGCTGTACCGTGGATATGCCACGCGTGCGTCCGAGCAGGCGCCTGAGGACCTGCGCCAATACGACAACACCGAACTGATCCGCGAAATCCTCGCGTTGCGCCAGGAGGAAGCCCGGCTGTTGGGTTTCTCCCATTTCGCCGAACTCTCGCTCGCAGCCAAGATGGCGCCTTCGCCCCAGGCCGTGATCGAGTTCCTGCATGACCTGGCCGCTCGGGCCAGGCCCTTCGCGCAGCAGGACCTGGCCGACATGCGTGATTTCGCGGCCCGGGAGCTGGGCCTGGCCGACCCGCAACCCTGGGACTGGGCCTACATCGGCGAGAAACTCAAGCATGCCCGATATGCCTTCAGCGAGCAGGAAGTCAAGCAGTACTTCACGCTGCCCAAGGTGCTGGCCGGCCTGTTCAAGATCGTCGAGACCTTGTTCGACGTGGAAATCCGGCCGGACCAGGCGCCCGTGTGGCATCCCGACGTGGCGTTCTACCGGATCGAACGTGCCGGCACCGGACTGGTCGGCCAGTTCTACCTGGACACCACGGCGCGTGACGGAAAACGCGGCGGTGCCTGGATGGACGACGCCCGCGGCCGCTGGCTCCGCCCGGACAACCGGCAGTTGCAGACCCCGGTGGCCCACCTGGTGTGCAATTTCTCGCAAGGCGTGATGAAGAATGGTCGGCGCCAGGATGCGCTGCTGACCCACGACGACGTCATCACGCTGTTCCACGAGTTCGGCCATGGCCTGCACCACATGCTCACCCAGGTCAACGAGCGCCAGGTCTCGGGCATCAGCGGCGTCGAATGGGACGCGGTCGAGTTGCCGAGCCAGTTCATGGAGAACTTCTGCTGGGAATGGGATGTGCTGCGCCACATGACGTGTCACGTGCAAAGCGGTGAACCATTGCCGCGCGCCCTGTTCGACAAGATGCTGGCGGCCAAGAACTACCAGAGCGGCATGCAGACGCTGCGCCAGATCGAGTTCGCGCTGTTCGACATGCTGCTGCACAGCACGCATGCCCCCACCGACGACATCCTGCCGCTGCTCGAGCAGGTACGCGAACAGGTGGCGGTGATACGACCGCCAACCTGGAGCCGCACGCCGAACACCTTCAGCCATATCTTTGCCGGCGGTTATGCGGCAGGTTACTACAGCTACAAGTGGGCGGAAGTGCTCAGTGCCGACGCCTATGCGGCCTTCGAAGAGACCGCCGACGATTCGGGTTTGCCAGACGCGAAAACGGGTAGAAAATACCGGCAGGCGATTCTCGAAGCCGGCGGCAGTCGCCCGGCGATGGATTCGTTCATGGCGTTCCGTGGCCGTGCACCGACGCTGGACGCCTTGCTGCGCCACCAGGGCATGGCCAACGATGGCGCGAGCGCAACCGTAGGGAAGGATTGAACACATGAAGTACCTCAAGCTGGCGATTGGACTTGCGCATGCAGCCGCCCTGTTGTTCGGCACGGCCGGTGCCCAGGCACAGACGGTCTACCGCATCGTGGGGCCGGACGGCAAGGTGACGTTCTCGGACAAGCCGCCGGCCGCCGCTGCCGCCAACGTGACCGCGCGTTCGGCCGCGGGCCGGCCGGTCGACGCCAACACCCAGAACGGCAACCTGCCGTACGAACTGCGCCAGGTCGTCGCCCGTTACCCGGTCACGCTGTATTCGGGCGCTGGCTGCGTGCCGTGCAATGCCGGCCGGCTGATGCTGCAGGCGCGCGGAATTCCCTACACCGAATACGCCATTGCCAGCAACGAAGACGTGGAAGCCTTGCAGCGCCTCAGTGGCGACAAGTCGTTGCCGTTCCTGACCATCGGCGGCCAGAAGATCAAGGGGTATTCCGAGGCCGAATGGACCCAGTTCCTGAACGCCGCCAACTACCCCGCCACCTCCCAGCTGCCGGCCAACTTTCGTTATCCGGTGCCCAGGCCGCTGGTGAGCACGCAAGCCATCTCGCCGACGCCCGACGCAGCCGAGGCGCGCGAAGTCGGCGAAGAACCCACGGCCGCAGCGCCGGCCGCACCGGCACCCGGACCGTCACCGACCAACCCGGCCGGCATCAAGTTCTAGTCCCGTCGGCCCGTGGCCTCGCCGGGAAATCCCGGCGGGTTGCTGCAGGGCTGGAGCGGCCCGGCGTGGACGCCAGCCACGGCGTGCGCATCAGGTGGCGTCGAAATCCATGGTCTTCACACCCTCGGCCGTGCCCAGCAGGCAGACCTGGGCCTTCTGGTGGGCGAACACACCCACCGTGACGACGCCGGGCCACTGGTTGACGCTGCTCTCGAATGCCAGCGGATCGTCGATGCGCAGCCCGGACACGTCCAGCACCTGCTGGCCGTTGTCGGTCAGCAGCGGCTTGTCGCCCGCCATGCGAAGCCGCGCAGTGCCACCGAGGGCGGCGAACTGGCGCGTGATGCGGGCGCTGGCCATCGGGATGATCTCGACTGGCAGCGCGAACGCCCCGAGCGAGCGCACAAGCTTGGACGCGTCGGCGATACACACGAAGCGACGTGACTGCGCCGCAACGATCTTCTCGCGCGTCAGCGCGGCGCCGCCGCCCTTGATCATGAAGCCGCGTTCATCGATTTCGTCGGCGCCGTCGATATAGACCGACAAGGTATCGACCGCATTGCTGTCGAACACCGCAATACCGGCGGCGCGCAGGCGCTCGGTGCTGGCTTGCGAACTCGACACCGCTCCGCGGATCGAGTCCTTGATGCCCGCCAGCGCGTCGATGAACTTGTTGACCGTCGAGCCGGTACCGACGCCCACGATCTCGCCGGGCACGACATAGTGCAAAGCGGCCTGGCCGACCATGGTCTTGAGTTCGTCTTGAGATGGCATGCGTGTTTCCTGCGGCCGGGGCCGCTGCAGTTTGGGACAATGAAGAATCAACTTCGAATTATCCAATGCCGCTGATTCCCTACGCCCTGGCCCGTCCCTTCTTGTTTGGCCTGGACCCCGAGACCGCCCACGAACTCACGCTCGAGACACTGGCCCGCACCCATGGCACGCCACTGGGATGGGCTTATTGCGCCGGCATGGTCGACGATCCGGTGCAACTGGCCGGATTGCGTTTCCCGAACCGGGTCGGACTCGCGGCGGGCCTGGACAAGAATGCACGCTGCATCGATGCGCTCGGCTCCATGGGTTTCGGCTTCGTCGAGGTCGGCACCGTGACACCCCAGGCACAGCCAGGCAACCCCAAGCCGCGCATGTTCCGCCTGCCGCAGGCACAGGCCCTGATCAACCGGCTGGGTTTCAACAACGACGGCCTCGACGCTTTTGTGGCCAACGTCCGGCAATCGTCGTTCCGTGCCAAGGGCCGGATCCTGGGACTCAATATCGGCAAGAACGCCAGCACCCCGATCGCGCAGGCGGCACAGGACTATCTCATCGGGCTCGACGGCGTCTATGCCCATGCCGACTACGTGACCGTCAACATCTCCAGTCCGAATACCCGCAACCTGCGTGAACTGCAGGGCGACGATGCCCTCGATGGCTTGCTCGGCGCATTGCAGACGCGACGCGAACAACTGCGTCAACACCATGGTCGCAACGTGCCGCTGTTCGTCAAGGTCGCGCCGGACCTGGACGACGCACAGGTTGCCAGCATCGCCCGCGCCTTGCGACACCATGGCATGGACGGCGTCATCGCCACCAACACCACCATCGAGCGCGGCGCTGTTGCCCACCTGCCCCATGCACAGGAAACCGGTGGTCTGTCCGGCGCACCGGTGTTCGAGGCCAGCAACCGGGTCATCCGCATGCTGCGCGCCGCCCTGGGCCAGGATTTCCCGATCATCGGCGTGGGCGGCATCCTCAGCGCCGACGACGCCGTCGCAAAGATCACGGCCGGCGCCGACGTGGTGCAGATCTACACCGGCCTCATCTACAAGGGTCCGGCGCTGGTGCAGCAGTCGGCCGCGGCGATCAAGCGCCATGGCCCATCGATGGCCGGCCGATCAACGCCCCGGGCCGCCTAGGTGTCCAGCTGCTCGAGCACCTCGCGCGCAATGGCCAGCGCGCTGGTCAGGCCGGGCGATTCGATCCCGAACAGGTTCACCAGGCCGACCACACCATGCTGGCGCGGGCCCTGGATGACGAAGTCGGCCGGTCCGTCGCTGGCCGGCTGCAGCTTGGGTCGTATGCCGGCGTAGCCCGGCAACAGGGCCCCATCCGGCAACGCCGGCCAGTACTTGCGGACTTCGGCATAAAAGGCATCGCCGCGCGACGGATCGACGACCAGGTCCTGCGGGGACGACACCCACTGCACGTCCGGCCCGAACTTCGCCTGCCCTCCCATGTCGATCGTCAGGTGCACCCCGAGGCCTGCTCGTTCGGGAACCGGGTAGATCAGGCGATCGAACGGCGAACGCCCGCCCAGCGTGAAATAGTTGCCCTTGGCGTAATGCGGCGTCGGCACGTGTTGCGCCGCCAGTCCGTCGAAACGCCGCGCCAGCAAGGGCGCGTCCAGCCCGGCTGCGTTGACGACGACCGATGCACACAGTTCGGTGCCATCGGCCGCCTGCAGCTCGATACCGTGTTCGGCGCACCGGGCTGATGCCAGCGCCGAACCGACCGCCAATGCGCCACCGGCGTTTTCCATGTCGCCCTGCAAGGACAACATCAGTGCATGGCTGTCGACAATGCCGGTGCTGGGAGACAACAAGGCGCCCACGCACTCCAGCGCCGGTTCAAGTGCGCGTGCGGCATCGCGGCCGAGCCATTGCAGGTCGGTGACACCGTTTCCTTCTGCCATCGCGCGAATCCGGTCCAGCTGCGCCAATTGGTCGGTGCTGGTGGCCACAATCAACTTGCCGCAGCGCCGATGGGCTATCGCCCGCTGCGCGCAATAGGCGTACAACAGCGCCTTGCCGGTCACGCACAGGCGCGCCTTGAGCGAACCTTGCGGGTAATAGATGCCGGCGTGGATCACTTCACTGTTGCGCGAACTGGTCCCGGTGCCGATCGCGGACGCCTGCTCCAGGACGAGCACCTCGCGCCCTTGCAGGGCCAGAGCACGGGCCACGGCAAGGCCGACCACACCCGCGCCGATGACAACGGCCTCGACGGTATCCATGCGAACCCGGCCGACCTACCGCAGCTGCACGGACCCGGACACGGTCACGGTGACCAAGCTCTTGCCGGCCTCCAGCGGAACCGGGGCGTCGGCCTCGGCCACCTTGGCCTGCATCGCCATCACGCGCGGGCGTGGCGCGTATTCCTGGTCATTGGCATGCACCGATATCTCCCTCAGTCCGTAGCCGGCGAATCCGAAGCCCTTGGCAATGTCGCCAGCCTTGGCCTTGAAGCGCTCGATCGCCGACGCCTGCACGGCGGCTTCGACCCGGGCATGTTCCTCCCGGCTCAGGCTGAACTGCACACCACCGATCGTCAGGGTCTGGATGCTGCCGGCCAGCTCCGCGATACGTCCGAAATCACGCCCCTCCAGCACCAATGCGGCGCTGCCCCGCCAACCGGTGATCCGTCCTTCCCGGCTGTAACGCGGCGACAACTGGAAGTTGCCGGTGCGCACATCGAGCTGGCCGGCTTGCGCACGGCTGCGCGCCTGAGCCAGCGCCGTGTCGAGCGCCTGCTTGAGCTGGGCCTGCACGGTCTCGGCGTCCGGGCCTTCGCGCGACGTGCTCAAGGTCAGGCTGAGCCAGTCCTGGGGCACCTCGACCGTCGCACTGGCGGACAGTTGCACCACGTCCTGGGGCACGGGCAGCGTCGGCATCGGTTGGGCCAGCGCCCAGCAGGTCACCAGGCCGAGACAACTTCCGGCCAGCATGCGCACACACGATTTCACTTTATTACTCCCTGAGAGGTTATCGATCGATCCAGCCCGGTCTTGCGGGCTGCGACACAAGCCGCCCTGCACGGCAACGTACCGCCTGCCCTGATTCGCCCCGGCGCATCAAGGTTGTGAGGGTGGTGGTGTCGACACCGGCTGGAAGCGACGCAGCTGTTCGCGCATCTCGGCGCGTTCCTGCGGCGTCAGCTGGCGCCCCAGCACGGAAGGATCCGCGCTGGGTTCGGCCGTCTCGGCATTGCGATCGGCCGACAACACGTTGCGCAGTTCCATGCGTTTTTGCGCACGCGTGATCTCCGCGCCGGCATCCCGGTGCGATCGACCGGGTCCCGGGGCGCCCTGGGCCAACGCGGCGCCCCCCGCGCCGACCGCCAACACGAACACCAACCATTTATCCATGGCACGAGAATAACCGCTGCCAGGAAGGTTGCGCCTGCGCCACACTCAAAGGCAATTGTGGCGATGCGGCGAGAGTTGTAACAGTGTGTCAGGCATCGGTCGAATCGAACTGCGAGCGCCGGTCGAAGGCTTCAGAATGGTCACTGTTACAAATCCAAGGAGAGGCCATGGCGCAAGCAAACAGCCGTAGCGACAAGATTCTGGTGGTGGACGACGACAGCCGCATTCGCGACCTGTTGCGCCGTTATCTCAGCCAGGAAGGCTTCGAGGTTTTCCAGGCCGAAGACGGCAAGGCGCTCAACCGCATCCTGTTGCGGGAAACGGTCGACCTGATCGTGCTGGACCTGATGTTGCCCGGCGAGGACGGGCTGTCGATCTGCCGCCGCCTGCGCGCAGCCAATGACCG
>CAXBDR010000086.1:0-17246 GCA_963974265.1 uncultured Rhodoferax sp.
CTCATCGAGCCACCGACCCAGCGTATGGCGCATCAGCTTGCGGCGTTGGCTGAAGGCAACCTGCACAATGGCGCTCAACAGATCGACGTCCACCGGCGGCGCATCGACCCGCGGCCGCATGCTGACCACCGAGCTGTCGACGCGCGGTGGCGGCGAGAAACTTTCGGGCGGCACATGCAGCACATCGTCCATGGCGTAGCGCCATTGCAGCATCACGCTCAAGCGTCCATAGGCAGCGCTGTCCGGCTCCGCAACCATGCGATCGACGACTTCCTTCTGCAACATGAAATGCTGGTCCTCGATCGCATCGACATGGTCGAGCAGGTGGAACAGGATCGGCGTGGAGATGTTGTACGGCAGGTTGCCGACGACGCGCAGACGTCGCGCCGCCGGCCCGGCGGCTGATGACGCGGTTTCGGCCTGGAGCGATTCCCGCAACGCCGTGAAGTCGACCGTCAGCACATCCGCCTGTACGACGCTCAGGTCGGCCCGCGCGCGCAGCCGGGCGGCCAGGTCCCGATCGAGCTCGATCACGGCCAGGTGGCCCAGCCGTTCGACCAGCGGTTGTGTCATCGCGCCAAGTCCCGGACCAATCTCCACCATGACCTGGCCCGGTTCGGGCGCAATCAGTCTCACGATCGCATCGATGATCGTGTGGTCGACCAGGAAATGCTGGCCGAACCGCTTGCGCGGTGCATGATGGCCTGCGACTCCGTCTGCCCCAGCCTTGGCGCGCCCGCCAGCGGACGGGCGGCCCGTCGATGGCTGGGAGGACCCACGCACCTTGGCTTGCATCAGCTCGGAGGCTCGCGCAAGTCGACGTAGGCGCGCGAGCGCAGTTCGCGACTCCAGCTCTGGTAGGCCTCTTCCAGCTTCTTCTCGCGCAACAAGGCACGTATCGCCTCGCGTTGCTCGCGCGCACTGAGTTCGACCGTGCGGCGCCCGTCCACGCGGATCAGGTGCACGCCGAATCTCGACACCAGCGGCGGGCCGATCTCCTTGGGCGCCAGTGCCGCGACCGCGGCGTCGAACTCGGGCACGAAGCGGCCCGCCGAGGCCCAGCCCAGATCGCCGCCCAGGCTCGCACTGCCGTCCTGCGAGTACTCCTTGGCCAGCGCCTCGAAACTCGCCTCGCCCGCCAGGATCCGGCGACGGAACTCCTGCAGCCGCGCAATCGCCGCCTGTTCGTCCATGGATGCGGTCGGCCGCAGCAGAATATGGCTCACCCGGGTCTGCTCGATCGAGGTTTCCGGCGCGCCGGCCTGTCGCTTGTCGATCAGCCTGAGCACATGCAGGCCTGCGCCGGACCGCACCGTCGTCATGGCGCCCGGTTCCAGCATCCGCACGGCATCGATGAAGAGCTGTGGGTACCGATCGACCGCGCGCATGCCGAACAATCCGCCCTCGGCGGCATCGGGCGCCTTGGACAAGCTGCGCGCCAATGCGGAGAAATCCTCGCCCGCGCGCACCCGCGCCATGATCTGTTCCGCCTGCGCACGTGCGGCCGACAGCTGATCTGCACTGGCGGACTCCGGCAATTCGAGCAGGATATGCGCGATGTTCACCTCCGCCAGGTTCCCTCCGCTCGCCCGCTGCTGGTCCAGCAGGTACTGGTCGATCTCGAGCTCCGATACCCGGACCCGCTGCGCCACTTCACGTTCGCGCACCCGCGACAACACCATCTGGTCGCGCAGCGTGTTGCGAAACTGGCTGCGCGAGATACCCTCCTGGGTGAGTCGACGGTGCAACTCCTCGACATCCACCTGATTCTGACGCGCCACCGATTGCACGGCCTCGTCGAGAGCGTAGTCCTCGATCTTGATACCGACCTCGCGGGCATACTGGATCTGGCTGCGCTCGGTGATCAGCCGCTCCAATGCGCGCTCCGCCAACTCGGCCGTCGATGGCACCGCCTCCTGCCGCTGCGCCAGCTCCTGGCCGAGACGCTGCATTTCCTGGCGTACCTGCAGGTTCGTGATCGGTTCGGTATTGACAATGGCCACGATGTAATCGGAGGCACGCTGGCCACCGGATGCGGGGCTGGTCACCGTGCCCGCATTGCCCGGCAGACGGATGCCCTGTGCCTGCGCCGACAGCATGCCGCAACCCAACAGGGCGGCCCAGAGAATGCGCGAAAGGCGAAGTGTCATCGTGATCAATCGTAATTGCTGAAGCGACCGGCGCTGGTGCTGGTCTCTCGCAGAAACTGGTAGCGTGGGATGTTCTGCTTGAGCGTGTCCAGCGGATTGGAGCCCAGCCGGGAGAACCCGACAAACTCCAGCTGAAACAGGATGCGGTTGTTGGCCGTCGAGGACCCGGTCTGCAGGCGGTCGAGCACGACGCGCCCCAGCCAGCAACCACCGTCGTACTCGAACCCCAGCACGGTATCGACCAGCTTGCCGTCCCGCAGACTGAAGTTCATGCGGCCCACGGAATACCAGCGGCCGGCCCCCTGGCCCTGGCCCGGCCCGAGATCCTGGCCACGGTCACCCCACAGATCGTTGAGCGGCCATTGCCAGGCGACGTCGAGCTGCTCGCTGGTGCCACGTTGCAGCCGATAGGCGGCACTGACGACACGATAGTTGCCAGGGCTGTACCGCCCGCCGATGGTCGATCGCACCGACCTGCGGGTATCCATGTCGAACTGCACGGTCGAGTCGAAGGTCCAGCGCGGATCGAGGTTCAAGGTCGCGCCGACGAGCACATCGCTGAAACCCTTGTCGACCGTCGTGCCGCCAGGCAAGGTGACACGCTGGTCGCTGAAACGCAGGCGTTGCGCGATGCCGAACCGCGCGGCCTCGGCACCCGAATCCGGATCGATCAGGCGCGTCGAAACGCCAAGCGTCAGCAGGTTGCTGTCCGAGATGCGGTCGTTGCCGGCGAAGGCGTTGTCGGTATAGATGGTGGCGAAATTGAAGTCGTTGGCGCCGCTGTCGTAATTGGGCAGGGCGCTCTGGTCGCGATACGGGGTATAGACATAAAACGCGCGGGGCTCGAGCGTCTGGCGAAACGCGCGCCCGAACAACCGGGTATCGCGTTCGAACACCAGGCCGCTGTCCAGACTGAAGGTGGGAAGCGTGCGCGTGGCCGAGCTCGCGCCATTGGTCAGCGCGCCGTCGAACTGGTAGTTGGTCGTGTGCAGGCGCAACTTCGGCGTGATGTAGCCGGATGGCCAGACCCACGGCCGCGATACCTCGACCTGGGAAAATACCCGGCGCGCATTGGGTTGCAGCGTCAAGGTCCGATCGGACTCGAACTGGGTCATGTCGGCGTCGACCGAAAGGTCGAAGCCGTTCAGGTTCAGGCGCGCATACCGCATCGCGAGCTGCGGCAACCGGTCGTAGGGCGGCGTGATCGGCGAATCCACGTCCTGAAGGGTCTGCCACTTGAGCACCCGCAGGCTGGTCGAGAAGTTGCCGCTCGCCCATGACAGGTTCAGGTCGTTCTGCAGCAGCCGCTGTGTCAGGCCGGGGCTGACCCGCGTGAAGTCGCGCCAGTAATTGTCGTCACTGACCCGATTCATCGACAAGGACGCATTGACGTTGCCCACGGCGCGCAAGCCGGTGTCGATGATGCCACTGTGCGTCAGCGAATAACCCCAGCGACTCATGTCGCGCAAGCTATCGCTCGGCATGTAGTTGAGCTTGGCTTGCCCGGTGTAGTTCGCCTCCAGGTACCGGAACTCGGCACCCAGATCGACGCCCCGCCGGCTCATCAGCGACGGCGTCAAGGTGGCGTCGCGATTCGGCGCGATGTTCCAGTAATACGGTACCGAGACCTCGACGCCATTGACACTGTCGATGCCGAACGTGGGCGGCAATACGCCGGACTTGCGCCGATTGCTCAACGGGAACGTGAACGCAGGCACCGGCAGCAGTGGCACACCCTTGAAACTGAGCACCGCGGACTCGGCCTCGCCGACATCCTCCTCGTTGTCGATACTGATGCTGGCGGCGCGGATGATCCAGTCCGGCAACCAGCTCGGACCCGGCTCGCGCCGGCAGGTCGTATAGGTCGCATTGCGCACCACGGCGCGTTTCTCGTCGATGAAATCGACACGTTCGGCCTCGCCATGGCCCTGGTTCTTCAGCAGCTGGTAGCGGGGGTTGCGAAAGAATCCCTCGAACGACTCGACCTTGAGCTGGAGTTCGGGGCCCTCGTACACGTCGCCGGCACGGTTGATCCGCACATTGCCGCGTGCCGTCGCAAGATCGTCCGGCTGGTAATACTCGAGCCGATCGGCACGGATCACCAGGTCGCCGCGCCGCAGTTCCGCCTGCCCCTCGATCACCGTCTCCAGGTCGGTGCGCGAGGACATGCGCTCACCTGTCACGAAGGTCGGCTGCGTGTCACGGTCCTGCGGCGGTATGGCGTCGCGCAGCAACCGGCTGCTCTTGAGCTGCAGCGGCGCCAGTTCCGGCTGCGCAGGGGCCTGCGCCCATGCAACCGGTCCGACCAGGCAGGCACTGGCGCCGACGACCAGCACCTGCCTGCGCAACCAGCACCGGGCCGGGACGGCTGGCCTGGATTCGGTAACGGACAACATTCGAAACATCGGGTGGTCGGGGTATGGAAGATCAGGCGATGGCGGAATCAGGCAAGCAGGAAGGGCCGCCGGACGGCGGCTTTGTAGAATGGATTATCCATGAGCGAAACCGCCATCCCCGACCGCCGCTCCGATCCGGCGCCCGAGCTCGACACCACGGTGATCTGGGCCGATCCGCAGCGGCACGCGGCGTTCGTGCATTGGCTCGAAGAAGTCGCGCCGGGGCACGGCCTCGATCCGGCCAGCGTGCGCCTGGCGTCCGCCGACGCCAGTTTCCGACGTTACCTGCGCATCGATGGTGCCGGCGAAACCCGCATCATCATGGATGCGCCGCCCGACAAGGAAAACTGCGAACCTTTTGTCCATGTCGCGGGGCTGATGGCGGCCGCCGGCCTGCGGGTGCCGCAGGTGCTGGCCTGGGATCGCCCGCATGGATTCCTGCTGCTCAGCGACCTGGGTCGCCAAACCATGTTGCAGGCCATCGACCGGGACCATGCACAGGTCAACCTGGGCCTCTACCTGGGGGCGGTCGACGCACTGGTCGACTGGCAACGCGCGTCGCGCCCCGGTGTGTTGCCGGACTACGACGAAGCCTTGCTGCAGCGCGAACTCGGGCTGTTTCCACAGTGGTACCTGCAGCAACATCGGGGCGTCGTGCCCGACACCCGCATGCTGGACACGCTGTCGTCCACGTTCGCACAGATCGTGCGCGAGAACCTGTCCTGGCCCGGTGTCTACGTCCACCGGGATTTCATGCCGCGCAACCTGATGATGCCGCCGCCTGCCGACGACCCGAGCGCCGCGCCTGCGGCCCTGGGTGTGCTCGATTTCCAGGATGCCGTGTTCGGGCCGATCACCTACGACATCGCCAGCCTGATGCGTGACGCGTTCCTGAGCTGGGACGAGGAGTTCGTGCTCGACGTGACCATCCGCTACTGGGAAAAGGCCCGCTCCGCCAAGCTGCCCGTGGGCCCGGATTTCGGCGCCTTCTACCGCGGCGTCGAATGGATGGGCCTGCAGCGCCATCTCAAGGTGGCCGGGATCTTCGCCCGCCTGACACTGCGCGATGGCAAGCCGCAATACCTGGCAGACACACCCCGCTTCATCCGGTACATCCGCGCCACGGCTGCGCGTTATCGCGAACTCAAGCCGCTCCTGCGCCTGATCGACCAGGTGGAAGGCATTGAGGAACGCAGCGGCTTTGCCTACGGCAGGATGTAGCATGTGCCCGCGACGCGCGCGTTGACCACCGTGCCGGGCGGACCCCGTTTCTATTGTCCCGTGCCGCTGAGCACCGGCATGACGCTGGACCTGCCGGCCGCAGCGGCACGTCATGTGCAGGTATTGCGGCTGCAACCGGGCGCGGCCATCACCTTGTTCGGGCATCCGGACGGAACGCGGCCGGGCGGGGAGTTCGCGGCCACCGTGACCGCGACGGGGCGCCAGTCGGTGCAGGTGCAGGTCGGCGCACACGAGCCGGTGGAGCGCGAAACCCCGCACCGCCTGCATCTGGCCATCGGCATCCCGGCCAATGAACGCATGGACTGGCTGGTCGAAAAGGCCACCGAACTCGGCGCGGCGAGCATTCAGCCCTTGATGACCGAACGCAGCGTCGTGCGCCTGGACGCGCAACGCAGCCTGAAGAAACTCGCGCACTGGCAGAGCATCGCCGTCTCCGCCTGCGAACAATGCGGCCGCAACCGCGTAGCCGAGGTGCACGCGCCCATGACGCTGGCGCAATGGTTGCGTCGCAACCCCGAGCCATCCGGGTCCCGTGCGGCGGCGCTGGTCCTGTCCCTGCAAGCCGGCTCCGAGCCGCTGGCGCAATGGCGCGCCGGTGCTGGCGCGGCGGCCGTCGACATCGTGTTCCTGTGTGGTCCCGAAGGCGGCCTGAGTGCGGCCGAAGAAACCCGAGCCATCGCCGCCGGACACCGGCCGGTGTCGCTGGGCGCACGCACGCTGCGCTCGGAGACCGCCGCCCTGGCGGCACTTACACTGCTCGCATGAACCGCAACCTCTGGCTGCTGGCGATCTGCCAGGCCTTGCTGCTGACGAACAACATCATCTTCATCGCCATCAATGGCCTGATCGGGCTGAGCCTGGCGCCGCTGGGCTGGATGGCCACGCTACCGGTGATGGCCTATGTGGTCGGCGGCGCCTTGAGCACGCCACTGGTGGCTCGCACCCAAAGTGCCTGGGGACGCAAGGTCTCGTTCCAGATCGGCCTGGTCGTGGCGCTGGTGTCCGCGCTGGCATGTGCCTATGCGGTGATGACGCACAGCTTCTGGCTGCTGGTGGCGGCCACCATCGTGGCGGGTTATTACAACGCCAACGGCCAGCTGTACCGGTTCGCCGCCGCCGAATTGTCCGAGCCAAGTTACCGAGAAAAGGCGATCTCGCTGGTGCTCGCCGGCGGGCTGATCGGGGCCGTGATCGGGCCGAACATCGCAACCCGGACCAAGGCCTTGACGGAAACCCCGTTCGTCGGCGCCTATCTGGCACTGGCCGTCGTGGCGCTGATCTCGATGGTGCTGATGGCACGCATGCAATTTCCCCCGGTGCCGCCCAAGGTCGCCGGCGACCCGAAAGGCCGGCCGCTGTCGCTCATCATGCGCCAGCCGATCTTCATCGTCTCCACGCTGGGCGCGGCGCTCGGTTACGGCGTCATGAACCTGCTGATGGCGGCCACGCCACTGGCCATGCAGGTCTGCGAACTGCCATTCGAGGACACCGCATTCGTGCTGCAGTGGCATGTCATCGGCATGTTCGCGCCGGGCTTCTTCACCGGCCACCTGATACGGCGCTTCGGCACGCTGCAGATCATGGCGGTCGGCGTGGTGCTCAATCTGTTGTGCATCGTCATCGCCTTGTCCGGCGTCGAGCTGCACCAGTTCGTGATCGCGCTGTTCCTGCTGGGTATCGGCTGGAACTTCCTGTTCACCGGCAGCACCACGCTATCGCTCAAGTCCTACCGCCCCGAAGAGAAGGACCGCGCGCAGGCCGCCATCAACTTCTGCGTTTTCGCCGTGATGGCGGTGACCTCGTTCGCCTCCGGCGCGCTGGTCACGACCCAGGGCTGGCGCCTGTTGAACCTCGGTTCACTGGTGCCGGTGGCGCTGACCGCCGCCGCGCTGGGCTGGCTGGCATGGCGGGTGGCGACCCGTCGCGAGCCGGCGTTGTAAGCTAGTGACCTTTCACCAGCGAAACGGGAGGTCGATCATGGGACTATTGGACTCGGTACTTGGCGCCATGCAGGGCGGCTCGGACAAGGCGGCTGCCACGGGAGGCCTGGGCGGATTGCTGGGCACGTTGGCCAGCAACCCGCAAGTGGTGCAGGCGGTTGTCGCCATGCTCGGCAACGACGGGCCGGTGGGTGGCCTCAGTGGCCTGCTCGCGCGGTTTCAACAGGCCGGACTCGGTGAGCTGATCCAGTCCTGGGTTGGCAGCGGCGAGAACCTGCCGGTGTCCGGCCCGCAGATCGAACAGGTCCTGGGCGGAGATGCCTTGTCCATGCTGGCGTCCAAGCTCGGAACCCAGCCCTCGGATGCCGCACGCCAGGTTTCGCAGGTACTGCCCGGGCTGATCGACAAGCTGACCCCGGATGGCCAGGCTCCAGCGGGCGGCCTGGGCAGCGGCAGCGACCTGATGGGCATGCTGGGCGGCCTGCTCGGCAACAAGCCCTGATCCGAACGGGCGCACGCCCGTTCAGAAATGTCCGTCCAGCCAGGACCGCAGCTGGGCGAACACCTGCTCGTTGTCGGGCGCTGCCTCGTTGAGGATCTCGTGGTACAGCGGCTCGAAGCAACGTGAGGTCACCACGGCCTTCGGCGCCTGTGCGGCGAAGGCACGGCTGCCGGACGGGTCTACCAGCTTGTCGGCGCCCGCAAACATCAGCAGGGTCGGCAGGCTCCAGGCGGGCGCCGCCGCCAAGACCTGCGGCCCGCCGTCGGCGATGAATCGCGCCAGGCGCGCCGAGATCCGGTCGTGCACCAGCGGATCGGCCTTGTAACGCGCCACCACCGCCGGATCGTGCGAGAGGTAGTTGGCATCCAAGCCATTGCCCACGCGCAGGTTCGGCGCGATCTTCGGCAACACGGCCACCAGCAGTTTCTGCACGCCGCTGAGCCCCGCGTCGAGTGCGGGTGAGGACAATACGAGGCCGTCGATCGCGCGCAGTCCCTGGGCGACGAATTGCGCCGCCACGAGGCCGCCCATGCTGTGGCCCAGCACGATCAGCGGTGTCGAATCGTGCATGCGCGCCCGCGATTCGTCGACCACCTCGGCCAGGTCCTGCAGCAGCCGGTCGTCGGAGGGCAAGGCTCCGCGCTGGCCCATGGACTCCCCATGGCCGTACTGGTCGTAGGCGCGCACCGCAAAGCCCCAGTCATTGAGCCGCGCGGCCACGTGGTCGTAGCGCCAAGCATGTTCTCCCAGGCCATGGACGATCAACACCACGCCACGCACCGGCGCCTTCTTGAGGGGCCAGTCCATCACGACCAGGTTGGTACCGTCGCGTGCGGTCAACGGGCTGAAATTGGTCTCAGCCATGACGCACCTGGGATCCGTCCACGGCCGGCCAGCGGTCCAGGAGCTTGCGGTTCACGCGCGCAGGCCTCACGGCAGGCTGACGATGACCCTGGCCACGGCGGCCGTGAGCTTCTTGGCGAACGGCACGTGCAGGAATTCGTTTGGCCCGTGCGCATTGCTCTTGGGGCCGAGCACGCCGCAGACCATCATCTGCGCCTTCGGGAAACCGCGCTCGAGCATGTTCATCAGCGGAATCGTGCCGCCCTGGCCGATGTAGCCGCACGGTGCATCGAAATGCGCCTTCGACGCGGCATGGAGCGCCTGCTCGAACCAGGGCGTCATCGCAGGCGCATTCCAGCCGGTGGCGCCGCCATGGCTCTCGAACGTGACCCGCGCCTGGTACGGGGCGTTGTCTTCGAGCAAGGCCTTCATCTCCTGCACCGCCAGCGCGGCGTCGACCAAGGGCGGAAGGCGCAGGCTGAGCTTGAACGCGGTGTAGGGCCGCAACACGTTGCCGGCATCCTCCAGCGACGGAAAACCCTCGGCGCCGGTGACGCTGAGCGTCGGCGTCCAGGTCCGGTTGATCAGCGCCTGGACCGGGTCGGTGGTGGTGGGCAACACGAAGCTGCGCGACCCCTCGCAGTCGTAATGGGCCCAGGGGAAACGCCGCGTCACCTCGTCACCCAGGATGGCCGCCGTGGCCTGCGCCTGCGCCAGCCGGTCCGGCGGAACCTCGCAATGAAAACTGGCCGGCAGCAGGCGTCCGGTGGCGCTGTCCTCGAGGCGGTCCAGCACCTGGCGCATGATGCGGAAGCTCGACGGCACCAGGCCCGAGGCATCGCCGGAATGGATGCCTTCGGTCAGCACCTCGACCTTGAGCGTGCCGCTGGCCATGCCGCGCAGGCTGGTCGTCAGCCACAACTGGTCGTAGTTGCCGGCGCCGGAGTCCAGGCACACGACCAAGGCGACGTCGCCCAGGCGCGGGCGCAACGCGTCGACATACGGCAACAAGTCGTAGGAACCGCTTTCCTCGCAGGTCTCGATCAGGCCCACGATGCGCGGATGCGGCACGCCCTGCGCCTTGAGCGCCTGCACCGCGGCGATGCTGGCATAGACCGCGTATCCATCGTCGGCACCGCCGCGCCCGTACAACCTGCCATCTTCGTACTTGGGTGTCCAGGGCCCCAGGTCGTTGCGCCAACCATTGAATTCGGGCTGCTTGTCCAGGTGGCCGTACATCAGTACGGTCTGGGTGGAATCGGGCCGCGTCGCATCGAGTTCGAAGAACAGCACGGGGGTTCGGCCGTCGATGCGCACGATCTCCAGGCGCAGGCCGGCGACCTTCTGCGCCTCGACCCAGTCCGCGGCCGAACGCAGGACCGTCTCGATATGGCCATGCTCGGCCCAGGCCGCATCGAAGCCGGGCGACTTGGCCGGCACCCGGATGTAGTCCTGCAGGCGGGCCAGGATGTCGTTGTCCCATTGCGCGCTCGCATGTTCCAGTGCCTGCGCGTCGTTCAGCACGGATGGCGGTATTTCCTGGTGCAGCGGTGCATTCATGGGAGATCCTGTTGGAATTTCCGCCATCGTATCAAGTCCGCAAGCGCCCCGCGCCGGTTCGCGTCAAAAGCGGCAGCCGACGGGCCCGGCGCGCGCGCCGGGCCGATCAGCCGGGACCCGGTGCAGGCAATGGCGCGGCCAGCGGCAGCAGCCCGGTGTCACGCAGTTCCTGCCAGAAAGCCTGCGGCACGGCATGCCCGAGCATGGCGACACCGTCCTTCCACTGCGGCTGGTCCTGCGGGCCAAGCAATACGATGTCGACCGCCGGATGGGCCAGCGGGAACTGCAGCGCCGCGGCGCGCAGCGGCACCGCATGCCGGGCGCAAACGTCCTCGACCTTCGCCACCCGGTCGATCCAGTGCTGCGGCGCCCGGTCATAGTTGAACCGCGGTGGCGCACCGGCGCTGCCCCGTACCCCGGTGGCCAGGATGCCCGAGTTGAACACGCCGCCCAGCGCAATACGCACGCCGCGCTGTTCGCACAATGGCAGCAACTCGCCCAGGGCAGCGTGATCCACCAGGCTGTAGCGCCCGGCCAGCAGCAGGCAGTCCAGTTCGGCCAGCGCCAGCACATCCAGGCACACCTGCACGTCGTTGACGCCCAGGCCGACGTGGCGCAGCAACCCTTCGTCACGCATGCGGACCAACTCGGGCAAGGCCTCCTCGACCACCTGGCGCAAGACACGCGGATAGTCCTGTCCGTGCACACCGGCGTCGCAGTCGTGCACGTACACGACGTCCAGCCGGGCCTGCCCCAGGCGCTGCAGGCTGTCCTCGACGCTGCGACGCACGCCACGCGCCGAATAATCCCATGCCTGCACGAACGGCAACACATCGACGTAGCCGTTTTGCGCGCGCGGTGCCGATGCATCGGGCCGCAGCAGCCGTCCCACCTTCGTCGACAGCGTGAAGCCGTCCCGGTCGCGTCCGCGCAAGCCCTGGCCCAGCCGATGCTCGCTCAGGCCGTTGCCATAGTGCGGAGCGGTATCGAAGCTGCGACAGCCGCAGTCCCAGGCCCCGCGTATCAGGGCCAGTGCCACATCGTCATCGATAGCAGCAAACAGGTTACCCAACGGGGCGCAGCCCAGGCCCAGTCGCAGGCCATTGGTCATGGGATGGAACATCATGGCGCAACGGCCAGGCTTGCCGAGCACATGGCTGCCGGTGCGAATTCGGTCGCGATCGTCATGGTCAGGGTGTTCCGTTTCATCCGTGTCGATCGCGCAGGAAGGCCTGCAATGCTTGCGCAGTCGGCGCACCACGGATCCCGTCGGCCCGGGTGCACTTGAGGGCTGCCGCCGCACTCGCATAGGCACAGGCGTCGACACTCTGCATGCCGCGGGCCAGGGCCAGCGTCAGCGCGCCGTGGAACACGTCGCCGGCACCGGTGGTGTCGACGGCCTGGACCGGGAATGCCGGAATCCGCTGCCAGCGGCCATCCGACACCAGCACCACGCCGTGGGCGCCCAGGGTCACGGCCGCGCAACCGGCTCCCAGGTAGATCGCCCGCAGCAAGGCCTCTTCCTGCGCGATCGGACCCGACCATGCCGCCAGGCCGGGTTCGGAGAACACGGCCCAGGCCGCCAGCGGCACCAGCGCGGCCAGGTCGTGCTGCGGCGCGACGTCGGCATCGAAGACCGACAGGCGCCCATGGGCGCGTGCCCACATCAGCGCAGCCCGGGCGCCGCCGGGCCAGCGCGGATCGACCAGCACCGCGTCGCAGCCCTCGAACACCGCATCGTCGGGCAGCCGCGCGCCTGCCAGCGCGTTGCCACGGTGGTTGAAGATATGCCGTTCGCCCTGGCGATCGACGATGATGGCCGAGGCCGAGGTATGGGTGCCCGGCACCTCCTGCACATGGGTCAGGTCGATGCCTTCGGCCTCCAGCTGGCGAAGCACCATGCGCCCGGCATCATCCGGACCGACCGCGCCGACGAACCGCACCCGGGCGCCGAGGCGGGCACAGGCGAGGGCGGCATTGGCCGCCATGCCGCCACCGACACTCTCGTAACGATGCGCCGGCGTCTTCGTCGCCCGCTCGGGAAAGCTGTCAATCTGGAACACATGGTCGATGGCGCAATGGCCGACACAGGCGATCAGCGGTTGCGGCGAAGATGTTTCACTCGGTGAGTCCATGGATGCACTGCGATGGCAAGACGTCAGGAGGCCACCAGCATGCCCGACAGCACGGTGGCAATTCCCAGGAACGAGAAGAAACCGACGATGTCGGTGACGGTGGTCAGGATGATCGACGAGGACTGTGCCGGATCCTGGCCCAGCCGGCTCAGCGTGATCGGCACCAGCGCGCCGGCAAAACCGGCCGCCACCATCGAGATGATCATCGCCGAGACGATGACCAGCACCAGGCCGACCGATCGGCTCCAGATATAGACGCCGATGGCCGTGGTCGCCGCAATGGCGATGCCGTTGGTGAAGCCGACGCTGACCTCCTTGATCACGACCTTGGGCCAGTGGCGCAGGCTGATCTCGCGCAGCGCCAGGCCCCGCATCGTGACCGCCAGCGCCTGCGCACCGGCGTTGCCCGACTGGCCGGCCACCACCGGCAGCAACACCGCCAGCGCCGTGAACTGGGCGATCGTGTGCTCGAACAGACCGACCACGGCGGCGGCCAGGAAGGCGGTCAGCAGGTTGATCTGCAGCCAGGGCAGGCGCTTGACGACGGCAAAACGGGCTGGCGACAGCGCCCGCTCGTCCTTGCTCACACCGACCATGGTCTGGATGTCCAGGCTGGCTTCTTCCTGCATGGCCGAGACCAGCGCCGACTGCCGGATCACGCCGACCAGCCGGCCGGAAAAGTCCACCACCGGCAGGTCGGTGATGTCGCTGCGCTCGAGCAGTTCGACCACCTCTTCGCGGGGTGCGATGTCGTTGACCACGGCGGCGATGCGGTGGCGCATCGTGCCCAGCAACTCCGCGGGTTCGGCCAGCGCCAGTTGCTGGATCTGCACCCGGCCCTCGAGCCGGCCGTCGTCGTCGATCAGGAAGAATTCGTGCACGTCGCGCCGCTTGAGCGCGCGCAAGCGGGTCAAGGCCTCCTGCGCCGTCAGCTCGGAGCGCAGCACCACGACCCGCGGATCCATCAGCTGGCCGGCCGAGTCGGCGGGATAGTCCATCAGCTTGGCCAGCTCGGCGCCGACCTGCGGATCGAGCAGGGCCAGGCAATGCCGGCGCTGCTCGGGCTCGAGCCGCACCAGCAGCGCCACCGCCAGCGCCGGCTCGAGCTCGGAGACGATGTGGCGCACCAGGAGGTCGGGCAGCAGTCCGATCACGGCCTGCTCCACGTCGGAGCTCAGCTGCTCCCACACCGGCACCACCGCATGGGCGGGTTGCTGCGACAGCAGGTCGGCGACCTCCTGTGCATCCATGCGCTCGAGTTGTCGCGCGGCTTCCCCCGGGTAATCCAGCAGGTAACGCAGGTTGAGGGCTTCGACGGCGTTGTCGGCGTCACGACGGGTGTTCATGGCTCTCTCCATCGGGCAGGGGGGCTGCCACCGGCAACATCTCGACCGCCAGCGCAATCAGGCTGGACACACCCAGCCAATATCCGCCCGCGAGATTGGCGAACATGTCGCCCAGGCCGACCTGGGGCTGGACCAGGTGGTCGCGCACGACGGCACGCGCCATCACGCCACGATCGAGTGCGCCGACGAAGCGATCGTCGCGCTCGATCACCGGCAACATCTGAAAGTCGTCCCAGCCCGCATGGTCGGCAATGCCATGGATCGATGCCCGCGCCGGCAACGTGAACCGGACCTTGCGCATCAGCTGGGACAACACGGCATCGGGCGCGGCGCGCAACAGCTCGGGCAGCTCGACCTGGCCCAGCAGGCGCTGGCCGGCGCCGACGACGAACACCATGGCGTCGATTTCGCCCTGGGCCTCGCGCAGCCGCCGCAGCGCCGACTCGGCCGGCGTGTCGCCAGCGAGCACGACGACGCGCGGATCCATCCAGGCCCCGACGGTGTCTTCCGGATAACCGAGCAGCAGCCGAAAGGCCATGCCCATGCCGGTGGGCAGCTGCGCGAGCAGCGCATGGCGCCTGGCCTCCGGCAGGTAGTGCAGCACCGCAACGCCGGCCTGCGGGCCCATGCCACGCAACAATCCGGACACGGCCTCGTCGTCCAGCGGCTCCAGGCAGCGTGCCACGAACGGCGGCAACATCAGGCGCAGCACCGGCGCCGCCAGGCGCAGCGGCGCGTCCGACAACAGGGCCGAGACGTTCTGCGGCGCCAGGCGCTCGAGCACCCGGGCCGCATCGGCCGGATGCGACTCGAGAAAGGCAAACGACAGGCGTTCGCTGCGCGCCATCAGGTCTTCTCCCCGATGCGCAGCACGATGGCCTCTTCGCCGTAGACCTTGGCCGGCAGCGTGACGCGCCCCTCCTCGGTCTCCAGCACGACCGCGACCGGCGTCAGGTCCAGGATGCGGCCTTCGAAACCGCCCATGCGCACCGTCTGCCCGACCGAGAAGCTGTGGCGCAGATGGTGGCCACCGATCAGGTTGGCGACATAGGTTCGCGCGCCCAGGCTCAGCGCCAGCGCCACCGAGACCACCACCGAGCCCCCGGCGATGGCGGCGATGATGACCAGGAAGGTCACCTTGATGCCGATCTGGTCGGCGCCCACCAGCAAGGCGGTGACCAGGATCACCGCCTGCACGGTGCGCCCGAGCAGTTCGCGCTGGCGCGACCCGGACACGGTCGACGTGGCCACCACCAGGTCGCGGGCGAGCCGGCTGAGCAGGAAACCGGCGCCGATGATCAGTGCGCCCGAGAACAGCGTGGGTACGTAGTTGACGACGCCCGCCAGCCACGCCGTGAAGGCGTTCAGGCCCAGGACCTGCGTGGCCGCGGTGATGAAGAACAGCAGGATCAGCCAGAACACCAGGCTGCCCAGTACCCGGGCCGACGATTGCGGCAACTTGGCCCGCTCGGCGCCGCCCGACGCGGTCAGGCGTGCCAGGACACGGTCGACACCCACGGCGGCGCGCACGGCCAGCGAACGCATCACCCGGGCCACGAACCAGCCGACCAGCAACAACACGAAAGCGCCCAGCAGGCTCGGCAGGTACTGCCCGGCCCGGTCGGCGAACTGCGTGAACGCGCTGCCCAGTACCGCGCTCCAGTCCGTCAATACTTCCATACGCTCGGCCCCCGGGTCGGCTCGGCTGCCGACATGCTGTTGCACGGGCCGGCGGCACACCATGCGCCGCCAGGCCTGGATGTCAGCTTACCACCGGCTTGCGCACTCGCCGTGGCCGGCGAACAACACCACCGGGCGACCCGGTCCGGGGTGGCTGCGATCAGGTGCCGGCCAGCGCCTGGCCCAGGTCTTCGAGCAGGTCGTCGATGTGCTCGATGCCGATCGACAGGCGCACCATGTCCTCCTGCACACCGGCCTTGGCGAGTTCATCCGCGCCCAGCTGGCGGTGCGTCGTCGACGCGGGATGGCAGGCCAGCGACTTGGCGTCGCCGATGTTGACAAGTCGGGTGAACAGCTTGAGCGCATCCTGGAACCGGGCCCCGGCTTCCCGGCCGTCCTTGGCCTTGAGACCGAAACTGATGATGCCCGAGGCCCGCCCGCCCATCAGCGTCTTGACCAGGCCATGGTCGGGATGGTCGCTCAGGCCGGCGTAATTGACCCAGCCGACCTTGGCGTGCGACTTGAGGAAACTCGCCACGCTCAGCGCGTTGTCGCAGATGCGGTCCATGCGCAGCGCCAGCGTCTCGATGCCTTGCAGGATCTGGAACGCGTTCATCGGGCTCAGCGCCGCACCCATGTTGCGCAGCGGCACCACGCGGGCACGCCCGATGTAGGCCGCCGGGCCGAGGGCTTCGGTATAGACAACGCCGTGGTAACTGACGTCCGGCTCGTTGAGCCGCTTGAAACGGGTCTTGTGCTCGGCCCAGGGGAACTTGCCGGAGTCCACGATCATGCCGCCGATGGACGTGCCGTGGCCACCGAGGTATTTGGTCAGCGAATGCACGACGATGTCGGCGCCATGTTCGAACGGACGGCACAGGTAGGGGCTGGGCACGGTGTTGTCGACGATCAGCGGCACGCCGGCATCGTGGGCCACCTTGGCCAGCGCCTGGAGGTCGGTGATGTTGCCCAGCGGATTGCCGACCGATTCGCAGAACACGGCCTTGGTCCTGTCGTCGATCAGCTTGGCGAACGAGGCCGGATCGCGGTAGTCGGCGAAGCGGGTTTCGATGCCCATCTGCGGCAAGGTATGGGCCAGCAGGTTGTAGGTGCCGCCGTACAGCGTCGACGCGGACACGATGTTGTCGCCGGCCTCGGCAATGGTCTGGATCGCGTAGGTGATGGCCGCCATGCCCGAGGCCACGGCCAGGCCACCGATGCCGCCTTCCATCTCCGCGACCCGGGCTTCGAGCACGGCGTTGGTCGGATTCATGATCCGGGTGTAGATGTTGCCCGGCACCTTCAGGTCGAACAGGTCGGCCCCGTGTTGCGTGTTGTCGAACGCATAGGCCACCGTCTGGTAGATCGGCACCGCGACCGCCTTGGTGGTCGGGTCCGGGGTGTAGCCGCCGTGCACGGCGATGGTTTCGATTTTCATGGGGTCTCCTCAAA
>CAXBDR010000087.1:0-17201 GCA_963974265.1 uncultured Rhodoferax sp.
GCACCTCGATCTCGTGAATGCGCTCGGCCAGACCACCCGTGGCCTGCTGGATGCGATCGATGGCCTCGATGCGCCGCGCGAAGTTGCGCCGGCGCTCGCGCAACTGCGCATCGAGCTGCGCCGCGGCGGTCTTGCTCCACAGCTCCACCTCGCCCAACGCGGTCTCGTGGATGGTCCGCAGGCGCGTGGCCAATGCCCGCACCAGGCGGTCCGCGAACTCGGCTTGCGCCAGCCGGAAGGTGTTGGTCACACCGAGGTATTGCAGATGTCCCCGCTCCACCATGTCGAGGTCCTGCACGAAGCCAGCCAGTTGCGGGACCGCCGGCGCCTGCAAGGAAAAACCATGCTCGCCATTGAGCTGGCGAAACGTGGCCGCCAGCATGGACTGGATTTCGGCGCACAGGGACTGCACCCGCTTGAACACGGCGCGCAGGCGCTCGAAGGTCTCGGCATAGGCTTTCTTGACGCCGAACTTCAGGCCCTTCTGGTGCAAGGCCGCGTTGAGCTGCGCCATCTCGGCCTTCAGTGCGCTGCCGCTGAGGCTGTCGAACACCTCGCGCAGCAGCTTCAGGTGCACCGAGCGCACGGCGTGGATCTTGGCGCCGCTGAGATCGAATTCGTTCTGCTCCTGCGCAATACGTGCGCGCATGTGCTTGATGACCGCGGCGTTCTTGCCCTGCAGGCCCTTGAGTTCCATCATCTGCTCGGCCAGGTCGCGACGACGGATATTGATGACCCGCCCGGTCTCCTGGCGCAGGCTGGAAATGCCGGTGGCCACGGCCGATCCCAGGATCTCCTGGCGCTGGCCCATGATGCCGTTTGCCAGCGCCTCTTCGAGCTTGGGCAGACAACTCGCCGCCAGCAGTTCGGCGTCGTCGGTGACCTTGGCCACCAGGCCCTTGTGCGCCGACATCGGAATGACCTGGCTCTTCGCCACGCCCAGGATCTCCGCCGTCGAGGCCTGTTGCCGGTCGATCTGGGCCTGGATCTGCTTGGCCGAACTCAGGGCATCCCACAAGGTATCGATCTTGTTGAGCACGACGAGCCGCAGGTCGGAGCCTTCGGGATCGACCGCGAGATGCTCGCGCCAGATCGTCATGTCGGATTTGGTCACGCCCGTGTCGGCACCCAGGATGAACACCACGGCCTGCGCCTGCGGCAGCAGGCTCACGGTCAGTTCCGGTTCGGCCCCGATCGCATTGAGTCCCGGGGTGTCCAGAATCACCAGTCCCTGCTTGAGCAGCGGATGGGCGATGTTGATCAGGGCATGGCGCCATTTCGGCACCTCCACCAGGCCCTGGGCGTCCACGACCGGGTTGTCTTCCGGGTCCTGGCTGTGCCAGAAACCCAGCGCCTGCGCCTCTTCGCGGCTGACGCGCCGGGTCTCGGCCACCATCTCGAGCGCCGCGGCCAGCTGCTGCGGATCATTGACGTCCAGATCGACGCGGGTCCATTTCTCGGGGACCATGCGCCATTCCATCAAGGCCTGCGGCTGCAACCGCGACTCCACCGGCAACAGCCGCAAACACGGCGGGACGTCGGGGTCGTAACCCATCTCGGTGGGGCACATGGTCGTGCGTCCGGCACTGGCGGGCATGATGCGACGGCCATAACCGGCAAAAAAAACCGCGTTGATGAGTTCGGACTTGCCGCGCGAGAACTCGCCCACGAAGGCGACCATCACCTTGTCGGCACGGACCTGCATCTCCAGGCGGCGCAGCCGCTCCTCGACGCCGGCGTCGAGCAGTTCATGATCCTTCATCCACTCGGCGAGGAGCTTCAGACGCAGGCCAAACTCACGGCGCCACGCCCCGTGCTGGTCAAACTGCTCGTTGAATGATGTAGCCAAGGTTTTCCCCCGTGCCTTTCAATATAGCATCGTGCAGCCGATTCGCCGTCAATTTCGCTGGCAGCTGTGGCAGAAATATGTCGACCGCTGGCCCTGGCGCAGCAGCGAGATCGGAGCCGCACAGACGGCACAAGCCTGGCCTGCCCGCCCGTAGACGGCAGCCTCGAGCTGGAAATGACCGGCATCGCCACTGGCGCTGGAGAAATCGCGCAGGGTGCTCCCCCCCTGCTGCACCGCGCGTGCCAGCACCTCGCGAATGGCCTGGTGCAGCCGCGCGGCCCGCACCCGGCTCAAGCGGTGCGCCCGCGTCGTCGGCCGGATGCCGGCATGGAACAAGGCCTCGCAGGCATAGATGTTGCCGACACCCACGACCAGATCGCCGGACAGCAGCACCTGCTTGATCGCGCTGCGGCGCTGCTTGAGGCCCCGCCAGAACGCCAGCGGCTCGAACTGCTCCGACAAGGGTTCCATGCCCAGCCGATCGAGCAGCTTGCGCGCCTGCTGCGCGGTCTCGTCCGGTGCGTAGACGACGGCGCCGAAGCGCCGCGGATCGTGCAGCCGCAGACTGCCCTGGTCGGTGACCAGTTCAAAATGGTCGTGTGCCCCCCGCTCGGGCAGCCGGTCCGAGAATGCCAGGCTGCCCGACATGCCCAGATGAATCAGCAACAACCCCGGGTCGAGGTCGAGCAGCAGGTACTTGCCACGCCTGCGCACGCCCAGGACCCGGCGCCCCGCCAGCGCTTCGGGCAGGCAACCCAACGGCCAACGCAGCGGCTTGCCCAACCAAGCCGCCTGGATCCGGGCATTCTCGATGCGGCCGGCAAAACTCTGTCGCGTAACCTCGACTTCTGGCAGTTCAGGCATGGGTTTATCGTTTGGCGGCGCCACGATGCGCGGCGCGTTGGATTATTATGGATTGATGATCTCAGTCCATCGCAGCGCCGCTTTCATCGTGTTGTTCGCGGCACTGTTCGCGCCGCCCGCGATCGCCCAATCGACGGACACCGCCCCGGCGCCGAACGAGGCCCGTCCAGGGCACACCGACTCGGGCCTCTCGGCCGAATTGTTCTACCAGTTGTTGCTGGGTGAGCTCAATGCCATCGGGGGCGAGCCCGGTGTCGGCTTCTCCATCATGCTCGACGCCGCACGCAAGACCGGCGACGCTCGCCTGTTCAAGCGCGCCACCGACATCGCATTGCGCGCCCGCTCCGGCGATTCGGCATTGCAGGCTGCGCGTGCCTGGCGCACGGCGATGCCGCAATCGCGCGAGGCCAATCGTTATGTGTTGCAGATCCTGATCGGCCTGAACCGGCTCGGCGAAGCGGTCGACCCGCTCAAGCGCGACCTGTCCCTGGCACCGGTGCATGAACAGATTGCGGTCATCAACAGCATCCCCACATATTTTTCCCGCGCTGCGGACAAGCCAGGAGCCGCCGACGTGGTCGCCCAGGCCCTGGCAGCGCATCTCGAGGACAAGACACTCGGGCCCGCCGCCTGGACATCCATCGGCCGGCTGCGCGCAGCGGGCAAGGACGCGACCGGCGCCCTGGAGGCAGCGATGCGCGGCCAGGAGCTGGATCCCGGCGCGGAAGGTCCGGCCATCCTGGCCCTGACCCTGTTCGGCTCGGGTACCAACGAGGCCGAGTCCGTCGTGTTGCGCTACCTCGACCACCAGCCGCGTTTCGAGGTTCGCATGGACTACGCGACCGCCCTGCTCGGACGCCAGCGGTATGCGGAGTCGGCCATGCAGCTGGAACAGGTCACCCGCGAGAAACCCGACTACGCGCGCGCCTGGCTGATCAAGGGCACGCTGGAGCAACAAAACCGCCAGCCCGACCAGGCGCGGGCATCGCTGCTGCGCTTCGTTGAGCTTGCGACCCGGGTGAAGGCCTCTGCGGACGAAACCGAGGAGCCCGAGCAGGCACTGACCCAGGCGTACCTGCGCCTGGCCGAACTCGCGGAACAGCGACGGGATTACACGACGGCCCAGGACTGGCTGGCTCGCATCGACAACGCGCAGTCCATGATCAGCGTGCAGAGTCGCCGCGCCGCCATACTGGCTCGCCAGGGCAAGCTGGCAGAGGCGCGGGCGATGATCCGGGCATTGCCGGAGAAGGAACCGGCCGATGCCCGCATGAAGATCAGCGCCGAGGTCCAGATCCTGCGCGACAACAAGCAATACCAGTTGGCCTACGACGTATTGCGCGGCGCATTGGCCGCCGATCCGAACGACACCGACCTGCAGTACGACCTGTCCATGATTGCTGAAAAGCTGGGCCGGCTCGATGAAATGGAGCGGGTGCTGCGTGCACTGATTGCGGCCAAGCCCGACTACCACCATGCCTACAACGCGCTGGGGTATTCATTGGCGGACCGCAACGTGCGCCTGCCGGAGGCCCGCGAGCTGATTCTCAAGGCGCTCGAGTACGCGCCTGGCGACCCGTTCATCTCCGACAGCCTGGCGTGGGTGGAGTACCGCAGCGGCAACCATGCCGAAGCGCTGCGCATCCTGAAGAAGGCGTACGCCGACAAACCCGACGCCGAGATCGCCGCCCACCTGGGCGAGGTCATGTGGACCCTGGGCCAGCGAGACGAAGCCATTGCCGTATGGCGCGAAGGGCTGGGCCTCAACGCCGACAACGAGACGCTGCTCGAGACCCTCAGGCGTTTTCGCGTCAATCTGTGATGCCATTGCCGCGCCGACGCTGGCTGAGCCTGGGCCTGGTGCTGCTGTTGGCGGCCTGCGCGCAACCTCCGCGCGTGCCCGCGATGCCCGATGGCTTGCGTACCCAATGGAGTGGACGCCTGGCGCTGCGCATCGATTCCGAACCGGTGCAATCGTTTCATGCCGGCTTCGACTTGCGCGGCAATGCGCGCGCCGGCGAGTTGTCCCTGTTCTCGCCCATGGGTTCGACGCTCGCGCGCATGGCCTGGGCGCCCGGGCAGGCGCAACTGCAATGGAACGGACAACAGCGCGCATTCGAGTCGATCGCAGCCCTGACACGCGAGGCCACCGGAACCGAACTGCCGATCGGCAGCCTGTTCGAATGGCTGGCCGGCCGGGACAGCCACGCCGAGGGCTGGACCGCCGATCTGCAAGGGCTGGCCGAGGGCAAGCTGGTCGCCGAGCGCAACCAGCCCTTGCCGACCGTCCAGATGCGCCTGGTGCTCGATCAACCCTGAGCCCGGCGCCGTCGCAATGAAGCACCTGTACGACGTGCCGGCACCGGCCAAGCTCAACCTCTTCCTGCATATCACCGGACGGCGCGACGATGGTTATCACCTGCTGCAATCGGCCATGGTGATGGTGGACTGGTGCGACTCCCTGCACTTCGAATTGCGCAACGATGGCGCGATCAGCCGGGAAGACCTGCGCGCACCCCTGCCCGACAACGACCTGACCATTCGCGCGGCACGCGCGTTGCAGATGGCCAGTGGCACCCGCTTGGGCGCGCACATCGGTATCGAGAAGTCGATACCGGCCCAGGCCGGCATGGGCGGCGGTTCATCGGACGCCGCGTCCTGCCTGCTCGCTCTCAACCGGTTGTGGAAGCTGCAACTGCCCCTGTCACGCCTGCTGGAGATCGGCCTGACGCTGGGCGCCGACGTACCGTTCTTCCTGCGGGGACGCAATGCGTGGGTGGAAGGCATCGGCGAGCAACTGACCCCGCTGGACATCGATCCGGATTGTTTTCTTGTGGTAAAACCGCCGCACGGTTTGGCCACCCAGACGATTTTTTCGGATCCGGGTCTGAATCGCGACTCCGACGTGGCTATAATTTCAGGCTTTGCTGCAAACCCCCGGGAGTTTGGACGCAACGACATGCAGTCGATTGCGATCCGGCACTGCCCAGGAGTTTCCCAAGCCCTTGATTGGCTGGCCGCGCAAGGACTGGATGGTCGCATGACGGGTTCAGGCAGTGCGGTATTTGCCTGGGCACCAGCGAATACGGCCCTGGATCCGGCAGTTCCGTTGGGAGCTCCGGCCGGTTTCGAGGCACGGTGGTGTGGAGGTTTGGAGGCGCATCCCCTGTCGGGGTGGGCCCAAGAGATGGATTGACGGTAGGCAGTATTGCTGTCGACCTGTGTAGGGGAGTCGCCAAGTTGGTTAAGGCACTGGATTTTGATTCCAGCATGCGAAGGTTCGAATCCTTCCTCCCCTGCCAAATATGATGTCCGCGCCGGTTGCGCAAGTGGCCGGCCAAAACCCTGACCCGATCGCCGAGATACTCATGCAGGCCGCGCCAACTCCAGATTTCATGGTTTTCACCGGCAATGCCAACCCGCTGATGGCGGCCGACATTGCGCACCACCTGGGCATTGCGCTGGGCGCCGCCAAGGTGGGCCGTTTCTCGGACGGCGAAGTCACGGTCGAGATCAACCAGAACGTACGTGCCCGTGACGCATTCGTGGTGCAGAGCACCTGCGCACCCACGAACGAGAACCTGATGGAACTGCTCATCATGGTCGACGCGCTCAAGCGGGCGTCGGCCGAGCGGATCTGCGCCGTGATCCCGTATTTCGGATATGCGCGCCAGGATCGCCGTCCGCGTTCGACACGGGTGCCGATCACGGCCAAGGTCGTGGCCAACATGCTGCAGACCGTCGGCGTCGCGCGCGTGTTGACGATGGACCTGCATGCCGACCAGATCCAGGGTTTCTTCGACATTCCCGTCGACAACATCTACGCGTCGCCCGTGCTGCTCGGTGACCTGCGCCAGAAGAACTACGACGACCTGATCGTCGTCTCGCCCGACGTGGGCGGCGTGGTGCGGGCCCGCGCGCTGGCCAAGCAACTCGGTTGCGACCTGGCCATCATCGACAAGCGCCGCCCCAAGGCCAACGTCAGCGAAGTGATGCATGTCATCGGCGAGATCGAAGGCCGCAACTGCGTCATCATGGACGACATGATCGACACCGCCGGCACGCTGGTCAAGGCGGCCGAAGTGCTCAAGGAGCGCGGCGCCAAGAAGGTCTACGCGTATTGCACGCACCCGATCTTCTCGGGTCCCGCCATCGAACGGATCGCACAGGGCAACGCGCTCGACGAAGTCGTCGTCACCGACACGATTCCGCTGAGCAACGCCGCCCAGGCATGCCGCAAGATCCGCCAGTTGACCGTCGCCCCGCTGATCGCAGAGACGATCCAGCGCATCGCGACCGGCGACTCGGTGATGAGTTTGTTCTCGGACCAGGAAAACCTCTTCTAGAGGCAAGCTGGCCGGAGCATGTGTGGCTGGCTCGCCGGATGACCGGCAGCCCGCTTTTTTTAGCCGGAATCCTGCTGGTCGCGGCGGATTCCTTTTGGAGTGAATCATGAAATTTGTCGCTTTTGAGCGCGCCAAGCAGGGGACGGGTGCGAGCCGCCGTCTCCGCATCACCGGCCGCACGCCGGCCATCGTCTACGGTGGCGACGGCGAACCGCAACTGATCGAGCTCGATCACAACGCCTTGTGGCAGGCCATCAAGAAGGAAGCCTTCCATTCGTCCATCCTGGACATGGAACTGGGCGGCACCACCACCAAGGTGCTGCTGCGTGACCTGCAGATGCATCCGTTCAAGCAGCTGATCCTGCACGCGGACTTCCAGCGCGTCGTCGCCCGTACCAAGCTCCACCTCAAGGTGCCGCTGCACTACAAGGGCGAAGAGGAGTCGCCGGCCGTCAAGCTCGACCACTGCCTGGTCAACCACGTCATGACCGAACTCGACGTGTCCTGCATGCCGTCGAACCTGCCCGAGTTCATCGAGATCGACCTGTCGCACCTGACCAAGGGCGGATCGCTGCACCTGAAGGACGTGAAATTGCCCAAGGGTGTCACGCCGGTCATCAAGGGCGGCGTCATGAACCCGGTGCTGGTGTCGGTCGTGGTGCCGGCAGGCGAAGCGTCCGAAGCCAACGCCGAGGCCGCCGCCGCAGCAGCTCCTGCCGCCGATGCCAAGGCAGCACCCGCCGCCAAGGCGCCCGCCGCGAAGAAGTAAGCATCGCCGCACCGGCTTGCCGGTACGATCAACGGCCCACCCTGGTGGGCCGTTGCTTTTTGCGGCACCGATAATCAAACGACCATGATCAAGCTGTTTGTCGGCCTGGGCAATCCGGGCCCTGAATACACGGACACCCGTCACAACGCCGGATTCTGGTGGATCGACGCTCTGGCCGATCAGCTGCGGGTCACGTTGACGCAGGACAAGGCCTGGCACGGAATGGCGGCACGCACGACGTTCCAGGGCAAGACAATCTGGCTGCTCAAGCCGCAGACCTTCATGAATCTCTCCGGTCGCTCGGTCGCGGCACTCGCACGCTTCTTCAAGATCGCCCCGCAGGAGATCCTGGTCGCACACGACGAACTCGACATCGTTCCCGGGCAGATGCGCCTCAAGCGCGGCGGCAGCCACGCGGGGCACAACGGCCTGCGCGACATCCATGACCAGCTCGGCAGCGACGACTACTGGAGACTGCGATTGGGTATCGGGCATCCGGGCGTGAAGTCCGAGGTCGTCAACTGGGTGCTCAAGAAGCCAATGCTCGCGCACCGGCAGGCCATCGACGCGTGCATCGAACGATCCATGCACGCCTTGCCCTTCCTGCTAAATGATGAGGTAGCGAAGGCGACGATGTTGCTGCACACGCGACCGGCCAAGCAGAATACTCCCGACAAGGGGAGCTGACACAGGCACGGCCCGTCGCCGCCTGCCAGTGTTCCCCCCGCACCTTGTACGGGAGGAGCATCATCATGGGCGCATCCGCAAACCACTGGCGAACGACCGCGATCCTGCTCGTGCTGGCGCCGGCCATTCTTCATTCGCAACCGATCTACCGGTGCGGCAATGTCTACAGCCAGATCCCGTGCACCGATGGCATCGTGCTCAGCGCCGACGACCGCCGCACGGCGGATCAGAAGGCACAGACCGACGCGGCCACGGCCCAGGCCCTGCGGCAGGCCGACCGGATGGAGCGCGACCGACTGGCCGCCGAGCGCAGGCCCGCACCGCCAGCGCATCTTGCGAATCAGGGCAAGGCAAGCCCGTCGGCAAAGACCAAGACAACTGCGGCGGCCCGACGGGCGGAACCCAAGGCCCCCGGTAAAACCAGAAGCAGGGATCAGAAAAAAGAGTCGGGCGATTTCATCGCGTCGGTGCGGCAGGACAAAAAGAAAGCGACATCACCCTCCGCCCCGAAACACGACTGAGCCCGGTACGGTCATCAAGGCGCCACGCGTCAAGCTGCGCACGGCGTGCTGCCCGAAGGCTGGCCTGCGCCGTCAATCTGCCGTGCCGGCCTGCCCTTGCAGGCGGCGGAACTTGCGCCACAAGGTCTCCTTGTCCTCGATGAAATCCGGATGTACCGGAATACAGGCCACGGGGCACACCTGCACGCACTGCGGCTCGTCGAAATGGCCAACACATTCTGTACACTTGGACGGATCGATCTCGTATATTTCCGGCCCGAGATAGATCGCCTCGTTCGGGCACTCGGGCTCACACACATCACAGTTGATGCATTCGTCGGTAATGATCAAAGACATGAAACTTCGTGCCTGTATTCGTGCGGAGTTGCCTGCGGCTGGCGCTTCGGCACCCATTATCGGCGCCATCGAATGAACCCGTCGTTCAACCCTGCTCGCAGTGCGTGGATGCACTCGCCGCTGGCGGGCCGCCGCTTGCACCACACCTGATACGGCCACGACATGGGGCCGTTCCTGCTCAAGCGCATCTTGACGCTGATCGCCACCTTGATCGGCGCCTCGATCGTGGTGTTCCTGGTGCTGGAGATCCTGCCCGGCAATGCCGCGGAGATCATGATGGGGCCGGACGCCTCTCCCGAAGCGGTGGATGCGCTGGCCGAAAAACTCGGACTCAACCACCCGGCGTGGGAACGGTACTGGGACTGGGTCGTCGGCATGCTGACCGGCAACCTGGGCGACAGTTATGCCTACAGCTCTCCGGTGGCCGAGCTGATGCTCGAGCGCCTGACGCTGACCGTGCCGCTGGCCTTGATGGCCATGTGCCTGACCACGGTACTGGCCTTGATGGTCGGCATCTATGCGGCGGCGCGCCACAACAAGCTCGGCGACGTCGGACTCATGGGACTGACCCAGGTCGGCATTGCCATCCCCAACTTCTGGTTCGCCATCCTGCTGATCCTGCTGTTTTCGGTCAAGCTGCAATGGTTTTCGGCCGGCGGATTCCCGGGCTGGGGGGAAGGTGTGATACCGGCGATGCGCTCGCTGCTGCTGCCGGCGCTCTCGCTGGCCGTGGTGCAGGCCGCGATCCTGGCGCGCATCACCCGCTCGGCCGTGCTCGAGGTGATGCGCGAGGACTATGTCCGCACCGCCCGTGCCAAGGGCCTGTCGCAGCGCGCCACGCTGTGGGGCCACGTGCTGCGCAATGCGATGATCCCGGTCATCACCATCATGGGCCTGCAATCGGCCGAACTTCTGGCCGGCACCATCGTCGTCGAGAACGTGTTCTACCTGCCCGGCCTGGGCCGGCTCATCTTCCAGTCGATCTCCAACCGGGACCTGATCGTCGTGCGCAACTGCGTGATGTTCCTGGCCACGATGGTCGTGGTCGTCAACTTCATCGTCGACGTGCTGTACGCCGTCATCGACCCCCGCGTGAAAGCGAGTGACATATGAGCAGCACGGCCGCTCCGAAGGCGAATGTGCCGCAGCGCGCCGCGCGAAGGCCTTTTGATATGAGCAGCACGGCCGCTCCGAAGGCGAATGCGCCGCAGCGCGTGCGCGAAGGCTTCCCGATATGAGCGGTACTGTTGCTGCCGCAGGTCCCGCGCCCGGCACCGGATCGCAGCCCTTCTGGCGCCGCGCCATGGGCCATCGCAGCTTCGTGTTCGGCGGCGTGTTGACGCTGCTGCTGGTGCTCGCCGCCGCGTTGTCGCTGGTCTGGACACCCTGGTCGCCCTACGAGATGAACCTGCCGGGCAAGCTGCAGCCGCCAACGGCGCAGCACTGGCTGGGTACCGACGCGTTCGGGCGCGACGTGGCTTCACTGTTGCTCGTGGGCGCACGCAATTCCATCCTGGTCGGCGTCATCGCGGTCAGCATCGGCCTGATCATCGGCACGGCGCTCGGACTGCTGGCGTCCGCGCGACGCGGCTGGGTCGAAGAACTCATCATGCGGCTGTCCGATTTCACGTTCGCGTTTCCCGCCATCCTGTCGGCCATCATGATGACGGCCGTGTTCGGCGCCGGCATCGTCAACTCCATCATCGCCATCGGCATCTTCAACATACCGACCTTCGCCCGTATTACCCGGGCCTCGGCCAACGCGACCTGGTCGCGCGAGTTCGTACTGGCCGCGCGCGCCTGCGGCAAGGGGCCGTGGAGCATCACCATGGACCATGTGTTGCCCAACATCATGTCGGTGCTGACGGTGCAGGTGACGATCCGCTTCGCGATCGCGATCCTGGCCGAGGCCGCCTTGTCCTACCTGGGCCTGGGCACGCAGCCGCCCCAGCCCTCCTGGGGCCGCATGCTGGCCGAAGCCCAGACGCTGTTGTTCCAGGCCCCGCTGCTGGCGGTGTTCCCCGGCGTCACCATTGCCCTGGCCGTGCTCGGCCTGAACCTGCTCGGCGACGGCCTGCGCGACCTGATGGATCCGCGCCTGGCCCGCAAGCGCTGACCCGAACCGACCCACGACGAACCCGATGCTCGAAGTCTCCGATCTCAGCGTGCGCCTGCAGACCCAGCGGGGCCCGGCCTACGCCATCCGCCATGTCAGTTTCGGACTGCAACGCGGAGACACGCTCGGCCTGGTCGGCGAATCGGGGTGCGGCAAATCCATCACCGCGATGGCCTTGATGGGCCTGCTGCCCGAGAACGCCGAAGTCAGCGGCAGCATCCGCTTCGATGGCCAGGAACTGGTGGGCCAGAGCGACGCCGTATTGCGCCGGCTGCGCGGCAACCGCATCGGCATGATCTTCCAGGAACCGATGACCGCGCTCAATCCGGTGCATACCATCGGCGACCAGGTCGCCGAACCGATGCGACTGCACCGCGGAGTGGCGCGCGACGAAGCCCGCGCCCAGACCATCCGGTTGCTCGAGCGGGTCGGCATCCCCAACGCGGCCGGCCGCGTCGATGCCTATCCGCACCAGTTCTCCGGTGGCCAGCGCCAGCGCATCACGATTGCGATGGCACTGGCCTGCGAACCCGACATCCTGATCGCCGACGAACCCACCACCGCGCTGGACGTCACCATCCAGGGCCAGATCCTGGACCTGATCCACGACCTGGTGCTCGAACGTTCAATGGCACTGATCCTGATCTCGCACGACCTGGGCGTGATTGCACAAAACGTCGAACGCATGATGGTCATGTACGGCGGCAGCGTGATCGAAAGCGGCGCCACGCGCCGCGTGTTCGGTCACATGGCGCACCCCTATACCCGCGGGCTGTTCGGCGCGCGCCCCCGGCTGGGTGCCCCCGCCGGCACGCGGCTGACCACCATCGACGGCACCGTCCCCGAACTGGTCGACCTGCCCGCCGGCTGCGCGTTTGCCGACCGTTGCAACTGGGCACAACCCGCCTGTTTCACGACCCGGCCTCCGGCGGAGACCGTCGACACCGGCCACGAAGCCAGTTGCCTGCGCCTGGACGCGGTATTGGCGCAGGACACTGCATGACGACCCCCACGACCGCGCATTCCGGCAAAGGCGCGACAAACGAGCCGCTGCTCGTCGTCGACCAGGTCACCCGCACCTACAAGCTGCCCCGCGAAAAGTTGTGGCAGCCGGCGCCGCTGGTGCATGCGCTGCAGGGCGTGAGTTTCACGATGCAGGCCGGACGCAGCATGGGCATCGTCGGCGAATCGGGCTCGGGCAAGTCCACGCTGGCGCGCCTGGTCATGGCCCTGGAGGCGCCCAGCAGCGGCAGCGTGCGCATCCTCGGACGCGACATGGCCACGCTCGATGCGCAGGCGCTGCGCCACGCACGGCGCGATTTCCAGATGGTGTTCCAGGACCCGTACGGTTCGCTGGACCCGCGCCAGACGGTGCTGCGCATCGTCACCGAGCCGCTGCAGGCGCAAGGCGACACCACGAGGCAGGAGCAGGCCCGCAAGGCCCGCGAAGTGCTGGTGTCGGTGGGCCTGCGCGCATCCGACCTGGAAAAATACCCGCACGAATTCTCCGGCGGCCAGCGCCAGCGCATCGCGATCGCCCGCGCACTGATCACCCGCCCGCGGCTGATCGTCGCCGACGAACCGGTCAGTGCACTCGATGTCTCGGTACAGGCCCAGGTGCTGAACCTGATGCAGGACCTGCAGGCCGAATTCGACGTCACCTACCTGCTGATCAGCCACGATCTTGCCGTGGTCGACCATCTGTGCGCCGAGGTGGCTGTGGTGTTCCAGGGCCGGATCGTCGAGCGCGGCACGCCGCAGATGCTGTTCCGCAATGCGGCTCATCCCTACACACGGGCCCTTCTCGATGCCGTCCCGCGCATGGAACCCCGCGCCGAAGGCGACCAGCGCAAGCGCACCCATGCCGTCGCGCCACGCCCCCAGTTGCCCGGAGCCTGCCCCTACGCACACCGCTGCCCGAATGCGCAGCCCCCGTGCGATGCGGCACGGCCGGAACTGCAAGCCCTTGCCCCCGGGCACCTGGTGGCCTGTCACTTCCCGCAGTCTGCGGGCGCTGCCGCGCCCCCGGTCGACCGGGGCGCGGCCAAGGCCACTTCCGCGGAATGAAACCTGCAGGCCACCGCCGTCAGCAAGGGTTATTCATGATGCAGGGCGCTACCCGGCCCGCAATCGTCATGCTATTGTCCGAATTTGGCACCGCGCAGCCTTGCGGTCATCCGCAAACCCACTGAAAGGAAACTTTGATCATGGTCAATCGCCGCTCCGTACTCACCACTTCGCTCGCAACGGCCGCCCTGGCCAGTGTGCCATTCGCCGCACAGGCCCAGTCCAAAAAGGACAGCATCGTCATGGCGATGGCGCTCGAACCCTCTCCCGGACTCGACCCGACCGGCGGCGCGGCCGCGGCCATTGCCGAGATCTCGCTCTACAACATCTTCGAGACGCTGGTCAAGATCAACAGCGACGGATCGATCACGCCGCTGCTGGCCGAGAGCTGGGAAATCTCGCCCGACCTCAAGACCTACACCTTCCGCCTGCGCAAGGACGCCAAGTTCCAGAACGGCGTGCCCTTCGACGCCAACATCGTCAAGTTCTCGTTCGAACGCGCAGCGGCCGAGAAGAGCGTCAACAAGGACAAGCGCACCTACGCCAAGTTCGCACGCGTGGCGGTGATCGACCCGCATACGGTCGTGATCCTGAACAACGAGATCAACCCCGAACTGCTGTTCCAGCTGGGACAGGGCACGGCCGTGATGGTCGAGCCCAGCACGGCCGAGACCAACGGCACCAAGCCGGTCGGCACCGGCCCGTTCAAGCTCGACACCTGGAACAAGGGCTCGTCGGTCGTGTTGTCCAAGTGGGATGGTTATCGCCATGCGTCGGCAATCAAGATGAAGAAGGTCACGTTCCGCTTCATCAGCGACCCGGCCGCCCAGATTGCCGCCATGCTCGCCGGCGACGTCGACGCCTTCCCGCGCTTCACGCCGCGTGGCGTGCCGCAGTTCAAGGCCGATCCGCGCTTCCAGGTCATCATCGGCGGCTCGCGCGCCAAGACCATCCTGGCGTTCAACAACAAGAAGAAGCCCCTGGACGACGTGCGCGTGCGACGCGCCATCTCCATGGCGATCGACCGCAAGGCGGTGATCGACGGGGCCGGAGACGGTTATGGCGCGCCGATCGGCAGCCACTACGTGCCCGGCGCCTTCGGCTACGTGGACACGACCGGCATCAACCCCTTCAACATCGACAAGGCCAAGGCACTGCTGGCCGAGGCCGGCATCAAGACTCCGCTGGAGCTGTCGCTCAAGCTGCCGCCACCACCGTATGCCCGCCAGGGCGGCGAGGTGATCGCCGCGCAGCTGGCCAAGATCGGCATCATCGCCAAGATCGAGAACGTCGAGTGGGCGCAGTGGCTCAGCGGCGTATACGGCAGCAAGAACTACGACATGACCATCGTCTCGCACGTGGAGCCGTTCGACCTGGGCAACTACTCGCGCAAGGACTACTACTGGGGCTACGAGAGCAAGAAGTTCGACGACCTGTTCGACCGCATCCAGAACTCGCCGCGCGCCGATGACCGCGCCAAGCTGCTCGCCGAGGCTCAGCGCATGCTGGCAAACGAGGCGGTGAACGGCTTCCTGTACCAGCCGCAGTGGGTCACGGTGGCGAACAAGAACGTCAAGGGCCTTTGGAAAGACGTGCCGATCTTCGCCAACGACCTGTCGGCCCTGTCCTGGGGAGGATGACGCCACAGGACTGCCTGGGCAACCCGGTCCATCTGCAGGACCGGGCCAGCCTGGCCCCTCTCGACGACTTCGTCGGCGGATTCATCGCCTGCGAGGCGCGTGCGGTCAACATCCTGGCAGCGGCCGACCGCGATCGCAGCGCGATCGTGCAGGCCTGTTGCGCTGCCTTGCACATGTTTGCAGAGTCGCGCGAAGGCCCGCTCCATGCCCGCCCGTTCATCGAGGCGGCCCGCGCCAGCGCGCCGCTGGCGAGCGAACGCGAACAGCGTTTCGTCGAGGCCATCGCATGCTGGGTCGACGGAGACATCGCGCGTGCGATGGTGTTGCACGACGAGCAGGCACGATTGCATCCGCGCGACCTGGTGTCGGTCAAGCTCGGCCAATACCACCGTTTCAACATCGGCGACGCGGTCGGCATGTTGCGACTTGCACAAGCCGCGTTGCCGGCCTGCGGCGACGTGGCGCAGATGCACGGCATGGCCGCCTTCGCGTGGGAACAATGCCATTTGTTGACGCAGGCAGAAGCCGCGGCACGCCAGGCGCTGTCCATGACCGAACGCGAACCCTGGGCCCAACATGCGCTGGCCCACGTGATGCTGACCCAGGGCCGGCTGCGCGAGGGCCTGCAGTTCATGGAGCACGGCAGTGCGAGCTGGACGCAGCTCAACTCCTTCATGGTGACGCACAACTGGTGGCACCTGGCGCTGTTTGCGATCGACCTGGGCCTGGACGAGCTGGCGCTGAAGACCTATGACGAGCAGGTCTGGGGCGTCGTCAAGTCGTATTCGCAGGATCAGATCGGCGCGGTGTCGCTGCTGGCGCGGCTGGAGCTCGCCGGCATCGACGTCGGCGACCGCTGGCAGGACGTGGCCGACCATATCGCGCTGCGACTCGACGACCAGGTGCTGCCGTTCCTGGACCTGCAATACCTGTATGGCCTGGCCCGGGCCGGCAGGCCGCAGGCGCAGACCTTGCTGGACAACATCGAGCGCCGTGGTGCTCAGGCGGCCAGCGGAGGCGACCACGGCGGCGCGGCGAACGCGATCTGGCAGCAGGTGGCGGTGCCGGCCGCACACGGGCTCATGGCCCATGCCCGGGGCCGCCATGCACAGGCGATCGATGCACTGGGCCAGGCCTTGCCGCAGTTGCTGCGGATCGGCGGCAGCCATGCGCAACGCGACCTGTTCGAGCAGATCCATCTCGATGCGCTGATGCGCGCCGGCCACTGGAATGCCGCACAGCAGCAGTTGCAGCCACGGGTGAACCAGCAACCGGAATCCCTGCGCCTGCGCCGCATGGCGCAGCGCTGCTACTCCACGCTGGGACTGGCCGTTTCCGCCTGAACCTCGGGCGCCAGCCTGCGCTGGTCGTACACCGGCTGCGCCGGCATGCCTTCGAGATGCTGCGTCTCGGCCCAGCTCAGGATCTCGACGGCAGTCTCATCCATGCGCACGCGGCTGATGCCGCCATTGGGAATCACACTCTGGCGCGGACCGGACAGGGACTGGCCGGTGGCCGTGCGGTAGACCATGTCGAGCACGCCGCCATGGGTGACGACCGCCAGGCGCTGGCCCGCCCGTTCGCGCACCAGGCGCCGCAGCGACGCCATCACGCGGGCATGGAAATCCCTTGTACATTCGCCGCCATCGAACGCGTAATCGGCGTCGAACGCCGTCCAGCGCGCCCATGCCTGGGGAAAACGCTGCTGGATGTCCTCGACGCGCAATCCGTCAACGACGCCAAAACCCTGTTCGCGCAGGCCCGGATCCGCAATCGGCGCCAGCGCCAGTTGCCGGGACGGCGCCTCGGCCGTCTGGCGGGTGCGCAGCAGATCGCTGCACACCAGGTGCTGCACCGGCTGCTCGCCAGCCAGGCGCTCGGCGACGCGGCGCGCCTGCTCGAAGCCCGTGGCGTTGAGCGGCACGTCAATCTGCCCCTGGAAACGCAGCTCCCGGTTCCAGTCGGTCTCGCCGTGGCGGATCAGGATCAATTCGGTCATGGACCGA
>CAXBDR010000088.1:0-17070 GCA_963974265.1 uncultured Rhodoferax sp.
AGCGCCTTGAGCCGGCGGTACAAGGTGCGTTCGCTCCAGCCGAGGTGGCGCGCCAGCTCGCGGCGCGTGCCGGCAAAACGGCTGGCCAGCTGCTGCAAGTCGCCATCGCGGCTGGCAACACCGGCCGGCGCGGGCGCGGCGATGGCCGGGGGCAGGGCGGGTGACGTCGTCTCCAGGCCCAGGTGTTCGGTACGGATGACGCCGTCGTCGGCAAACAGGCGGGCGCGGTCGATCACGTTGCGCAGCTCGCGGATGTTGCCGGGCCAGTCATGGCCTTGCAAACGGTCCATGGCCGCGGGCTGCAGCGTCATCCGCCGATGGGGGTCGTGGCTGCGCTGCAGGATGGAGTCGACCAGCATCGGGATGTCGGCGGGGCGCTCGCGCAACGCGGGCAGGTGGATCGGGAAGGCGCTGATGCGGTAATACAGGTCCGGCCGGAACTGGCCGTCCGCCACCATCTGGCGCAGCGGTTTGTGCGTGGCCGCGACCAGCCGGAAGTTGGCGTGCTGGGTCTCGACGCTGCCCACGCGCCGGAACGTGCCCGACTCGATCAGGCGCAACAGCTTGACCTGCATCGCCAGCGGCACGTCGCCGATCTCGTCCAGGAACAGCGTGCCGCCGTCGGCGGTCTCGACCAGACCGCGCTTGCGCTGGTTGGCGCCGGTGAACGCGCCTTTTTCATAGCCGTACAACTCGCTTTCGAACAGGGTTTCGGTGAAGCCCGAACAGTCGACGACGACGAAGGGCCCGCGTGCGCGTGCGCTGGCCTCGTGCACCGCACGCGCGAACAACTCCTTGCCGGTGCCCGATTCGCCCAGCAGCAGCACTGGCAAGGTCGACGCCGCGACGCGTTGCACCGCGGCCAGTGCCGCGTTGAACGCCGGCGAAGAGCCCACCAGCCCTTCGGCGCAGGGGCCGGCCGAGGCATTGCGCACCGTGACCAGGCGCTCCACGTAGGCCACCACATCGCGGGCATCGTCCAGGATCGGCCGCAGTTCCACATCCACGTGTTCGGGCCCGCGCGGCGTGTGGTGGATATGCAGCACGCGGTCGGGTCCCTTGGATTCGAAGGCCTTCTGCATCGGGCAATGCTCGCCGGCCTGGTCGCAGGGCACGTCGGATTGGTGCGAGACGCGGTAACACTTGTGGCCGATGCAGGGCGTGTCGACGGCGCCGAACTGGCGCCGGTAGGCGGTGTTGGCGGCCAGGATGTTGTACTGCGGATCGAGCACGATCATGGGCTGGGCGTCGTGCTCGAGGTAGGAGATCAGGGCCTGCACCTGCGGCGCCGACGGAGGTGACGTTGCTTCGCTGGTGCGGGACGGGTGCAGGGGCTGCTCGGAGGGGCTTGGCATGGCGAATTCCCGGTTTTTCGCCATTGTGCCCATGACTGCCATATCTGCCAATGCGGCAGCTGGCACTGCCAATGTCACCGTTCGGTGCCACCCTCCGCCCCGGGTGAAGCGGGTCGCTCCTGCCGTGGTCCGTAAAAAGTCCTTGTATATCAAGATGTTGCAATAACCCCATGGCCTTCACGCTGGCTGGCACGGGATTTGTTAGCCCATGGGCGCAAGGACGTGCCATCACGGGCACGGTACCTGCCCCCCCCGCTACAAGGAGCAGCCAGATGAAACAACCCCAGTCACAGCCGCAAGATCCCTCGGACGTGCGTGCAAACCAGGCGGGTGCGGACGCGCCGAACGGGAAGGGCGCCCTGCAGGTCGAGGGTTTCTTCGACCCTGCCACGTCGACCATCAGCTACATCGTGCTCGACCGCAGCACGAACCGTTGCGCGCTGGTCGACAGCGTGTGCGACTACGACCCCGCGACCGGGCGCACCGCGCACCAGCAGTCCGACCGCCTGGTCGAGCGGGTGCGTGCGCTGGGCGCCACCGTGCAGTGGATCCTCGAGACCCATGCGCATGCCGACCACCTGACGGCGGCCCCGTACCTGCAGCAGCAACTCGGCGGGCGTATCGGGATCGGCGCACGGATCACCGAGGTGCAGGAGGTGTTCGGGCGCATGTTCAATGCAGGCGCGGATTTCGCGTGCGATGGCCGCCAGTTCGACCACCTGTTCGCCGACGGGGAGACCTTCAACATCGGCAGTCTGCGCGCCCGCGCGATACACACCCCCGGCCACACCCCGGCCTGCATGACGTATGTGATCGAGGACAACGCGCAGACCGTGGCGTTGGTCGGCGACACCTTGTTCATGCCCGATTACGGGACCGCGCGGTGCGACTTCCCCGGCGGCGACGCACGCACCTTGTACCGGTCGATCAACAAAGTGCTGAGCCTGCCGCCGCAGACGCGGCTGTACCTGTGCCACGATTACCAGCCCGGCGGGCGGGAGGTGCAATACGTCAGCACGGTTGCCGAACAACGCGCCAGCAACGTCCACGTACGCGACGGCATCAGCGAGGAGGCTTTCGTGACCCGGCGCCGCGTGCGCGATGCCACGCTGAACATGCCCCGGCTGCTGTTGCCCTCGGTGCAGGTGAACATGCGTGCTGGCCGGCTGCCGGAACCCGAGAGTAACGGCGTGTCCTACCTCAAGATCCCGATCGACACGGTCTGATCGGTACGGACCGCGCCTGTCAGGCGCTCCACATGGGGGGACTCGGTCGGGCTCACCAGCCCCAGAGCAGCCGCTTGGAGATCCAGCCCTTGAGGCCGTCGCCGCGTTCCACCCGGACCCAGCCGGAACGGCTGCCACGGGTGCGTAGCAGGTCGTAACGCTCGACCTTGCCGACGATGCGGTGTTGCCTGCCCGGCCCGCTACGCACGTTGGCGATGCTGGCCTTGACGATATGGTGCGGGGTTTTCCCGGTCAGGGAGCTGGCCACCCAGCCCCGGTCGTTCTCGAAGTCCTTGACCTGCAGCCAGCTGCCCTCGCGGGCCAGTACCTGCAACGGATAACCCCGCTCGAGTTTTCACAACACCTCGGAGTGAGTGCCGGGACCCGAGCGCATGTTGACGACCGATCCCTTGATGCTGACCATCTCCGCCTGGCTGGGCGGGGCCAGCAGTGCAAGGCACAGGCCGGCGAAGCTGAGAAAACGGGTTGTCGCGCGTGTCACATCCATGGGGCATGAGTCTCCTTTGCCCCCGACTGAAGTGCGAGCCATCCGCAGAAAGCCCCGTGTGCGCGTCGAATCGCCGCATCGTGTTACCGCTGGCAATACTTCCTAGAGCATCTCACCCCGGTGTATCCGGGAATGCGGGTAGGCGGCATGACCCTCGGCTTCGGTGGCCTATTGCGCAGGCAGGTGTGGAACACATGGGGCGCCGGACGTAAACTGGTCCGGTGTCGGTTGGCTGCTAATGCCCGCGTCGGGCGGAGGAATGTCATGGCGAAACTCAATGTCAATGGAGTTGTGCGTGAATTCGAGGCCGAGGACGATACGCCCTTGTTGTGGGTGCTGCGCGAACAACTCGGCCTGACCGGCACCAAATACGGCTGCGGCATCGCCCAGTGCGGCGCCTGCTCCGTGCACCTGGACGGCGTGCCGACACGCAGCTGCGTTCGGCCGGTCTCCACGGTGGGGCCCGACGAGAAGATCATCACCATCGAGGGCCTGTCGCCCGATGGTTCGCATCCGGTGCAGAAGGCCTGGCTCGCGCTCGACGTGCCGCAATGCGGCTTTTGCCAGAGCGGCATGATCATGGCCGCAGTGGCTTTGCTCAAGGACAAACCCAAACCCAGCGATGCCGACATCGACAGCGCGATGAGCAACATCTGCCGCTGCGGCACCTACAACCGCGTGCGCGCCGCGATCAAGGTCGTGGCCGACGGCGGCAACACACGCTCGGCCGGTCTCGCGATCCAGCACTCGGACGGGAGCACGACATGACACAACACACCGTTTCACGCCGTCGTTTCCTGGGCAGCACGCTGGTTGCCACCGCAGGCGGCCTGGTGCTCGGTTTCCGCATTCCGCTGCCGGGCGAAGCACAGGCGCAGTCGACCGTGCCGACCGAGGTCAATGCCTGGGTCGTCGTGCAGCCGGACGACCGCATCGTGATCCGCATCGCGCGCTCGGAGATGGGCCAGGGCACGCTCACCGGCCTGGCCCAGCTGGTGGCCGAGGAGCTCGACGCCGACTGGGCCCGCGTCACGACCGAATTCCCGACGCCCGGCCAGAGCCTGGCGCGCAACCGCATCTGGGGCAACTTCAGCACCGGCGGCAGCCAGGGCATCCGCCAGTCGAACGACTATGTGCGCAAGGGCGGCGCGGCCGCTCGGCTGATGCTGGTGCAGGCGGCGGCCGATGGCTGGCAGGTGCCGGCCTCCGAATGCCGCGCCGCAGCCAGCGTGGTCACGCACACGCCCAGCGGCCGCACGACGACCTATGGCAAGGTCGCCGCTGCGGCGGCCAGGGTGCCGGTGCCGACCCAGGTCGTGCTCAAGGATCCGCGCGACTGGAAACTCGCCGGCAAGCGCCTGGCCCGTCTGGACACGGTCGACAAGACGACCGGCAAGCTGGTCTACGGCATGGACCTGGTGCTGCCGGGCATGCTCAATGCGGCCATCAAGGACTGCCCGGTGTTCGGCGGCACGATCCGCAGCATCGACGCCGCGGCGATCGAGAAACGGCCCGGCGTGCGCAAGGTGGTGCGGGTCGGCGAGAGCGCGGTGGCGGTGATCGCCGACACCTGGTGGCGCGCCAAGACGGCGCTCGATGCCTTGCCGATCGTGTGGGACGAAGGCCCGCACGCGCAGGCGTCCAGCGCGGCGTTTGCCACCGTGCTCAAGTCCGGGCTCGATGCCCCCGAGGCCGTGGTGGCGAACCGTGTCGGCGATGCCCGTACCGCGCTGGCATCGGCGGCGCGTACCGTGCAGGCCGACTATGCGTATCCGCACCAGAACCACGCGACGATGGAGACGATGAACGCAACCGCGCGTTATACGCCCGAACGCTGCGAGGTCTGGGCGCCGACACAGAACGGCGAAGCGGCGCTGGCCGCGACATCCGAAGCCTCCGGCTTGCCGGCCGCGAAATGCGAGGTCTACAAGATGCTGCTCGGCGGCGGCTTCGGGCGCCGCGGCGCGACCGACTACGTGCGCCAGGCGGTGGCCATTGCCAAGGAGATGCCGGGCGTGCCGATCAAGCTGATCTGGTCGCGCGAGGAGGACATGCTGCACGGCAAGTTCCATCCGGTCACGCAGGCGCGGATGCGCGCCGGCCTCGACGCGCAGGGCAACGTCACGGCGCTGCACATGCGTATCTCGGGCCAGTCCATCCTGGCCAGCGTGGCGCCGCAGGCGATCCGCGACGGCCGCGATCCGGTGGTGTTCCAGGGGCTCAATCCGCCGGGGCCGGAGTCGTCGATCGGCTACAGCTTCCCGGCGCTGCTGGTCGACCATGCGATGCGCAACCCGCATGTGCCAGCCGGCTTCTGGCGCGGCGTCAACCTGAACCAGAACACCATCTACCTGGAGTGTTTCATCGACGAGATCGCGCATGCGACCCAGCAGGATCCGCTGGCCTTGCGGCGCAAGCTGATGGCCGGCCATCCCAAACACCTGGCGGTGCTCAATGCAGCCGCCGAGCGCGGCGGCTGGGGCACGCCGGCGCCGCCCGGGCGCTTCCGCGGGCTGGCGCAATGCATGGGTTTCGGCAGTTATGTCGCCGCCTGCGCCGAGGTGTCGGTCAGCGCCGATGGCGCACTGCGCATCCACCGTATCGTCGCGGCAACCGACCCGGGCCACGCGGTCAATCCGCAGCAGATCGAGGCCCAGGTCGAGGGGTCTTTCGCCTACGGCCTGTCGGCGGCGCTGTTCGGCGAGTGCACGGTGAAGAACGGCCGCATCGAGCAGGAAAATTTCAACACCTACCCGGTCGTGCAGATGCAGCACATGCCGGCGGTCGAGACCGTGCTGATGCCGTCGGGCGGGTTCTGGGGCGGCGTCGGCGAACCGACGATTGCCGTGGCCGCGCCGGCCGTGCTCAATGCGATCTTCGCAGCCACCGGCAAACGCATCCGCGAGCTGCCGCTGAAGAACCACGACCTGAAGAAGGCCTGATCGCCCGATGCAGGAGCAGGAATTGCGACGTGCAAGGCTGGAACTGGATGTTGGGGTCGCTGTCGATCGCCGTGATCGGCAGTGTGCATGCGCAGTCGGTCGGCGCGCCGGTGCCGGCCACCGCCGTGATGCAGCCGCTGACGGACACGCCGGGCGATGCGGCGCGGGGCCGTGCCATCGTGGCCGACCGGCAACGCGGCCTGTGCCTGTTGTGCCATGCGGCGCCGATTCCCGAGCAGCGTTTCCAGGGCAACCTGGCACCCGACCTTGCCGGCGCCGGCGCGCGCTGGACGGTCGCACAACTGCGGGCCCGGCTCGTCGAGCCTGCCGCGTTCAACCCGGATTCGATGATGCCGTCGTACACCCGCACCACCGGCCTGCACCGGGTCGGCGCATCGTGGGCCGGTACACCGGTGCTCGCACCGCAGCAGGTCGAGGACGTCGTGGCCTGGCTGGCCACGTTGCGGGACTGACGGCATGACGATGCAGCCACGCGAGCGCCAGTCCCTCTCGCGCCGCCGTGTGCTGGCGGCGGGCGCGGGCATCGCGGCTCTTGCTGTGCAGCTGCGTCCGGCCTTGGCGACCGAACTACCCGATGACCTGCGCGCGGCGATGCAGGCCTTTGCGCAGGGTGCGCCGGTGCGCGAAGGCCGTGTCGTGCTCGAGATCGCCGAACTCGTCGACAACGGCAATGCGGTGCCGGTACGGGTTGCGATCGACGCTGCCGCGGGCGCGCCGGTGCGCGCGATGGCGCTTTTCAACGAACGCAATCCGCAGCGCGAGGTGATTGCGGTGGAATTCGGCCCCTTGTCCGGACGGCCCGAGTTCTCGACCCGGATTCGGCTTGCGACGACGCAGAAGATCGTCGCGGTGGCGCGGCTGCAGGACGGTAGCTGCTGGTCGAAGACGGTCGATGTGATCGTGGCGCTGGCCGCCTGCATCGGGGAGGTGAGCTGACCATGGCCCGCACCCGCATCAGCCTGCAGGGCACACCGGTGCGTGGCGTGCCGATCGAGGTGCGCACGATGATCGGGCACCCGATGGAGACGGGTTACCGGCCCGGTGCCGATGGCAAGCTCGTCGCGCGCAACCTGATCCGCCGCTTGCGCTGCAGTTTCGACGACGGTACACGATCGGCCCCGGTGTTCGGCGCAGAATTGTTCCCGGCCATGGCTGCCAACCCTTACATCGCGTTTTTCTTCACGCCGCCGGGCAACGGCAACCTGGTGTTCGTATGGGAAGGTGACCAGGGTTTTGCCCATACCGAAACGCTGGCCGTTCGTGTCGGCTGAGGCGGCGCGGTCGGCATGGCGCGCGTGTGGCGCCGCCGCGGTCGCGTGGCTGCTGGCATCGGGCTGGGCAGCGCCGGTGGCCGCGCAAGGCGCCGCCGTGTCCGCGTCTCCGGGTTCTGCCGTGTCGGCGCCGCAGGCCGCCGCCACGTCCACGGCAACGCCGCGGCAGCGCCGCTCCGGCTTCGACTTCATGGGGCCGGCCACGCAGGCGATGCAGCGCGACGACGACCGAAATCCCGGCATGTTGTGGGTGCAGGACGGGGAGGTGTCCTGGAACCGCCAGCCCGGCAACGGCGGCAAGGCTTGCGTCGCCTGCCATGCGGCGGCGCAACGCAGCATGGCCGGTGTAGCAGCGCGTTACCCGGCCTTCGATGCCACCAGCGCACGGCCGGTCACGCTGGGCCAACGCATCGACCTGTGCCGGCAGCGGCACCAGGGGTTGCGTGCACTGGCGTCCGAAGACGATGTGCTGCTGGGCCTGGAGGCTTTCGTGGCGCACCAGTCGCGCGGCCTGCCGATCGCGCCACCTCCAGATCCCCGGTTGGCGCCGTTCACCGCGCAGGGCCGCACGCTGTTTGTCCAGCGCATGGGGCAGTTGAACCTGTCGTGCAGCAATTGCCACGACGACAACGCCGGCCACCGGCTCGGCGGCAGCCCGATTCCCGAGGGCCATGCGACCGGGTATCCGATCTACCGGCTGGAGTGGCAGGCGCTGGGTTCGTTGCAGCGCCGCCTGCGCAGCTGCTTGAGCGGCGTACGCGCCGAACCGTTTGCGGCCGGCGCGCCGGAGTGGGTGGCGCTGGAGCTTTACCTGGCGCAACGTGCGCGCGGCATGCCGCTGGAGACGCCGGCGGTCAGGCCGTGAGGGACCCCATTTGTCTGCTCCGCGGCCGCTTCGGAGCGGCCGTGTCCTTGTGCGGGCCCCTTGATGGGGTCAGGATCTGCGGTCGCGCTCAGCGCGCGGCCTGCTTGACGTGGCTGGCCACGTCCTTGTGCGTCGCGAACCACACGCCGCCCTTGGCCTGCATGTGGGCGATCAGCTCGGCCAGGATGAACAGGCGCGAGCGGTACCCGATCACATGCGGATGCATGGTCAGCAGGAACAGGCCGCCTTCATCCCAGGCCCCGTCGAACTCGCGCCGGAAGATGTCGAGCACCGTGGCCGGCGCGGTGTAGGGACGCAGCGCCTGGAACCGGTTCATGTTGAAGTAGACCGCGTCGTCGCGGATCCACTCGACCGGCAGCTCGACGATGCCGGTGGGCTCGCCATGCTGTTCGAGTTCGTAGGGGTCGTCGTCGGCCATCAGCGACGAGTCGTAAAGCAAGCCCATCTCGCGCTGTATCGTCAGCGTGGCCGGCGAAAAGTCCCACGACGGCGTGCGCATGCCGACCGGCTGCACGCCGGTGATCTTCGTCAACGTGTCGAAGGAGCGCAGGTGCAGTTCGCGCTCGTCCTTCTCGGGCAGGATGGAGTTGAGCTCGTGGATCCAGCCGTGCAGGCCGATTTCGTGGCCTTCGGCAATGACGCGGCGCTGCTCGTCCGGGTACAGCAGCGCCGCGACGGCCGGCACGAAGAAGGTCGCCGGCACACCGGTCTTTTTCAGCAGCGCGAGGATGCGCGGTACGCCGACGCGGCTGCCGAACTGGCCCCACGACATGCGGCCGATGGACTTGCCGCCATCGCGCAGCTCGTTCGTGTCGTGGTCGGAATCGAAGGACAGCGCCACCGCGCAGCGCGCGTCACCCGGCCATTGCGCCGGGCGCAGGCTACGGCCGGCGCGCACCTGGTTCACGCGCTGGCGCCATTGGGCTTCTTCCCACTGCCAGGGTTCGATGTTGGCGCTGGACGGTTCGTTCATGGTCGTGGCTCCTGTTGCAGCGGAAAGTGGCAGGCCACCTCGCGCGTGTTGTCGGTCGTGCGCAGCAAGGGGCGTTCCTGCTGGCAGCGCGCCTGGGCGAAGCTGCATCGCTGGTGGAACGCGCAGCCGGGCGGCGGGTTGATCGGCGAGGGCAACTCGCCGCTGATCGGTTCGATGTCCTGCACCGGTGCGCCGTGCGCGGCCAGCCGCGGCGCGCTGGCGAGCAGGGCGCGCGTGTACGGGTGGCGCGGCGCCAGAAAGATGTCTTCGGTCGCGCCGAGTTCGACGATGCGACCCAGGTACATGATGGCGACACGGTCGCTGACATGGCGTACCACGCTCAGGTCGTGGCTGATGAACAGCATGGTCAGGTTCAGGTCGCGGCGCAGTTGCAGGAACAGGTTGATGATCTGGGCCTGGATGGAGACGTCCAGCGAGGCCACCGGTTCGTCGCAGACCAGCGCGTCGGGCCGCATCGCCAGCGCGCGCGCAATGGCCACGCGCTGGCGCTGGCCGCCGGAGAACTGGTGCGGGAACCGCTGCGCGGCGTCCGCATCGAGGCCCACGGCCTTGAGCCAGCGCACCACGTCGGCGGCGGCGTCGGCCTTCTGGACCAGGCCGTGCGCGATCGGGCCTTCGGCGATGGTGTCGCCAATGCGCATGCGCGGGTTCAGCGACGCGAACGGATCCTGGAACACCATCTGTATGCGTGTCGTGATCTTGCGACCGCCCCGCGTGACCGACGAGCCGTCGATATGCGCCTGGCCCATGGTCGGCGCCAGGATGCCGGCGGCGACCCGCCCGAGCGTGGACTTGCCGCAGCCCGACTCGCCGACCAGACCCAGTGTTTCGCCCTTGGCAATGGCCAGCGACACGTCCTCGACCGCGTGCACCACCGTGGTACTGGCCTTCTGGCCGGTGATGCGCTTGGCGAGCCGTTCGGAGAACGGCGGCACCGATGCGAAGCGGCGCGTGATGGTGTCCAGGCCGACGAAGCGGGCGTCGTCGGTCATGGCATGCTGGCGGCCTGCGCGCTCGCCTCCATGTTCAGCGGATGGTGGCAGCGCCAGGTGCGCGGCAGTGCGATGGTCTGCTGCGGCGCGGTGTCGCAGGCGGAGGTCGCATGCGCGCAGCGGTCCTTGAACGCGCAGCCGCTGGGCAGCGCGTTCAGCGAGGGCGTGGAGCCCGGAATCTGCATCAGGTCCTTGCCCGGCGCGGCGCGCGAGGGCAGGCTGTCGATCAGGCCCTGGGTGTAGGGATGGTGCGGGCGGCGCAACACGTCGGCGGTCGGGCCTTCCTCGATCAGCCGGCCGGCATACATCACGAGCAGCCGCGAGGCCAGCACCGAAACCGTCGCCAGGTCGTGGCTGATCCAGACCAGGCTCACGCCGGCCTCGCGCACCAGCGCGCGCATCTCGATCAGGATCTGCGCCTGGATCGACACGTCCAGCGCCGTCGTGGGTTCGTCGCAGATCACCAGGCCCGGGTTGTTCAGGAAGGCGATCGCGATCGCAACGCGTTGGCGCATGCCGCCGGAGAGTTCGTGCGGATAGGCGTCGAGCCGGCGTTCCGGATCGGGGATGCCGACCTTGGCCAGCGCCTGCAGGCTGCGCGTGCGCATCTCCTGCGCGCTCGGGTTGCCGTGCGCGCGCATCGCCAGTTCCATCTGCGTCGACACTTTGAGCACTGCGTTGAGTGTGCTCATCGGGTCCTGGAACACCATCGCGATGTGCCGCCCGCGCAAGGCCCGCAACTGGCTGCGCGGCATGCCGACGAGTTCCTGTCCGTCGAGCCTGACCGAACCCGCGGCGACGCGGCCGGGCGGATCGATCAGCCCGAGGATGGAGTAACCGGTGACGCTTTTGCCCGAACCCGATTCGCCGACCAGGCCGACGATCTCGCCCGCGTGCACGTCGAACGACACGCCGTCGACGGCGCGGGCGGGGCCGGAGCGGGTCATGAATTCGGTGGCGAGGTCGCGCACCTGCAGCAGGACCGTGCCGGATTCCGGCGTCGTGCCGGCGCGGGCCGCACTCATCGCTTGAGCCTCGGGTTGAGCTGGTCGCGGATCTGGTCACCGACCAGGTTGATGGCGACGATCAGGATGATCAGCGCGATGCCGGGGTAGATCGAGATCCAGTATCGGCCCGACAACATGTACTGAAAGCCGTTGGCGATCAGCATGCCGAGCGAGGGTTCGGACACCGGCATGCCCAGGCCCAGGAACGACAAGGTGGCTTCGAGCGCGATCGAGTTGGCGACCTGCACCGTGGCCACGACGATCAGCGGCGGCATGCAGTTGGGCAACACATGGCGGAACGCGACCCGGGTCGCGCTCAGCGGCGTCGACAAGGCGGCCTCGACATAGTCCTTGGAGCGTTCGGACGAGGCTGCGCCGTGCGCGGTGCGTGCGAAGTATGCGTATTGCGCGGTGACCAGCGCCGCGATCAGCGGCCATTTGCCCTGGCCCAGCAGCGCGGCGAGCACCAGCGCCAGCAGGATGGCCGGGAACGACAGCTGCAGGTCGATGATGCGCATGATCAGCGTCTCGGTACGTCCGCCGGCGAAGCCGGCCAGCGTGCCGAGTGATGCGCCGATGGCGAACGCAATGGCGCCGGCCATCAGGCCGACCTGCAGCGAGATGCGCAGCCCGTACAGGATGCCCGAATACAGGTCGCGCCCCTGCGAATCGGTGCCCAGCCAGTGCGTGAAGCCCTTGCTGCCGACATGGCCGGGCGGGCGGCGCGCGTCCATCAGCACCAGGTTGGACAGGTCGTACGGGTCCTGCGGCGTGATCCACGGCGCGAGCAGCGCCAGCAGCACGATCAGCGTCAGCACGACGAAGGCGACGACCGCGACCTTGTCCTGCCGGAACTCGCGGATGAAGCCGCGCAGCGGCGTCTCGATCGGGCGGGCGGTGGCGGTGTTCATGAGGTCTTGCGCGCGCGCAGGCGCGGGTCGAGGGCGGCGTAGGCGATGTCGACCGTGAGGTTGATCGTGATGAACAGCAGCGATACCAGCATCAGGTAGGCCACCATCACCGGGCGGTCCAGCGTGGAGATGGAGTCGATGATCAGCTTGCCGACGCCGGGCCAGGAGAAGATGGTCTCGGTCACGACGGCGAAGGCCAGCGTCGAACCGAGTTCCAGGCCGAACACGGTGACCAGCGGGATCGCGATCAGGCGCAGCACATGGTGGCGCAGGATGGTCCATTCGCTTTCGCCGGCGGCGCGTGCGAAACGCACGGTGTCGGTCAGCATGACTTCGCGCGTGCCGGCGCGGGCGAGCCGGATCATCAGTGCCATCTTGAACAGCGCCAGGTTGATCGACGGCAGCAGCATGTGCGTCAGGCCATTGGCGGTGAGGAAACTCCACTCGACGCCGAACAGCGTTACCGTCTCGCCGCGCCCGCCAGCGGGCAGCAGGCCCATGTTGACGGCGAACACGAAGATCAGGATGAGTCCGATCCAGAACGAGGGCACCGAGAAACCCAGCACCGACACACCCATGATGGTCTTGGCCGCCGGGCTGTGTGGCGCGTAGCCGGCGAACATGCCCAGCGGCACGCCGATCAGCGTGGCGCCGATGACCGCGGACAGCGTGATCTCCAGCGTGGCCGGCAGGCGCGACAGGATCAGGTCGAGCACCGGCATGTTGTAGACGAAGGAGCGGCCGAAGTCGCCGGTGGCCAGGCGCTGCAGGAAGATGCCGTATTGCTGCCACAGGGGCAGGTCGAAGCCGTAGGCGCGTATCGTCTGTTCGCGGATCTCCTGCGTCACGTCGGGTGCGATCATCACGTCGATCGGGTTGCCCACCGCGTAGACGCCGACGAACACCAGCGCCGAGATGACGAGCATCACGACGGCGGCCTGCATCAGGCGCTGGATGATGAACGCGAGCATGGTGGACGGCTTGCGGGTGGGGCGGGAAGGCGGGGGCGATCAGTCCCAGCCGGATTCGATCAAGGCGCGCGTCTCGGCCACGGCGACTTCCCACATCGCCATCAGTTCGTCGTCCGGGCGCTGGTACAGGCCGCCGAAATTGCCGTCGCCGATGACCTCCTTCTTCACGCCCGGATCGACGCGCAGGTACTTCTCGATGTCGATCATCGGCTTCTGCGCGGCCGGCATCTGCACGCCGGGCAGGCGGGTCCAGGGCAGGTTCTCCATCCAGGAGGCGTGCGACGCCAGCGGGTCGATCTCCTTGACCTTGGCCAGCGTCCTGGGCGCATTCCACCAGTTGTGCCACTTGACCTGCACGCCGCGGTTGCGGTCCAGCCACTCGAGGATGGCGCCATGCGCCGGGCCGTTGCCGCCATGGCCATTGACGATGACGATCTGTCGGAAACCGGTGCGCACCATGTGGTCCAGGATGTCGCACATCAATGCGCACAACGTGGACAGGCGCAGCGACACCGTGCCGGGGTAGTCGACGAAGCTCGGCGTGAAGCCGTAGTTGATGGTCGGGTACACCGGCACGTTGATCGGCGCAGCAGCATCGATCGCCACGCGCTCGGCCAGGATCACGTCGACACACAGGCTCAGGTAGCCGTGTTGTTCGGTCGAGCCCAGCGGCAACACGGCGCGCTGGTCGTGCAGAACGTGTTCCTGCACCTGCATCCAGTTCATGTCGGCGAGTCGCATGGTTTTCGATTCCTTCAGGGTCTGGTCGGGCTGGCCGGAGCCAACACGTCGTGTTCGAACATGGCCAGCACCACCTTGGCCATCAGTGCCGACAGGGTTTCGCGCTCGATCAGGCTCAGTGGCGCGAGCATTTCCTTTTCCAGGGCAACAAATCGCGGCATGGCTTCGTCGAGGATGGCCTGGCCCTTGGCGGTCAATGTCAGGTTCTGCTGGCGCCGGTCGGTCTCGCCGGCGTTGCGCGCGATCAGGCCGAGCTTGGCGATGCGGTTGACGGCCCGGCTCAGCGTGTTCTTGGGAAACGCGGTCGACGCGGCAATCTCGCTGGCGGTCACGCCGTCCATCAGGCCCAGGCTGTACAGGATGACGAACTCGGCGCGCGACAGACCGAAACGCTCCTCGACCCATCCATACAGCGGCGTGTTGTAGCGCAGTCCCAGGTAGTTGAAACGCGCGGCAAAGCCGCAGGGGTTGCGCCACAGCCGTGCATGCGTAAACGCATCGAGCCGGTGGCGGCCCAGCATTTCGGCGCCCGAGGCCTCGGCCGTGGTGGAGGTATTTGGTTCCAATTTGAACGGATTTGGATTGCTGCGCTCGCATGCTATCAAACTTCGACGCCCATGGGAACCCACGACGTCAAGTGATTCTTCCTGTGCACAGCATCGGGGCACCAGCGTGGTGTCAGCACCGGGGCGGTGCATGCGGATAATCAAAATTAGTTCCAAAAGGTATTGACGCCGGCATGGCCACGGCTTAAATTCGTTTCCGCAAGGGCTGCGGCATGCGCGGCGCCAAACCACAACAGGAGTTTCACCATGCGTTCCTTCTTGACTGGCGTGTTGTGCGCCACCGCATTGCTGACGTCGGCAGTCGCGCAGACCCTGACCATCGGCGTACGCGGCGGTCCCGACTCGATCGATCCGCACTTCACCGCCACCGGTACCCATGCCGAAGCACTCAAGCATGTCTACGACACGCTGGTGTGGTCTGGCGACGGCCTCGAACTTGAACCCCGCCTGGCCGAAAGCTGGAAGGCGATCAACGACACCACCTGGGAATTCAAATTGCGCAAAGGCGTGAAGTTTCACGATGGCTCGGACTTCACCGCCACCGACGTCAAGTTCTCGATCGAACGTATCCCGATGGTGGCCGGCCCCAACCCGACCACGATCTACGTGCGCCGCGTCAAGGAAACGAAGATCATCGATCCGCATACCGTGCATGTGATCACCGACGGCGCAGCACCGACGCTGCCGAACGATTTCATCCGCTTGTTCATTGTCTCGAGCAAGGCTGCGGCCGGCTTGACCAAGGACACCGCCAACGAAGCCTTCAACACCGGCAAGGCGGCCGTGGGTACAGGCCCATACAAGTACGTGTCCTGGCAACCCAAGGGCGACCTGGTGCTGGACCGGTTCGATGGCTATTGGGGCCCGAAGGAACCCTGGGCGCGCCACGTGCGCAAGGAGATCGCCAACGACGCCGCGCGCGTGGCCCAGCTCAAGGCCGGCCAGCTCGACCTGATCACCCGCGTGCCGGCAACCGACGTGGCCACGCTCAAGCGCGACCCGAAGATCGACGTGCAGACGGTTGATACGGTCTATGTGTTCAACGTCGAACTCGACCTGCGCGAGAAGCTGCAGAACGCCAGCAACAAGGACGGCTCCCCGCTGGCCAAGAACCCGTTCCTGGACCTGCGCGTGCGCCAGGCCATCGACCTGGCGATCGACCGCAAGGGCCTGGCCGAAGTGGCGATGGAAGGCCTGGGCAAGGCCTCGAGCCAGATGGTGACACCGTCGATCTTCGGCTTCAACAAGTCGCTTCCCGAGCGCAAGTACGACCCTGCCGCCGCCAAGAAGCTGCTGGCCGACGCCGGTTATCCGAACGGCTTCAAGATCCAGTTCTCGTTCACCAAGGACCGCCTGCCGGGCGACACCCAGGTCGGCACCTCGATCGCGCAGATGCTGGCGGCCATCGGTATCGATGCCACGCCCAATGCGCAACCGGCGGCGGTGTTCTTCCCGGCGCGTACCCGCGGCGAGTTCTCGATGTCGATGTCCGGCTGGGGTACGCTGACCGGCGAGGCGCACTACACCTTGTCCTCGCTGGCGCACTCCAACGACAAGGAGAAGAAGATGGGTGCGTTCAACGTGCTGGGCTACCACAACCCCGAGATGGACAAGCTGCTGCAGGCCGCCGCCATCGAGATGGACATCGCCAAGCGCCGCAAGTACCTCGAAGACGCGAACGCACTGGTCGACAAGGACAAGCAGCGCCTGCCCATCGTCGCCGTCGGTTCGGCCTGGGCGATGCAGAAGGGCAAGGTCACGATCAAGCCGCGTGTCGACGAGGACACGTTGGCGATGAACATCAAGCCGGCCAAATAGGTCCGTGGTCGATATCGCAATCGGCCTGCACGGCGGCTGCGGCGCGCTGGCGCAAGACCTGCTAAGCGCTGCCGACTGGGCCGAGAGCCGCGCGCACATGGCGCAGGCGTTGCGTGCGGGATGGTCGGTGCTGCGCAAGGGCGGCACGGCGCTTGACGCGGTGCAGGCCACCGTGGTCGTGATGGAGGACAGCCCGCATTTCAATGCGGGTCACGGCGCCGCACTGACAGAGTCGGCCGAACACGAACTCGACGCCTCGATCATGGACGGCGCCAGCCTGGCCGCGGGCGCGGTCTGTACCGTTCGTCGTACGCGCAACCCGATCATGGCCGCGCGCGTCGTGCTCGACTCCGGCCGCGCGGTGTTGCTCAGCGGTGCCGCCGCCGACACCTTCGCCGAATTGCAGGGCCTGGAAATGGTGCCCAACACGTATTTCACGACGCAGCGGCGCATCGACGCATTGCGCTCGTTGCAGGAGAAGGAGGCGACCGGCTCCTTCGTTCCGGCCTCCGAGGCCGAGAAACATGGCACCGTGGGTGCGGTGGCGCGCGATGCCGATGGCCACCTGGCCGCTGCTACTTCCACCGGCGGCTTCAACAACAAGCCCGAAGGCCGGGTCGGCGACAGCCCCATCATCGGCGCCGGTACCTATGCCCGCGACGGCGTTTGCGCGGTGTCGTGCACCGGCCAGGGCGAGATCTTCATCCGGCGTGTGGCCGCCTATGACATCGCGGCGCGCATGATGTACGCCGGCGAGCCGCTGGAAGCGGCGGCGCACACGGTGGTGTTCGAATCGCTGGCCCGCCACCAGATCGGCGCCGGCCTGGTCGCGCTGAGTGCCAGTGGCAACCCGATTGCGCC
>CAXBDR010000089.1:0-17065 GCA_963974265.1 uncultured Rhodoferax sp.
AGCCCCACTGGGGGGCGGGCCGGCCGCTTCGGAGCGGCCGTGCGCGGCGGCCCCTGGCCTGGCCTGCTCCGCGGCCGCTCGACCTTTCATGCCCCTTGGGTGGCGCCCAGCGCCGTGGAAAACTGACATGACCACACACGGCGACTCCACGCGCACCGGCGAACCGGTGCTGGCGGTACAGAACCTCGAGACCTGGTACGGACCGGTCAATGCCATCAAGGGCGTCAACCTGGACGTGTTGCCCGGCCGCATCGTCACGGTGCTCGGCGCCAACGGCGCGGGCAAGACGACCCTGCTCAATACCATCGCCGGCGTGATCGACCCGTTCAAGGGCAGCGTCACGTTCAAGGGCCAGGCCATCCACGGACGCGACCCGGACCGGATCGCACGCGCCGGTGTCGTGCTGGTTCCCGAAGGCCGGCAGGTGTTCCCCTTCCTGTCGGTGGCGGAGAACCTGATGATGGGTAGTTTCGCGCGCGCCGATCGCAGCGGCATCGACGAAGACCTGCGGCGCATCTACGACTGGTTCCCCCGGCTGCGCGAGCGCCAGTCGCAACACGGCGGCTTGTTGTCCGGCGGCGAGCAGCAGATGCTGGCCATCGGCCGCGCGCTGATGGCCCGCCCCGCCGTGCTGCTGCTCGACGAACCCTCGCTGGGCCTGTCGCCGCTGCTCACGCGCGAGATCTTCGGCATCGTCAAGCGCATCAACGCCGAACTGCAGACGGCGATCCTGGTGGTGGAGCAGAACGCGTCGATCGCGCTGGCGTCCGCGCACGACGGCTACATCATGGAACTCGGACGGGTGGTGGCGGCCGGCACCTGCGCGGAACTGATGGCCAAGGACGACGTGCAGGAGTTCTACCTCGGTGGCGCCGGCCAGGCGGCGCGCGAAGACGGCCACAAGCAGCGCTGGAAACGGCGCAAGACCTGGAGATGACGCCCGACATGACAGGCGCACAGTCACAACCGCTGACGGCCTACGGCCACGACACGCCGCAGAAGCTGTTCCGCGCCCGTTGTCGCGAATGGGCGGCGCATGCGGCGCTGCGCCACAAGCTCAAGGGCATCTGGTCGTCGAGCAGCTGGTCGGACTACTACGCCCGGGCACGCGCCATCGGCCTGGCGCTGGCCGACCTGGGCCTGGAGCGCGGCGAAGCCATCGCCGTGTTGTCCGAGAACCGACCCGAGTGGCTGTACGCGGACATGGGCGCCCAGTGCATAGGTTACCTGAGCACCGGCATCTATCCGACCTCGGCGCCCGAACAGGTGCAATACATCGTCAACGACGCCGGCGTGCGGGTGTTGTTCGTCGAGAACCAGGAGCAATACGACAAGGTGGTCGCAGTCCGCAATGCCTGCCCGAGCCTGCAGCGCATCGTCATCGTCGACCTCAAGGGCCTGCGCGGCCTGGACGACCCGATGGCCACCGACTTTGCCAGCCTGCTCGCCCACGGCGCGTCGCTGGCGCGCGACCGGGCGCCGCAGTTCGAGCAGGCCATCGACGCATCGGCGCCGGAGGACATCGCCTTCCTGGTCTATACCTCCGGCACGACCGGCGCACCCAAGGGAGCGATGATCAGCAACCGCAACCTGGTGTTCCAGATCTCGAGCGTGCACCAGTACCTGGACCTGCGGCAGGGCGACCGCTCCCTGTCGTTCCTGCCGCTGTGCCACATCGCCGAACGCATGTCCACGGTCTACAACCCGCTGGCCCAGGGACAGATCGTGCATTTCCCGGAGAACGCCGGCACCGTGTTCAACGACGTGCGCGAGGTTGCGCCGCACGTGGTGTTCGGGCCGCCGCGGTTCTGGGAAAAGCTCCACTCGCAGGTCACCCTGTACATGCAGGACGCGATCCCGTCCGCTCGGCTCATCTACGCCCGGCTGCTGGCCGAAGGCGCCGCGCTGGCCCAGGCCCGGCTCGATGGACGACCCGTGACCGGCTGGCGCGCCCGTCGTTACGACTGGATGCAGCGCCTGGTGTTGTCCAACCTGCGCAGTTTCCTCGGCCTGCAGAACGTCAAGACCGCGCTGACCGGCGCCGCGCCGGTGCCTCCGGACCTGCTGCGCTGGTACATGGCGGTCGGCATCGACCTGCTCGAGTCCTATGGCCTGACCGAGACCTGCGGCTTCTGCACCGCGATGCCGACCGATCGCATCCGCATCGGCACCGCCGGCGTGCGGGCCGCGGGCACGGAGATCCGGCTCGGCCAGGACAACGAGATCCTGGTGCGCGGCCCGAACGTGTTCGCCGGTTACTGGAGATTGCCGGACAAGACCAGCGAGACCATCGACGACGACGGCTGGCTGCACACGGGCGACTGCGGCGAAATCGACGCCGATGGTTATGTCGCCATCCGCGACCGGCTCAAGGACATCATCATCACCTCGGGCGGCAAGAACATCACGCCGAGCAACATCGAAAGCCACCTCAAGTTCAGCGCCTATATCTCGGACGCGGTGGTCGTGGGCGAAGGACGCAACTACCTGACCTGCCTGATCATGATCGACCAGGACAACGTGGCCAAGTTCGCGCAGGACAAGCAGGTGCCCTACACCGACTTCGCCAGCATGACGCGTGCGCCGGAGATCGTGCAGCTGATCCATGTGGAGGTCGAGCGGGTCAACAGCCGGCTGGCGCGGGTCGAGCAGATCAAGTCGTTTCGCATCATCGCGCAGCTGCTGACCGCCGAGGACGACGAACTCACGCCGACGATGAAGCTCAAGCGCAAGGTGGTCGCCACCAAATATGCCGACCTGATCGACGGCATGTACCCGAACTGACGTTTTCACGACACCGGGCCGAGAGGCCCCTACTTCAAGAGGAGACACCACCATGAAAACCGGACTCAAGAACACCCTTGCGACAGCGCTGCTGTCGCTGGGACTGGCCAGCGGCGCGCAGGCCGCGGGCATCAGCGACACCGAGATCGTGCTCGGCACCCACCTGGACCTTTCTGGACCGGTCGCCGCCGGCATGCCCAGCATCCGCAACGGCATGCAGATGCGGCTGGACGAGGCCAACGAGGCCGGCGGTGTGAATGGCCGCAAGTTCCGCATCGTCGTGGAGGACAACGGCAGCCAGCCGCAGATGGCGGTACGCGCCATGGACAAGCTGATCCGCAGCGACGAGGTGTTCGCCGTCGTCAACCCGTTCGGCTCCGCGACCAACGCGGCGGTCGTCAAGCGGGCGACCGACGCCGGCGTCGTGTATTTCGCGCCCTGGGGTGCGTCGGCCATCATCCGCAAGTCCTCGGGCGACAGCCCGCTGCTGTTCACCGTGACGCCGAACTACGACACCATCATGAATACCGGCGTGGCCTGGATGCTGGATACCTACAAGCCGAAGAAGGTCGGCTACATCTACCAGGAAGGCCCGCTGGGTGCGCTGATGGGGGCCGGGGTCAAGAAGGCACTGGCCGCGAAGAACATGAGTTACGCGGCGGAGGCCGGCTACAAGGCGGGCGACATCGACTTCTCGTCGCAGGTCGCGCGCATGAAGGCCGCCGACGTCGACCTGATCGTCATTGCCACCATCACCCGCGAAACCGTCGGCATCATGGCTGAAGTCAAGAAGCTGGGCTGGAACAATGTCAAGGTGCTGACCGGCACCCCGGGGCGCACCGGCATCGTGCTGCAACTGGGCAAGGACACGGTCGAAGGCTTGTACGGCGTCGGCGTCTGGCACCTCTACACCGAGCAGGACAGCCCGCCGGCCATCAAGACCTGGTTCGCAACCTACAAGAAGAAATACAGCAACGAGCCGGACGAAAACGCCTTGCTGGCCTACCACTACACCGACATGTTCATCAAGTCGGTCCAGGCCGTGGGCCGCGACCTGACGGCCGACAAGCTGATCAAGCAATTGCAGGGCGCCAGCTTCGAGAGCCCGATGTTCTACGACAAGGTGAGCTTCCAGGGCGGCCACCTGCTGCCCGAGGCGGTCGAGATCGACCAGGTCCAGAAGGGCAAGTGGACGGCCGTGTCCAAGACCTTGCGCTGAGCCTGTTGGCGCTGCCCTGGACGGGACCCTGTACGGTGGGCGGCGCGCGCGAGCCGCGCCCGGCCCAACCGGGCATTGAGCGCGTCAAGCGGCACGCCGGGATCGTCACACGGATGGCGGTCTCGCCACGGCCTCGGCCACGCGCCGGTTCCGCGCAAGCCGCATCATGGCGCCTTGCCACGCCATGATCACGGAGGCATGCGCACTGACGAGCACGATGCCCAGCAGCACCGGAACCGTCGCCAGCACGAAGTGCCGCTCGATGCGCTCGCCCAGCAGCCACGCGCCCAGCACCACGCCCAGCAAGGGCGTCAGGAAGGAGAACGCACCCAGGCGGGACGCCAGGTAGGTGCGCATCAGAGAAAACCACAGCAGAAAGCTGGCAAAGGACACGACCAGCACCTGGAACAGCAAGCTCGCCCAGACCTGTGGGGTCGGATTGAAGTACGTCTGGCCACTGGCCAGCGCCGCGCCGGTCAGCAACACGAACGCACCGACCAGCTGGTACAGCAAGGTCTGCGTGGCCGGTGCCGACGACAGGCGCGAACAGCGCACGACGACCGTCGTCGCGCCCCACACCAGGCCGCCCATCAGGCCCATGAAGTCGCCAAGCAGCATGTCCCTCGACATACCGGTGGGGCCCGCACCCCGCCCGAGGAAAGCGATGGCGACGCCCCCGAACGCCACTGCAATACCCAGCCACTGCAGCGGCGCCAGGCGCTCGGCCGGCAGGCGCAGGTGCAGGCCCAGCGCAGCGAAAATCGGGGCGGTGTACAGGAACACCACCATGTGCGCGGCGCTGGTGTGGCGCAGCCCCTCGCCGACAAGCAGGAACTCCAGGCCGAACAGCAGTCCCACGAGCAGACCGGCGGGCAAGGTGCCATCGCGCGGCGCGATGCGCTCGCCCCGCCACGCCATCAGCAGAACGACCAGCACGGCCGCACCGCCCGAACGCAGGCCCAGCTGGAAGATCGGCGTGAAGTCCGCCGCCGTGGCCTTGAGCACGATTTGCTGCAGGGCCCAGATCAGGCACAACAGCAACATGCAGGACACGGCTTTTCGGTCGAGCGGCTTGCGCATGGTGTTCACTTTCTGTTCGAAGGCTGTCAGGTCGGCTCGATTGTGGTTCTGTCGATCCCGATTGATATAGTGCGAAACCGACATCCCCTGCATGCCAACCGCCACGCACCTTCATCTGCCATGCCCATCCTGCGGCCCAAACTCGAGATCGCGCTGTCCAGCCCGTCGCTGCCGGCACCGGTCATGTTCCGAAGCGCCCATGTGCCGGCCCAGGGCCTGTACCCGCTGCACCACCACGCGTGGGGCGAGTTCGTCCATGCCTTCAGCGGCGTGATGGAGATCAAGCTGGCGCGGCAGCATCTGCTGGCACCGCCGCAATACGGCATCTGGTTGCCGCCGGACGTCGAACACATCGGCATGAACCGGCGCGAGGTCCACCACTGTTCGCTGTACGTGGCCCGCGAGCACTGCGGCACCTTGCCGGCCACGGCATGCGCGCTGACCGTCAGCCCGCTGGTGCGTGCCCTGCTGGACCACCTGCGCCAGCAGCCGCCTGCGGGCGCGACGGATTCGCCGCAACAGACACGGCTGATGCAGGTGCTGGTCGACCAGCTCGCGCTGGCCGGATGCGCCAACAGCTATCTTCCGCATGCGGAGGACCCGCTGCTGGCACCGATGCTGCAGGCCCTGCACGACGACCCTGGCGACAACCGCAGCGTGGCCGACTTCGCACGCGACTTCCACACCACCGAGCGCACGCTGATGCGGCGCTGCCAACGCGAGCTGGGCATGTCGCTGACGCAATGGCGCCAGCGGCTGCGGGTCGTCAAGGCCCTGCCCCGGCTGGAGGCGGGCGACAAGGTCGAGACGATCGCGCTGGACCTGGGCTACGGCAGCGCCTCGGCTTTCATCGCGATGTTTCGCCGGCTGATGGATGTCACGCCGGACGAATACCGCAGGACCGCTGAATGGCGGCCGGGCGGCGCGCAGGCATGACGATGCGTGCCGACGACCCCGACCCGCCCCGCGCCGGCATGCCCCAGGGCCATCCGGACTTCGTGCAGTCCCTGGCCAAGGGCCTCGAAATACTCTCGGCCTTCTCCGGCGGCGCCTTGCTGGGCAACCAGCAACTGGTCAAGCTGACTGGCCTGCCCAAGGCCACGGTGTCGCGCCTGACGACAACCCTGGTCACACTGGGATACCTGCAGCTGGATGCGCAGACGCGCAAGCTGCGCATGGGAACCCGGGTGCTGGGCATGGGCGTGACGGTGCAGCGCGAGATCGGTCTGCAACGTGTGGCCCGGCCGTTCATGGAGGCTCTGAGCAAAAGCCTGGACCTGACGGTGTCCTTCGGCACCCGCGATCGACTGGGACTGGTGTTCCTCGAGGTGGCCCGGCCGCCGACGAAGACCCGTCTGGTGACGAATACGGACGTCGGTTCGATATTGCCGCTCGCGTCGACCTCGATCGGCCTGGCCTACATCGTTGCCGCGCCGGTCAAGGAGCGCTCCCAGATCCTGCAAAGCCTGAGTCGACGCCACAAGGACGACTGGCAGCAGATGCGACTGCACATCGAAAAGGCGCACCAGCAATACGAGCGCCAGGGCTTCGTGATCACCCAGCGATCCTGGGGACGGGACGTCAATGGCGTCGGCGTGCCGATGCGCCTGCCGCAACAACATGCGCTGTACGCCTTTCACTGTGCGGGGCCGGCCAGCCAGATGCCGGTACAACGCATGCGCCGCGAGATCGGGCCCCGGCTGCTGGCGATGATCGAGGATATTCGGGTTGCGATGGGCGAGCCGCCCATGACGGTGCTGGTCGAACCGCAGATCCACCAGCCCTGAGCCCGGGCCGGCAGGTACCCGCCGCAGTTATTGCCGGCCGAACCGGCGTCGGCGCGGCGGCAGTGTGACCTGTCAGCCCCGGAACGCGGAAGACGCCATCCACTCGTCCAGCAGCCTGGCCAACACCCGCGGCTTCTCCATCGGCAGCAGGTGGCCGGCATCGTGGACGACGTGGTGTTGCGCCCCGGCAATGCCTGCCACATACCGGGCCACGAAATCCGGCGGGATCACGGCATCGTGCGAGGCCGACACCACCAACGTGGGGATGGAGCCGTCCAGCAGCGCGGACCGGTCCGGGCGCGCCATCGTCGCGCGCACGTGGGCGGCATACCGCTCGGGCCCGTATGTGCGCACCATGGCCTTGCGCGCCTGCATCAGCGAGGCATCACCCAGACTGTCCGGGTGGAAGGCGTCGGCTACCTGTCGCTCGACCATCTCAAGGTAACGTCCCTGCGCCACGGCGTCGAGCGCGGCGCGGCGCTTGGGCTCCGCCGCTGGCGGGTCTGCGTACGGGCCGGCGCATACCATCGCCAGACCTTGCACCCGTTCGGGCGCGGCCTGCAGCAGGGCCAGTGCCACATAGCCACCAAACGAAAACCCAGCCAGCCAGAATCGCTCGGGCAACTGCGGCAACAGCGCCTGCGCAATGGCCTCGACGCTTTCCAGCGGCGGATTGTCCAGTGCCAGCGCCTGTATCCGCGCCGGCAATGCGCGCAGAACATCGTCGAACACGGCGCGGGTATTGTTCAATCCCGGCACCAGGACGAGGGCCTGCGTCATGCCGGGATATAGCGTGCATCGCGGTTCTCGCCGGCGATGCGATCGTGCTCCACCCAGGCGGCATGGGTACCGGCCGAGATGCGGTGCGGCAGCACGATGCGCGCCAGCGGTCCACGGGCAATATCCTGTGCCGGCAGGATCCAGCATTCAGAGCGGTTCTCGGGCATGTTGTTGACGAAGGTCAGCACGTAACCGTCGTCTTCGTCCGTGGCGCCTACGCGCCGTGCCACCGCCGGTTCACTGCCGTAGCAGCCCTTGCCGAATTCCAGGCGCTGGGTGTCGCGTGTCCGCATGTCGTAGCGCTTGAGCCCGCGGAACAACCATTCGCCCTTCTCGTACAACACGTTGAAGCTGTAGCGGTAGGGACGTCCGACGTAGTCGTTGCTGACGATGGGAAACTCGGTGATCTCGTCGTCGACCAGCTCCTCGCGGGTCTGTCCGGTCTGGAGGTTGAAACGCCAGCGGTACATGCGCGTCGGGTTGTTGTACTTGTCCAGGTGCGCCCGCATTCTGTCGTACGCCGCCTGGCGCCCTCCCTCGGACGATTGGCCGACATTGGGCAGATGCGGTTCGGGCATGATGCAACCGTCCATCACCACCTCGTCGCCGTCCTCGTAGCAGTTGGCCAGGTGCAGGATATGGCAGGGCGTGGCCTCGAACCAGCGCACCGACGCCGAGTCGCCGTAACGCGGCAGGATGCCGAAGCGCGCCGGCTTGTCCCGGTAGAAGACCATCTTGCGCTCGCCCCTGGCCAGCTTTTCGGGGTCGAAATGCAGCGGCAGGTCGTGCAGGATGGTGTAGTTCTTCGTGACACCCAAATCATGCGGCCATCGCGCGCCAGGCAATTCAATCGGTACGTAATGGACGAGGCGGTTGTTCCGGTCGATCACGCCATAGTTCATGTACGGCGGCTTTTCCGGATAGTTGAAGAACATCATCTCACCGGTGGCGTTGTCGATCTTGTAGTGCGAAGACACACCGTCCGGAATGAAACGGGCCCAGTCCTGGTCCGGACCCAGCGTCTCCAGGGTCACCGGGTCCAGCCGCCACGGCTCGCTGCCTTGCGACATCGACGCCAGCAGCTTGCCGGCGTGGATCTTGACGTCCGTTCCCGCGTTGTCCTTCATCGCCCCCATGGCACCCCAGCCACGGCGTGCCTGCAGTTGTGGCGCCAGCAGACCCGGCCACAAGGACCTGCCCGCTGCCTGCTCGGCCAGGAAGCCGGTGGTCTCCACGAAGCGATTGCGGTAGCTGGCCCTGCCGTCCGCGAAACGTATCGCATGCAACATGCCATCGCCATCGAACGGGTGGTACATGCCGATCGATTCATGCACCTGATTGTGTGTGTTGCGCACATACATTCCGGCCAGATCTTTCGGTATATCACCAATCACCCGCATGTCGTCGGTGTCGGCCTCGTATTCGTCCAGGGCTGGGGTGAACGGGCCGTGCAGGAAGGGATGGTCATTGTCGGGAGCCAGCGTCGACTGGAAGCTGCGCAAGAGGTTTTGCATCGTGGTGTTTCCTGATCGGTACCGTCGCCGTGCGTCAGTCGAGTTTGATGGCGCCGGATTTCAGCAGATCCGAATACAGCGTCGTGCTTTCACGGACCGTCGTGTTGAAGTGCTCCGGCCCGTTGCCCGAAACCAGATAACCCATGTCAGTGAGCTTCTGGCTGATCGCAGGCGTTTTCAAGGCCTGCACGAAGGCAGCGCTGATCTTGTCGATGATCGGCTGTGGTGTTCCCGCCGCCGCGACATATCCGACCCAGCCGTCCGTCGTGAAGTCCGTCCCGGCCTCCTTGAAGGTCGGCGTGTCCGGCAGGCTCACGACGCGCTTGGCCGAGGTGACGGCCACCGCCTTGACCTTGCCGCCTTCTATGAACGGTTTGGCCGTGTTGGTCACCAGCGCGTATTGCAGTTGTCCGCCGGCGATATCGGTCAATATCTTGACTTCGCCCTGGTACGGAACGTGTACCGCATCGATGCCCAGCTTTTGCGCCATCAATGCATTGTTGAAGTGGAAGCTGGTTCCGACGCCCGGCGTACCGTAGTTGATCTTGCCGGAGTTCCTCTTCGCATAACTGATGAACTCCGGCAAGGTGTTGACCCCGAGACGGCTGTCCACGACCAGGGTCAAGGAGGCGTCGACCGCAATCGTGAGCGGAGCGAACTGCTCCAGCGGCTTGATCTTGAAGTTGGGGTTGGTCAGCGGCAAGGTGATCATCGTCGCCGGCACGACGAGCGCGATCGTGTAACCATCCTTGGGCGCCTGCAGCATGGTGTTCAGACCCACCTGTCCGCCCGCACCGGCCTTGTTCTCCACCACCACGGCCGTACCCAGGTTCTTGCCGACTTCATCGGCAAGCACACGGGTCACGATGTCGGTCAGCCCACCCGCCGGGTAGGGCACGATCAGCTTGATCGGCCGGTCTGGCCATTCAGCATGGGCCGCGGACATGGAAAGAGCGGCCGTCAAGGCCAGCAACATGCGTGCAACGGGACGACGCTGTTGCGCGGTGGCAAGGGGATTGGGTGAAAACATGGTCGGTCTCCTGGTCAGTCGAAATGGTGATGAATGAATCCCAGCAGATGCTGGTTGAACAACTCGGGCTGCTCGGCAAAACCGTAGTGGCCGGATTGCGGCAGCACATGGAATTCCGCATGGGGGATGAATTCGGTCTTGATCGCCTGCATGCTGTCCGGCCGGCCGACCTTGTCGTGCTGCCCTGCGAGCAGCAGCGTCGGCACCTTGACCTGGCGCAGCGTCTGCACGCCTTCATACCGCACGATGGCCTCGATGGCCGCGATGAAGGTTTCGGTCGACGTGTCGAGCGCCACCTCCCGCACCAGTTCCACCAGCGGCCCGCCCGAGCCCGGCGCGAACATCGACCCGACGACGGCGCCAGCCGTTTCCCGGAATGATCGGCCCTGCCTGAGCGGTGCAATACGTTCGGCCAGGAACTTCTCCCGATCGGCTTCGCTTTGCTGCGAAAAGGAAGCGACGGTGGCGGAAATCACCAGGCCGTGCACCTTGCCGGGTTCCATCACCGCAGCCGCCGGGGCGATGATTCCGCCCATGCTGTGGCCCAGCAGCACATTGGTGCGGCTGCCCATGCGCTCGACCAGGCGGATCACTGCTTCGGCCATGCTGTCGATACGCAGACCCTGGGCCGGGATCGGGCTCAGTCCATAGCCGGGTGCGTCCCATGCCACCACGCGCAGTCCGGCCCGCACCAGGGTCTCGATTTCATATCGGAAGTAGTCCTTGGAGCCGTAGGCGCCATGGAGCAGAAACACCGTGGTGTCGGAATCGCCGGCTACCTGGAAGTCGGGCAGGCGTTGGTGCTGGGTCATGACTGTCTCCTGTCGGAATCGGATGTCTCTGCCTGCGTCCAAAAACGTGTGATCGCATCACGCGCCCGGCCACGCAGCACTGGGATCCGATTCTTTGCGCTGGGTCAAATCCAGGCAACGCATCGTCAGCGCCGTTCCGCATACCGGAACTCAATCGGAACCACACTGCGCCGACCCATAATGGCAGTTGACCGTCACATTTGCCACGAAGACCCCGTTTGAACCTGCACCTGTTGACCCGCCAGTTCCCCCGCGCCGGACGCCTGGACGCCATCCGGCTGCGTCCGGCGCGGCGTGCGCCGATGCAGGCCGTGCAGCAGGCTCAACTGGCCCGGGGTCGCGGCCTGGTCGGGGACCGCACGGCGGATGCCACGGCGCCTGGCGCCATCGGCGGCAAACGCCAGGTCACGCTGATCCAGGCCGAACACCTGCCGGTAGTAGCGGCGTTGGCGGGCCTCGGGGCGCCCATCGATGCACGGCTGCTGCGCCGCAACCTCGTGGTATCCGGCCTCAACCTGCTGGCGGCGCGCAGCCTGTTCCGCGACCAGCCGCTGGTGCTGCGCATCGGCCCCGAGGCCGTGCTGGAGGTCTCCGGTCCCTGCGAGCCGTGTTCGCGCATGGAAGAACAGCTCGGCGCCGGTGGCTACAACGCCATGCGGGGCCATGGTGGCATGACGGCGCGGGTGCTGGCCGGCGGCGTCGTGCAGGTGGGTGATGCGGTGCATTGCGAGCCGGCCTCGACCTGAGGCTGCCAGCCCCCCCGCGACGCTGGTGCCCGGGCCGATCCGCGCGTTACAGTGCGGCCATGTCCGATCGATTCGCACGCCACCGCCACCTCAGCCGCCATGGCCTGTGGTATTCGCTCGCCTTGTGCCTGCTCATCTTGGTTCTGGGCGGCGTCGGTTTCTGGATACTCGAGCCCGAAACTCCGAACCTGCACGACGCCATGTGGCTCGCCTTCACGACGGCGGCCACCGTCGGTTACGGTGACCTGGTGCCGACGACGCTGACGGCGCGCGCATTTGCCGTGGTCGTGGTGTTGCTCGGACTGGCGGTATTGTCCCTGGTGACGGCCTCGCTGTCGGCCATGTTCGTCGGCACCGAGGAGCGCCAGGTCGAACGCGACCTGATGCGCGAGATCGGCTTGCTGCGCGTCGAAGTGCGCAAGCTGCGCCACGAGGTGGCCACCGTCACCGGCCGGCAGATCGACGTGCCGACAGACGCGCCACCCGAAATCACGCGCCATGCGCCCTGACGCGCCAGGGCGAAGGCCTCAAGCCTGCGCGCTGCCGGCGCTCGATCGTACAAATATGCGCAAGAACGAATATCGACGATCGAGTCTTGGCTAGCGCCGCATTGACCAAGCGCAATTCGCCGCGCCATGCGCGGGTAATCCCCATCCACGGGAATCGCCGTTTCGCGATAGTGTGTGTCCGTTCGACGATACGCCGTGTCGCTGCGCGACGTTCCCCGACCCATTCATGCAAAGGAGCACCCATGACCGCCGCAAGTCTGAACCTACATCCGGAATCCAACAATCGGCCTCGCACGTCTCGACGCAAGTTCTTCGTCGCGGCCGCTGCGACGGTGCCGGTCGTCGCCGCCCAGGCTCAAACGGCGGCCGTCGCCGTCAAGCCGTCCGCCATCGTCATGAAGATGCAGGGTGCCTGGGGCGCCAAGGACATCTTCAACGAAATGGCGGAAGACTACGTGAAGCGCGTCAATGAAATGTCCGGCGGCGCGTTGCGTATCGAATACCTGACGGCCGGCGCGGTGGTCAAGCCCTTCGAGGTGACCGACGCGGTCAGCAAGGGCGTGCTCGACGCCGGACACACGGTTGCCGTGTATTGGTATGGCAAGTCCAAGGTCGCCTCATTGTTCGGCTCCGGCCCGGTGACCGGCGCCAACGCCGAGCAGACGCTTGGCTGGATGATGCGTGGCGGCGGTTATGCGTTCTACGAAGAACTGCAGAAGCAGCTGGGCCTGAACCTGAAGGGCTTCTTCGCGTTCCCGATGCCGACCCAGCCGCTGGGCTGGTTCAAGAAGTCACCTCCCAAGACCGCGAAGGAACTCGAGGGCTTCAAGTACCGCACCGTGGGCCTGGCCGCCGACCTGATGCAGGAGCTCGGCATGAAGGTGACGCAGTTGCCGGGCGGCGAGATCGTTCCAGCCATGGAGCGCGGCGTGATCGACGCATTCGAGTTCAACAACCCGACCTCGGACAGCCGCTTCGGCGCGCAGGACGTCGCCAAGTACTACGCGATGGGCTCCTACCACCAGGCGATGGAGTTCTTCGAGATCATCTTCAACCGTACCAAGTACGAGGCATTGCCGCCGCACCTCAAGGCGATCCTGCAGTATGCTGCCGAGGCCACGTCCTCGGCCAACACCTGGACCGCCCAGGACAACTACTCCAAGGACCTGCAGACGCTGATTACCAAGGACAAGGTCCAGGTGTCGCGCACGCCCAAGGCCGTATTCGACGCCCAGATCAAGGCCTGGGACAAGGTGGTGGCCCGGCTGGAGGCCGAGGACCCGTTCTTCAAGAAGGTGCTGGCTTCGCAGAAGGACTGGGCGCGTCGCGTGGCCTACTACAGCTTCTTCAACGACGCCGACTACAAGACCGCATTCGAGCACGTGTTCAAGACCAAGCTGCCCACCTGATGCGCTGACGATCTGCCACACGGGTCGTTGCCGCCGAGGCAGCGACCCGTTTTCATTGAGCTGCCATGGAAACATTCATCCGCCATATCGACTACCTGTCCAAGGCCGTCGGCCACAGCTTTGCCTGGACCGTGCTGGTGCTGACCGGCTGCACCTGCTACGAGGTGTTCCGACGCTATGTGCTGAACGACCCGACGGCCTGGGCCTTCGACATGAGCTACATCCTGTACGGTGCCTTGTTCCTGATGGCGGGAGCCTACACCTTGTCCAAGAACGCACATGTGCGGGGCGACTTCATCTACCGCAAATGGCGGCCCCGCAACCAGGCCAAGGTGGACCTGGCCATGTACTTCATCTTCTACATGCCGGGCGTGCTGGCACTGGTGTTCGCCGGCTTCTTCTATGGCTGGGATGCGGCGCGCATCCAGGAGGTCAGCGTCAACAGCCCGATCGGCGTGCCGGTATGGCCGCTCAAGCTCATCATCTGTGCCGCCGGCATCACGCTGCTGCTGCAGGGCCTGGCCGAAATGTGCCGTTGCGTGATCGCGATCCGCGACGACGCCTGGATGCTGCGTGAAGACGACGTGGTCGAACTGGAGGTCGCACTGCGCCAGAAACACAGCGGCACGGCCGGGAGCGCGTCATGAGCGATCCGGTCATCGCGCTGTTCATGCTGGGCTTGTTCATCGCGTTCATCTTCCTGGGCTTTCCGATCGCGTTCACGCTGATGGGCATGGGCATCATGTTCGGTGCCTACGCGTACTACACGCCAGGCCAGGCATTCTTCGAGAACAACATCTTCTACCTGTTCACGCAGAACACGTTCAGCATCATGAACAACGATGTGCTGATCTCGATTCCGCTGTTCCTGTTCATGGGCTACATCATCGAGCGCGCGAACATCCTGGACAAGCTGTTCCTGAGCCTGCAGGTCGGCTTGCGCCACCTGCCCGGTTCGATGGCGGTGGCGGCGCTGATCACCTGCGCGCTGTTCGCCACCGCCACCGGCATCGTGGGCGCCGTGGTCACCTTGATGGGCCTGCTGGCGCTGCCGCCAATGCTCAAGGCCGGCTACGACGAGAAACTGGCGACCGGCGTGATCACCGCAGGCGGCACGCTGGGTATCCTGATCCCGCCGTCGATCATGCTGATCGTGTATGCGGCCACGGCCGGCGTGTCGGTGGTCAAGCTCTATGCAGCGGCCATGGTGCCGGGCATCCTGCTGGCCAGCCTGTACCTGATCTACGTCGTGGGTCGCGTCGTCATCAACCCGAAGCTGGCGCCCAAGCCCAAGGACATCGAGCACATCAGTTTCTGGAAAGCGACCTTCATGGTGCTGACGGCCTTCGTTCCGCTGGCGGCGCTGATCCTCACCGTGCTCGGCTCCATCCTGTTCGGCCTGGCGACCCCCAGCGAGGCCGCGGCCATGGGTTCGCTCGGCGGCATCGTGCTGGCCGTCGTATACCGTGCGTTCACCTGGCAGCGGCTGAAGGAGTCGGTGTTCCTGACCGCCAAGACAACGGCGATGGTGTGTTACCTGTTCGTCGGGTCATGGACGTTCTCCAGCGTCTTCTCCTACCTCGGCGGCGAGAGCGTGATCAAGGAGTTCATGCTGTCGATGGACCTGAACACGATCCAGTTCCTGCTCATCACGCAGGCCATCATCTTCATCCTGGGCTGGCCGCTCGAGTGGAGCGAGATCATCATCATCTTCGTGCCGATCTTCCTGCCGCTGCTGGAGCATTTCCAGGTCGACCCCCTGCTGTTCGGCATCCTGATCGCCGTCAATCTGCAGACCTCCTTCCTGACGCCACCGATGGCGATGTCGGCGTATTACCTCAAGGGGGTCGCGCCGCCGCATGTGCAGTTGTGGACCATCTTCAAGGGTTGCTTCCCGTTCCTGGGCATGGTGTTCCTGACGCTGGGCCTGATCTACGCGCAGCCGCTGCTGGTGAACTACCTGCCCGACCTGATGTACAACACGACCCTCGACGTCCCGGCCGAACCGGCGGACGCCAGCAACCCGAACATCATGGACCCTTCCTTCCTGAAATGACCGACGACATCCCCGGGTCCGCCCAACGAGGAATCCCAACGTGACGCACAGTGACAGGAGCAACCACGAACTCGGCGCATGCGAGCTGGTTGGCCACCTGGGCGACGGCAGCCTGGGCCTGCGCGACTATGTCGATGCCCAGCATGCCCGGTGCGAAGCGCTGGAGCCCGCAGTCAAGGCTTTTGCCCACTACCGGCGCGACATGGTCGAGCCGCAGGTCGATCGCCTGGCGGCCCTGCGCAACGCCGGAGCGCCGTTGCCGCGGCTGTTCGGCGTGCCGGTTGCGGTCAAGGACAACATCGATACCCAGGACTACCCGACCGAATACGGCTTCGCCGGCAGTGCCGGGCGCACGCCGAGCGTGGACGCGCTGCTGGTGCACAAGTTGCGCGAAGCCGGCGCGCTGGTGTGGGCCAAGTCGCGTTCGACTGAACTCGCCTACCTGCATCCCACCATCACCGAGAACCCGCGCGCACCAGGCCACACCCCAGGCGGCTCCTCGAGCGGATCCGCGGCGGCGGTGGCCAGCGGCATGGTTCCGGCGGCCATCGGCACGCAGACGAACGGCTCGGTGATCCGCCCGGCATCATTTTGCGGCGTCTATGGATTCAAGCCCTCGCGCGGGCAGATCTTCAACGGCGGCGTGTTGCGCTGCTCGCAGTCGCTGGACCAGGTCGGCGTGTTTGCGCGTTCGGTCGAGGACCTTGCCGCCGTGGCCGAGGTCATGGTCGGCGGCCACCAGCTGGGCGACGGCCGCCTGGTGTTTCCGGCCGCATTGCGACAGGTATGCGAGCAGGCGCCGCCGATGCCACCGAAGCTGATGTTCGCCCGCACGCCCCTGTGGGACCAGGTCGATCCGCGCGCGCAGCAGGCCTTCCTGGCGCTGCAGGAGGAACTGGCCGATTGCATGAGCGAGGTCGCTCTGCCGCCCGCCGTGGCCAACGCCGTGCCCTGGCACAAGACGATCATGGAGGCGGAGATGCATGCCAATCTGCGCGATCTGGTTGCCTCCGCCGGGGAGGCTGCAAGTGTGCAGACGCGGGAGCTGATCGCACGCGGCGGCGACATCCGCGCCGCTGACTACCTGGCGGCGCTCGAGCGCATGTACACCGCAGCGGCCGGATTCGACGAGTATTTCGACCACTTCGATGCCATCGTCACACCATCGACGCTGGGCCCGGCGCCTGTGGGCCTGGACAGCACCGGCAACCCTCTGATGTGCACGATCTGGACCTACGCCGGCCTGCCCTGCGTGTCAATGCCACTGCTGCAGACCGAAGAAGGATTGCCGATCGGCGTGCAGCTGATCGGGGCGGCAGAAAAGGACGACCGGTTGTTG
>CAXBDR010000090.1:0-17024 GCA_963974265.1 uncultured Rhodoferax sp.
TGTCGATCCAGCCGCGCTCGTGCTTGAGGGCGGCAAACGCATCGATCAGCACCCGGGCCAGGCCCGCCATGTGTTGCTGGTATTGCCAGGCCGCATGGTGACGCTGCGCCGCGCACAGCTGGGCCAGCTCGGTGGCCGCCGCCTGCGCGGCGTCGAACTTGAGCAGGTGGGTGTTGAGCCGGTCTTCCTTCTCGACGAACAAGGCCTTGCGCAACGCGGCCAGGCAGGTCTCGGCAGCGGCTTCGTCACCGGCGGGCGCGCCATCGCGTTGTGCGAACGCGTCGACGATGGCCTGTGCGGCTTTCTGCGGCGTCTTGTTCGACTCCCGCCCCAGGGCGGCGGCCCAGGCCAGCCAGCGTGAGCGGGGCACATCGCCCATCACCGCGTCGGCCGGCGTGGCCAGCGAGGCCAGCGCGGGAAACACCACGTGGAAATGGCGCACGGCCGGCTCGACGCGGTCGGCCGCATCGGCGCGGGAGAACTCGATGCGCTTGTCCAGCGCGACACCCAGGGCCTTTTCCGTCTGGAACCGTCCATGGGTGCGCACCACCGCCTCGAACGCGGCCCGATGTGCGGGCCGGTCGATCAAGGCCTGGTAGAAGCGGCGCCACACCAGCGCCTTCGCCGGCGCATCGTCCTCGAGCAACTCGTATTGCAGCGGCAGGTTCAGCTGCTGCAGCACCGCGATCGGTGCGGCCCGCAACAAGGCCGCGAACCAGCTGTGGAAGGTCCGGATCTGCACCTGGCGCGGGCATTGCAGCACCGCGTGCTGCAAGCCGGCCAGGCGCCGGGCCATGGCCGCGGCTGCGACGGCATCCGTCGGTACCGCGACGCCCCGGTCGCGCAGCTCGCGCAGCAGCCGCTCCTGGCTGGCGCCGGCGAACTCCTGCAGCCATTTGTACAGTCGCTCGCGCATTTCGCTGGCCGCGCGCTTGGTGAAGGTAATGGCCAGGATGTCGTGCGGCTGTACGGCCAGGCGAGCGTCGCTGTCGTCCATGCCGTCGAACAAGGCGCGCACGATGCGCGACACCAGCATCCAGGTCTTGCCGGCGCCCGCGCAGGCCTCGACGGCCACGTGCCGGCGCGGATCGCAGGCGATGGCGTAGAAATGCGCAGCGCCGACGGTCGCACCGTTGTGTTCGTAGGCGGCGACGCCGGCGGGTTCAGCCATGGGTGGCTCCGGCGTCCGCGCTCCAGAAATCCTTGCGGCACAAACCGCGCGCGGCGCAATAGTCGCAGGCGGAGCCGGCACCGATGGCCGGCAGTTCGGCTCCCGCCGCGATCCGCGCCATGTCGTCGACGATGGCCGCCACCAGCTGGTCCCGCCAGGCATCGATGTCGGGCATGTCGAAGGCCTTGGTGCTGTCGGACTCCGCGATGTTCAGGTACATGGCCTGCAGGCTGTCGTCCTCGAGCAAGGCGCCATAAAACGCGAGCTGGGTGTCCTCCTCGGGGTGGCGCACCCGCGACTGCGTCGTGGCCCGCGCCTCGGTCTTGTAGTCGATCACCAGCGCGCGCCCGTCTGCCAGCCGGTCCATCCGGTCGATGCGCCCGACCAGCGTGAGTGCGCCCAGCCCCATCTCGCGCTGCACCTCGGCCCCCTGGTAACGCGCACCCGTGCGTTCATGACCGGCAAGCCAGGCCAGGTAGGCCGCACGCACCTGCGGCCACGACGCGGCAAACGGCAGGAACTCGTTGGGCGCAAGCCCCTGCTCGCGCGTGCTGCGCTCGGCGGCCTGGTCGAGCATGGCATGACGCTGCTCCAGCGTCGCTTGCGGCTCGAGCGCCAGCGCGTCATGGAAATGGCGCAACAAGGCGTGCAACCAGTTGCCGAAATCGCGCTTGCCCAGCGCGGTGTCGAGTTCGTCTGACTCCTGAAGGCCAAGCATGCGCAACGCATAGAAACGGTAGGGACACCGGCGAAGGTCGGCATAGGCGCTGGCCGACAGCTGCGTCACCCCGAGCGCGGACGCCGACGGCCGGGGCATCGTGACGGGCTGCCGGTGCAGCGTCTGCATGACGCGCAGGTCCGGCGCCAGTTCCGGCCGGCGCAGCCGCAGCCGTTGCACCAGCACGCTGGGCATCAGCAGTTCGCCCGCGTCGCTGGCGCGCCACAGGATGTCGACCCGCGGCATGCCCAGGGCGTTGTCCCAGGCGCTGGCCAGCGTGTCGGCGAGTTGTTCGCGCGACGGCAGTCCCAGCAGGGCCCGTTGTGCGGGCGTCCACAGGCCGGGCAGATCCGGCGAGGCCGGCAGGTTGTTCTCGTCGCAACCCGGCAGCACCACGGCGGCCAGCGAGCGTCCCAGCAACTGGCTCAGCGGCAGCAAGACCACCTGCTCCTGCGCCGGGTGAGGCGGCACAAAGCTGCCCGCCTCGAGCACCTGCGAAACCCAGGCCGTGAATCCGGCCAGCGTCAGGCGCTGCGTCGCGTCGGCAAAATCGCCGTCGGACTGCTCATGCAGATGCAGGGCGTCGATGACGGCCTGGCCCGCGGTGTCCTGCAGCAGGCCGGTCCACTGGCCTGCGGTCACCAGCGCCGCGCGCAGGCTGCGCAGCCAGCCGGGCAGGTCGCGCGGTTCGCGCAACGCGCTGCGCAAGCTTTCCACGACGGACGCGGCGCGGTCGTCCGGCACGGCGCCGCGCCAGTCGCGCACACCGGCACGTCGCAGCCGGGCTTCCAGCCGGTCCAGGTCCGGTGTGGCGATGGCGCCGGCCTGCTTGGCCCAGTCGAGCACGGCATCCGACGTCGCATCCGGCGCCATGGCCCGCAGCAGGCCCATGATCGCCGCCGCGGCCCGCGTGGTGGACAAGGTCCAGCCGGTCTCGTCGCGCACCGCAACGCCGCGCTCGGCCAGCAGCGCGCGTGCGCGCCGCGTCAGCACGCGGTCCTGGGCCACCAGCGCCAGCGGCGCCCTGCCCTCGGCGAGATGGGCCAGCACGCAGGCGCAGGCCTGCTCGGCCTCGTCCTCGGCGTCCAGCGCCTGGCGCAGGCTGCAATGACCGGGCTCGGTCGGGCTGGCCAGTTGCAGGCTGACGGCACGCGCGCCCCAGCGCGCCTGCAAGGCGGCGAACAGCGGATCCTGCTGCAGCCCCTCGATCAGCACCAGCAACTCCGCCGACGCCGTGAACAAGGCGTCGGTCGGATACGCGCTGTGTGCGGCCCAGACCACCGCGATCCGGCCCAGCCGCAGCTCCCAGTCGAGCAGCGGTGCAGCCCCGTCGCCCTGCAGCGCCTGGCCCATGCGCTGGCCCCAGGCGACGCGCTGGTCCGCTGGCACCGCCGCGGCCACGGGCGCCACGCTCCAGGCGGCCTCCATCAGGCGGGACGCCAGCGCGCCGCCGGCACCGTGCAGCCCCGCACGCTCGAGCATCGACGCCGCCGTGAGCAGGTCGCGTGCGGGGTCACGCACCAGGTCGTCCGCCGCCGGAACGAAACCCGCCAGCGTGCGGCTCCAGTTCATCGTGGTCTCGAAGCGCGGCATGAAGAATGCGCCAGCTGAGCCGGCGGCCGTGCCGCGCATCCACGCGGCGCGGGCGATGCCGATCAGTTGCACGTATGGCAACAACACGACCACATGTGCGGGATGCACGCCGCGTTGCCCGATCTCGCGACGCAATGTGGTGATGAGCCGGTCCCATTCAAGCCGATAGTGATCGTTGATGACTATCTCATCCATGGCATGGCCGGAACGGGCAGACGGTATTGGTTTCTGTCACAATTTCCCCACTTTACCTGTACCGACAGAACCAAGGAGCCACCATGGCCAGCGAACTCATCAAACATGTCTCCGACGCCTCCTTCGAAGCCGATGTCCTGCAATCATCCAACCCCGTGCTGGTCGACTACTGGGCCGAATGGTGCGGCCCGTGCAAGATGATCGCCCCCATCCTGGACGAGGTCGCAACCGGTTATGAAGGCAAGCTGCAGGTCGCCAAGATGAACGTCGACGAGAACCGCGAAGTCCCGGCCAAGTTCGGCATTCGCGGCATCCCGACCCTGATGCTGTTCAAGGACGGGCAACTCGCCGCCACCAAGGTCGGCGCCATGAGCAAGTCGCAGCTGACCGCGTTCATCGACCAGCAACTGGCCTGATCCAGGCCCGGGGCACACCCGCCGGCGGCGCAGCGGCAGCGCCGCCGTGCAGGCGCCGCAACCACGTGTTGCGGACGCAATTTTTCCTGTCATAATCAAAACCCAACACCGGTCTGCAATCCAGGCCGGTTCAAGTTCCGGCTGCGGAACAACTGGTAGGGGCCACACTCTTGCCCCAGTCCACCCCCCCGATCAGCGATCCCTCTTTCCATCCCTTCCGGGTCATTCCATGCACTTAAACGAACTCAAGGCACTGCACGTGTCTGAAGTCCTCAAGCAGGCTGAAGAGCTTGAGATCGAAAACACCGGCCGCATGCGCAAGCAGGAGCTGATGTTTGCCATCATCAAGAAACGCGCGCGCACCGGCGAGCAGATCATTGCCGATGGCGTGCTGGAGATCCTGCCCGACGGATTCGGCTTCCTGCGCAGCCCGGACACCAGCTACACCGCCAGCACCGACGACATCTACATCAGCCCGAGCCAGGTGCGTCGCTTCAACCTGCATACCGGCGACATGATCGAAGGCGAGGTGCGCACGCCCAAGGACGGCGAGCGCTACTTCGCGCTGAACAAGCTCGACAAGGTCAACGGCGGCGGGCCGGAAGAGAACAAGCACAAGGTGATGTTCGAGAACCTCACGCCGCTGTTCCCCAAGGAGCAGATGAAGCTCGAGCGCGACATCAAGAGCGACGAGAACGTGACCGGACGCATCATCGACATCATCGCCCCGATCGGCAAGGGCCAGCGCGCCCTGCTGGTGGCACCGCCCAAGAGCGGCAAGACGGTAATGATGCAGCACATGGCGCACGCCATCGCGGCGAACTACCCGGACAGCTACATGATGGTGCTGCTGGTCGACGAGCGCCCCGAAGAGGTGACCGAGATGCAGCGCACCGTCAAGGGCGAGGTGATCGCGTCGACCTTCGACGAACCCGCCGCGCGCCACGTCCACGTGGCCGAGATGGTCATCGAGCGTGCCAAGCGTCTGGTCGAACTCAAGAAGGATGTCGTCATCCTGCTCGACTCCATCACCCGGCTGGCACGCGCATACAACAACGTCGTGCCCTCCAGCGGCAAGGTGCTCACCGGCGGTGTCGACTCGAACGCGCTGCAGCGCCCCAAGCGTTTCCTGGGCGCGGCGCGCAATGTCGAGGAAGGCGGCTCGCTGACCATCATTGCCACCGCGCTGATCGACACCGGCAGCCGCATGGACGAGGTGATCTTCGAGGAGTTCAAGGGCACCGGCAACTCCGAGATCCACCTGGACCGACGGCTGTACGAGAAACGGGTGTTTCCCTCGATCCAGCTCAACCGCAGCGGCACCCGGCGCGAGGAACTGCTGCTGGCGCCCGAAATCCTGCAGAAGACCCGCATCCTGCGCCAGTTCCTGTACAACATGGACGAAATCGAGTCCATGGAGCTGGTCCTCAAGCAGATGCGCGCGACCAAGACCAACAACGAGTTCTTCGACCAGATGCGCCGCGGCGGCTGATCGGGCGGCCTGCGAGCGGGAAACCGTGCCATAATCGCAGGCTTTACGCGACAAGTACGCCTGGAATTTCCAGATTGCGCAATGGTTTGCGCGACGCCAGACGCGGCTGCCGCAACTGAAGGAACACCCATGAAAGACGGAATCCACCCCAACTACCGCGAAGTCTGCTTCCAGGACCTGTCCAACAACTTCAAGTTCGTGACGCGCTCGTGCGTCAGCGCCAAGGACAAGATCACGATGGAAGACGGCCGCGAACTGCCGCTGTACAAGCTCGAGACCTCCAGCGAGTCGCACCCGTTCTACACCGGTACGCAGAAATCGGTCGACAACATGGGCGGACGTGTCGAGAAATTCCGCAACCGCTACGGCAAGACGACCGCCAAGTAAACATCGATCACACCCAGACGAAGGGCAGCCCGGGCGACCGTGCTGCCCTTTTGTCTTTGCCGATTCCCGATGCCCGCCTCCGCTTTCCGACCGTGAACCAACCCAGCCCCGCCATCGTCGCCCAGGGTGCGGTGCGCCGCCTTCCCCGCGCCGCACTGCTGCTGTTGTGCCTGGCCTATATCGTGCCCGGCCTGGTCGGACGCGAACCCTGGCGCAACGCCGACATGGCCAGCTTCGGCTACATGGAGCAGATTGCCCGGGGCGCGACAAGCTGGTTCGACCCGTTGTTGCTGGGCCTGCGTCCGGAACTCGATGGGCTGTTGCCGTACTGGATCGGCGCCTGGTTCGTTCAATGGGGCCCGGCCTGGGTTTCGCCCGTATTGCTGGCGCGCCTGCCCTTCGCGTTGATGCTGGCGGCGACGCTGGCCGCAACCTGGTATGCCGTCTACAACCTGGCCTCGCACCCCCGTGCCCAGCCTGTCGCGTTCGCCTTTGGCGGAGAAGCCCATCCGACCGACTACGCGCGCGCCATCGGCGACGGCGCGCTGCTGGCCCTGATTGCCTGCCTGGGACTGGCCCAGCTCTCGCACGAGGTCACGGGGTATCTGGCCCAGCTCTGTTTCACCGCGCTGGCCTTCTATGGCATGGCGGCCGTTGGCCATCGACTGTGGCTGCCCGCCAGCGCGCTGGCATGCGGGCTCGCAGGCCTGGTACTCAGCGCCGCGCCCAGCCTGGCCGTCCTGTTCGGCGCGGGTGCGGCATTGCTGCATTTCCTGGCCGCCGAACCCGGACCGGCCGGCCGGCGCCGCGCCTTGCGCAGCGCCGGCGCGATCGCACTGCTTACCGTGCTGGCCGCCGCACTGGCATCGGCGCTGGAGTTGTGGCAGTGGCGCATCCTGCTGCCGCAGGACGCCGACAGCAAGGACTGGCGCAGCCTGGCCCGCCTGCTGCTGTGGTTCACCTGGCCGGCCTGGCCGCTGGTGCTCTGGACCGTTTGGCGCTGGCGGCGCCAGCTCGCCATGGTGCCGGTCAGCCTGCACCTGGTCCTGCCGCTGTGGTTCGCCGTCGTGACGATTACCGCCACCCTGACCACCAAGCCGGCCGACCGCGCCTTGCTGCTGGCCTTGCCCGCGCTGGCCACGCTGGCCGCATTCGCGCTACCGACACTGCGCCGCAGCATGGCAGCGCTGATCGACTGGTTCACGCTGCTCTTCTTCACCGGCTGCGGCATCATCATCTGGGTGATCTGGGTCGCGATGCAGACCGGCGTGCCGCGTCAGCCAGCGGCCAACGTATTCAAGCAGGCGCCCGACTTCCAGGCCGTCTTCGATCCGGCGACCTTCGTCGTCGCCTTGTCGGCCACGCTGGTATGGGCCTGGCTGGTGCAATGGCGGGTCGGACGCCACCAGGCGGCCATCTGGAAGAGCCTGGTCCTTCCGGCCGGCGGCGCCGTCTGGTGCTGGTTGCTGCTGATGACCTTGTGGATGCCGCTGCTGGATTTCGTGCGCAGCTATCGGCTGGTGACCGAGCGCGTGACGGCGCAGGTCGGTCCGCAAGCCTGCCTGCAGGTCATGGACCTGGAGCGCGACCAGATCGCGGCGCTGCAGTACCACGGAGGGTTCCGACTCACGCCGGCCACGCCCTCGTCCGACTGCCCCTGGTTGATCACCGATCCGGAACTGCTGGAGCAGCGTCGACACCAGCCCGACCCGGCACGATGGCGCTCACATGCGCTGATCGAGCGTGCTTCGGGCAAGGGAGACGAGTTCCACCTCTTCCGCGGCATCACGCCGTGACGGCCTGCGCGTCGCGGCGCAACGGCTGAGCACCGACCCGCTGCACGCGACTGGCGGGAAAGGTGATGGAAAAACGGGAACCCTGGCCGGGCTTGCTGGTGATATGCAACAGCGCACCGTGCCGCTGGGCGACATGCTTGACGATTGCCAACCCCAGCCCCGTACCGCCGGTCTCGCGCGAACGACTGCGGTCGACGCGATAGAAACGCTCGGTCAGCCTGGGCAGGTGTTCAGGCGCGATTCCCGGCCCGTCGTCGGTGACGGAAAACTCGCCACTGCCGTCCGAACTCCAGGTCCATTGGAGCGCCACCTTGCCGCCATTCGGCGTGTATCGGATCGCGTTGTTGACCAGGTTGGCCATGGCGCTGTGCAACTCCATCTGCGAGCCGGCGAGTCGGCAATCCACTTCGATCTTGACGGCGATATCGTGGCCGATCTGGGTCATCAGCATCGACAGTTCCCGTCCCTCGCGCGCGCAAGCGTCCATCAACCCGCGCACGTCGACCCATTCGTCCAGGCGCGGCAACGGGCTGCCCTCGAGCCGCGACAGCGTCAGCAGGTCGTTGACCAGGGTCTGCATGCGTTGCGCCTGCTGCGACATCAAGGCCAGGTAACGCTGGCGCTCGGGGCCGTCCATCGGCAGGTTCTGCATCGTCTCGACGAATCCGCCCAGCACGGTCAGCGGCGTGCGGATCTCGTGCGATACATTGGCCACGAAATCGCGCCGCATGGTTTCGGCCTGCTCGAGGGCGGTCACGTCGCGCGACATCATCAGGCTGCGGCCCTCGCCGTAGGGATGCAGATGCACCGACAGGCGCACCGGGCGGCTGTTGCTGCTGGCCGGACCGGGAATCACCACGTCGTGCGCATAGTCGCCCCTGGCCTGGTAGGCGGCGAATTGCGGATCGCGCACCAGATTGGAGACCTGCTGCATCAGGTCGCGCTGGGGATCGAAACCGAAGTGGTCGGCGGCGGTCTGGTTGCACCATTCGATACGGCCCTCGGCATCGAGCAGCACGACGCCATTGGGCGAGGCCTGGATGGCCGACAGAAACTCCTGCAGACGCTGCTCGCTCTCGACCAGCTTGCGATCCCGGATGCGCACCAGGCGCCTGACCCGGTCCGCCATTTCGCCCCAGTAGCCCGGTATCACCGGGGGCCGATTGGTGTCACCCTCGCGCAGCCATCTCCGCAACTTCTGCCCGCGACGCAGATCGATCAACACCCACACCATGCTCGCGGCCAGGATGCCCGCGATGACACGATGTTCGGGCTGCGCCAGCGTCAACGCGAAATAACCCACCAGCGCACCGGCGAGCTGGAACAGGAAGAAACGAAAGACGCGCCAGATCATCAGCCACGGGTGAAGCGTTGCGGCTTCAGTTCGGCGGCGACGGGGTCAGGGCCGTCAGGCGATAACCCACGCCACGTACCGTCTCCACCATCGCGCCGGCTTCGCCGAGCGCTTCGCGCAGCCGCTTCACGTGCACGTCGACCGTACGCTCCTCGATGTAGACATGGTCGCCCCACACCTTGTCGAGCAACTGGCCGCGGCTGTGCACCCGCTCGGCATGTTTCATCAGGTAATGCAGCAACTTGAATTCGGTCGGGCCGAGCTTGAGCATGCGGTCTTCGAAACTCACCCGGTGCGTGGCCGCGTCCAGGTGCAGGGAGCCGATCGACACGCTGTCGGCCACGCTTTCCGGCGCACGTCGGCGCAGCACGGCACGGATACGCGCCAGCAGTTCCTGCGTCGAGAACGGCTTGGTGATGTAGTCGTCGGCTCCGGCGTCCAGGCCGGCGATCTTGTCGGGTTCGTCGCCGCGTGCGGTGATCATCAGGATGGGCACCGGCTTGACGCGCGGATCGGCCCGCCAGCGTCGCGCCAGCGTCAGGCCGCTGTGACCCGGCAACATCCAGTCGAGCAGGATGGCATCGGGCAACACCTCGTTGATCTCGCGCTGGGCGCCATCGCCATCGGCGACCCAGATCGGCTGGAAGCCGTTGTGGCGCAGGTTGACGGAAATCAGCTCGGCGATTGCCGGTTCATCCTCCACCACCAAGATACGCGGCAATTTCGCCATTGGCTTGTTGTCCTTCCTGCGGTCAGCGCACGACCGATTCGATCTGTTCCATCGGGGTATGGCGCACGTCGGCGCCCTTGACCACGTAGATCGTGCATTCGGCAATGTTCTTCGCATGGTCCCCGATGCGCTCGACCGCCTTGGCCAGGAACAGCAGGTCCAGGCTGGGCGAGATCGTGCGCGGGTCTTCCATCATGTAGGTGATGAGCTTGCGCACGAAACCGTCGAACTCGCGGTCGATCGCGTCGTCTTCCTTGAGGATCGACAGCGCCATGTTGGCGTCCAGCCGCGCAAAGGCGTCGAGCGACTTGCGCAGCAGTGCGGAGGCCAGTTCGGAGGCGACCCGCACGTCGGAGGCCGGCAGGTTGCGCGCCGCCCCGCTCTCGATGATGGAGCGGACCATGCGCGCGATCTTGTCGGCCTCGTCCCCGGCACGCTCCAGGTTGGCCGTGGTCTTGGAGATCGCGATCAGCAGGCGCAGGTCACGCGCCGTCGGCTGGCGCCGCGCGATGATGGACGACAGGTCGTGGTCGATGTCGACCTCCATTGTGTTCACCTGCGACTCGGTTGCGGAAACCTGCTCCGCCAGCTCGACGCTGAACTGCGACAAGGCCTGCACCGCCGTGCGGATCTGGGACTCGACGAGTCCGCCCATCTTCATGACGCGGGTGGATACGCCGGTCAACTCGCTGTCGAACTGGCTGGATAGATGTTTGTCGCTCATGGCAACTCCCTGCTGTGATGTTGACTCAACCGAAACGGCCGGTGATGTAGTCTTCGGTTTCCTTGCGGGTCGGCTTGAAGAACATCTGCTCCGTGGCCCCGAACTCCATCAGGTCGCCCAGGTACATGTAGGCCGTGTAGTCGCTGCATCGGGCGGCCTGCTGCATGTTGTGCGTCACGATGACCACCGTGTAGTCGCTCTTGAGTTCGGCGATCAGTTCCTCGACCTTGGCCGTGGAGATCGGATCGAGCGCCGAGCAGGGTTCGTCGAGCAGCAGCACTTCCGGCTTGATCGCGATACCGCGCGCAATACACAGGCGCTGCTGCTGGCCGCCCGACAGGCTCGATCCGTTCTGGTTCAGCTTGTCCTTGACCTCGTCCCACAACGCAGCCTTGTGCAAGGCCCATTCGACACGCTCGTCCATGTCGGTCGAATTGAGGTTCTCGAACAAGCGCACGCCAAAGGCGATATTGTCGTAGATCGACATCGGAAACGGCGTCGGCTTCTGGAACACCATGCCCACCTTGGCCCGGATCAGCGCGACGTCTTTCTTGGACGTCAGCAGGTCCTCGTCGTCCAGGATGATCTGGCCTTCGGCGCGTTGTTCCGGATACAACTCGTACATGCGATTGAACACCCGCAGCAGGGTCGACTTGCCGCAGCCGGACGGACCGATGAAGGCCGTCACCTTGTTCTCCGGGATCTCCAGGTTGATGCCCTTGAGGGCGTGGAACTTGCCGTAGTAGAAGTTCAGGTTCTTGACGGATATCTTCGACTTTTCCTGGACAGGTGTTTCGGTATGCATGGTGTTTCGAATCGGGTTGATGGGGTTGCGGGGCGTCGCAGCGTTCAGCCGCCTACTTGGTGCGCGTGAACAGCCGCGCAATGATGTTCAGCCCCAGCACGGCCAACGTGATCAGGAAGACGCCGGCCCAGGCCAGTTCCTGCCAGTTGTGGTACGGACTCATCGCGAACTTGAAGATCGTCACCGGCAGGCTGGCCATCGGCTCGCTCAGGCTCGAGGTCCAGAACTGGTTGTTCAGCGCCGTGAACAGCAGCGGTGCCGTCTCGCCGGCGATGCGGGCCACCGCGAGCATGACACCGGTGACCACGCCCGCCCGCGCGGCCTTGAGCGTGATGCTCAGGATGACCTTCCACTTCGGCGCACCCAGCGCATAGGCGGCTTCGCGCAGGCCGGACGGAATCAGCTGCAACATGTTCTCGGTGGTGCGGATCACGACCGGGATCACGATCAATGCCAGCGCGATCACGCCGGCCCAGCCCGAGAAGGACTTGAACTGTGCCACGATCAGCGCATAGACGAACAGGCCGATGACGATGGACGGTGCCGACAGCAGGATGTCGTTGACAAAACGCGTGGTGTTGGCGAGCCAGCCCTTGGTCTCGAACTCGGCCAGGTAGATGCCCGCCAGGATGCCGATCGGGGTGCCGACGAAGGTGGCCAGCATCACCATCAGGAACGAGCCGTACATGGCATTGGCCAGGCCGCCGGCGTCGTTGGGTGGTGGCGTCATCTGGGTCAAGGTGGCCATCGACAGGCCGCCGACACCCAGACGCACGGTTTCGAAAAGGATCCAGAACAGCCAGAACAGGCCGAAGGCCATGGCCAGCAGCGACAAGGTCAGCGCGATCTGGTTCCCCAGCTTGCGCCGCGCATAACGGGACTGGCGCAGTTGGTCGAGATCGGCCTGCTGCAGCAGGCGTTCACCGGTCGTCATGTGCGAGCTCCTTCATTCTTGCGCAGCTGGGCCAGCAGCAGCTTGGACAGGCTCAGCACGACGAAGGTGATGAAGAACAGGACCAGGCCCAGATACATCAACGCCGCCTGGTGCAGGCCCTCGCCGGCTTCGGCAAACTCGTTGGCCAGCGCCGAGGTGATGCTGTTGGCTGCCTGGAACAGGCTCAGCGAGTCGAGCTGGTTGAAGTTGCCGATCACGAACGTGACTGCCATGGTCTCGCCGATGGCCCGGCCCAGGCCCAGCATGATGCCGCCAATGACGCCGGCCTTGGTATAGGGAAGCACGACCTTGGACACCACCTCCCAGGTGGTCGAGCCCAGGCCATAGGCCGACTCCTTGAGCAGGGTCGGCGTGACTTCGAACACATCGCGCATCACGGCCGCGATGAAGGGAATGATCATGATCGCCAGGATGATGCCGGCGGACAGGATGCCGATACCGACCGGGGGACCGGAAAAAAGTGCGCCGAGATACGGCACGTCGCCGAACAGCGCCTGCATCGGCTGCTGTACGTAGGGGGACAGGATGGGGCTGAAGACCAGCAGGCCCCACATGCCATAGACGATGGACGGAACCGCCGCCAGCAGCTCGATGGCCGTGCCCAGGGGGCGCTTGAGCCAGGCTGGCGAGAGTTCGGTCAGGAACAAGGCGATGCCGAAACTCACCGGCACCGCGATCAGCAACGCAATCAGCGATGTCGCCAGCGTGCCGTAGATCATCACCAGGCCACCGAAGTCCTCCTGCACCGGATCCCAGGTCGTGCTGGTGAGGAAGCCCAGACCGTATTTGTCGATCGCCGGCCAGGCGCTGATGGTCAGCGAGGTCAGGATCGCGATCAGGGTGACGAGTGTGAAGATGGCCGCACCCTTGGCCAGCCAGCCAAAGATGCGATCCGCCATCGGTCCGGAACGGGCATTTTTCATGGGAGGGGGGCTTGTCGTGGCACGTCGAGGCATCAAGGCACCCCTTGCAATAGGCGGCACCGCCGGGGAAAGTGTAGTGGACAAGCTGAACCTCCTGAAATCCGATGGCGTTGCGTTCCGGACGGGCTTACTTCAGCGCGACCGGCTTGCCCGCGGCGTCGGTGACCTGGCTCCAGGCCTTCTCGACGGCGCTCACGACGGAATCGGGCATCGGCACGTAGTCCAGATCGGCGGCAATCTGGTCGCCGCTGTTGTAGGCCCAGGTGAAGAACTTGAAGACTTCGGTCGCGTTCGCCGGCTGGTCCTGCTTGAGGTGCATCAGGATGAAGGTGGCGGTCGAGATCGGCCATGCGTCCTTGCCGGGCTGGTCGGTGATCAGCTGGTAGAACGACTTGTTCCAGTCGGCGCCGGCCGCGGCGGCCTTGAACGAGGAATCGTCGGGCGAGACGAAAACGCCATCGCGGTTCTTCATCTGCGCGTACGTCATCTTGTTCTGCTTGACATACGAATACTCGACGTAACCGATCGAGTTGGGCAGGCGGTTGACGAATGCGGCAACACCTTCGTTACCCTTGCCACCGGCTCCCACCGGCCAGTTGACCGCCGTGCCTTCGCCGACCTTGGCCTTCCACTCCGGGTGGACGCGGCTGAGGTAGTTGGTGAAGTTGAAGGTCGTGCCCGAACCGTCGGCACGGCGCACCGGCGCGATCGCGGCGTCCGGCAGCGGCAGGCCCGGGTTCAGCGCCTTGAGCGCCGGGTCGTTCCACTTGGTGATCTTGCCCAGGTAGATGTCGCCGAGCACCTGGCCGTCGAGCTTCATCTGGCCGGGCGCGATGCCCTTGATGTTGACGACCGGCACGGTCCCGCCGATGACGGTCGGGAACTGGAACTGGCCCTTGCTCTTGAGGACTTCGTCGGTCTGCGGCATGTCGGAGGCACCGAAATCGACCGTCTTGGAGTCGATCTGCTTGATGCCGGCGCCGGAGCCCACGGACTGGTAGTTGACCTTGACGCCGGTGGCCTTGTTGTATTCGGCAGCCCACTTCGAGTAGACCGGAGCCGGGAAGCTGGCGCCCGCGCCGGTGATGCTCTGTGCGCCCGCGACGGACAGGAATGCGGCCGAGGCCACGGCGGCGCTGCCGACCAGGGCTGTCTTGAAGCTGAATTTCATGGAAGTTCCTTTGATAAAACGGGTTCGGTGTGTCAGATCTGCATCTGCTCGCCAGTGACTTTAAGAACCTTATGTGACGAACCCGTGACATCGGCGGCCAATTCGCCAATTACGGCGTCGACGCGTCCGTGTCACGGAAATTTCATGCAAATGACGTGAAATCGACAAGCTGCCGCCCGCCCCTGCTCCGACTCCTTCTGTTCCATGACATCCATCCCCTCTCCTGGTTACGGCGCCGACGAAACCGGCCTGGTGTGCGGATTCCGGTTCGGCCCGGAAGGCAGGGGCACGCCGGTGGATGCCCGACAGGCCCTGCAATGGCTGGACCAGGACGAGTCGCCGTCCGGCGCCGGGTTCGTCTGGTTGCATTTCAATCTCGCCCAGGCCGCCACGGCGCGATGGTTGCGCGAACACCTGCAACTCTCGCCCGTGTTTCACGAAGCCTTGCGCGAGGGCTCGCGCTCGACCCGCATCGAAATGGACGACGACATGCTGATTGCCGTCGTCAACGACGTCTGTTACGACTTCTCGTTCGAACCCACGGACGTGGCCACCTTGTGGCTGTCGGTCGGTCCGCGCCTGGTCGTCAGCGCCCGGATGCAGCCCCTGCGCGCGATCGACCGCCTGCGCGAGTCGGTCCGGCGCGGCGCAACGCTGGGATCGTCGGTCGACATGCTGGTGCACCTGATGCACGACCAGGGCGACGTGCTGGTGCAGATCGTGCGCGAGACCACGGCGCGGGTGGATCAGCTGGAAGACAAGCTGCTCGCGGGACGGCTGGCGCGCAAGCGGGCCGATCTCGGGTCGCTGCGCCGCGTGCTGGTGCGCCTGCAGCGGCTGCTGGCACCCGAACCCGCCGCGCTGTTCCGCCTGCTGCGCCTGCCGCCGGAATGGATCGTCGAATCCGACCTCGATGGCCTGCGCCAGGCCACCGAGGAGTTCGACGTCGCGCTGCGCGACATGGCCACGCTGGTCGAACGCATCAAGCTGCTCCAGGAGGACATCGCCGGCCGGGTGGCCGAGGCCAACAACCGCAGCCTGTTCCTGCTGACCATCGTCACGGTGCTGGCCCTGCCGATCAACATCATCGCCGGTCTGCTGGGCATGAACGTCGGCGGCATTCCGCTGGCACAGGACGGGCACGGTTTCTGGATCATCGTTGCCATCGTCGTGAGCTTCACGGCCCTGGCAGGCTGGATCGCCTACAGCCAGACGCGGGACTGAGCGGGCGCCGGCTCGGGCATCGCAGGCGCTGCGCTGGATCGGGACGCGCCAGGTTTCGTGGTGCCGGTCAACCCCCTTGACCGACGAAAACAGGGGGACAACCTCAAGGAATACATCGAAACCATGGAAGAATCGAATTTTCCAATCACCTCGTCAGGGTTAACGTGAACAAACACCTCACCACACTGCTCAGTGGCTACCAGGATCTGGCCGATCGGTATGGCAACGACGATCCGCTGGTCTTGCGCATGAAGGACGAGATCGAGCGGTGCAGGGAGGTGCCGGCGGCAGCACTGCCGGCGGAGCGCCGGCGTGCCGCGGTGCCGTCCGGCATCTGGAACCGGCAGACACAAGGCGTCGGCGCGCGGCCCTGACCGCGCGGCCGCCGCAGCCCGCGCGGCGGTCAGCTCGCAGGCACTCGCAGCAGCGCCTGTCCCATGCGCACCCGCGTGCCGGTGTCGATGCCGGCGCAGCGCTCGAAGCCCGGCGGTGCCAGCACGATGATGGTCGAGCCGTGCTCGAACCAGCCCAGTTCCTCGCCCTTGGCGGCATGGTGCCGGCATTCGATGCGGTTCGGGCCCTGGTAACGCAGGTGCAGCAACACGTCGGCAAAGTGCAGCCGGATGCTGGCCACCAGTACCGCGGCGACCGGCACCAGCGCCAGGCGGTGCCCGTCGCGTTCCATCCGGACATGGATGGCCGCCCGTTCGTTGCGGCAGAGCAGCCGTGGAACCCGCTTGAGCGCAGGGAGATTGACGTTCCAGGTGTCTCCACTGATGTAGTCGACCCGATCAATCAGCAAGTCTGCCGGCGCATGGAAACGGTGGTACATCGCCGAGGTCAGGCGCAGCGTCACGTAGCTTCCGCCCACGAAGCTGCGTGCGGCATCCGCGTCGCCAAGCAGGTCCTGCAGGCGGTAGGGCATGCCCTTGGCTTGCAGCGCCTGTCCGTCGAGGATCCGGCCGCAGGCGCCGACGATGCCGTCGCTCGGACTGGTCAGCAGGTCCGGCGCCCGATCGATGGGCCGGGCGCCGGGCTTGAGCGCCCGGGTGAAGCAGGCGTGCAGGCTGTCGAACTCCAGCGTGGCCGCGTCGTCGAGTTCCAGGTCCGTGAACAGGCGCCAGATGCCGATCGCCGCCCTGGCGAACAGGGGATGGCGGATCCGGCTGATCCTGCCCATGAGCAGGGTCAGGCCATTGCGCGCGATCCGGTTGGTCAGCGCGAAATTGAGGCCTTCATGCATCACGATGGCGCGCAGTGTGTCCCGCAGTTTCATCGGGCCGTCATCCAGCCGGTCTACAAACGGGCGCTGCACTCTTGAGGCCCGCATGATCCCCGTGGATATCCCCTTGACGACCGCCGCGGCAGCC
>CAXBDR010000091.1:0-16536 GCA_963974265.1 uncultured Rhodoferax sp.
CGGACCGAGATCTATTGCGCCGGCGAACGCCCGGAATTCGAGCCGGCGCTGGACTGGCTGGCGCGCGCGGGCGGGGTTTCCGGTTCGGTGCTGCGTTCGCACAGCTACATGCTGGAAAACGGGCCGGTCGCGCGCCATGCCTTCCGTGTCGCCAGCGGCCTGGACTCCATGGTGCTGGGCGAACCGCAGATCCTGGGCCAGCTCAAGGAGGCGGTCCGGGTCGCCCAGCAGGCCGGATCGCTGGGCGCAACGCTGAGCCAGATGTTCCAGCGCTCGTTCGCGGTCGCCAAGGAGGTACGGACCTCGACCGAGATCGGCGCCCACTCCATCAGCATGGCGGCCGCGACCGTGCGCCTGGCAGCCCAGTTGTTCGAGGACCTGGGCGAAGTGAAGGTGCTGTTTGTCGGTGCCGGCGACATGATCGAGCTGTGTGCGACCCACTTCGCGGCACGCCAGCCCAAGTCCATGACCGTCGCCAATCGCACCCTGGAGCGCGGCGAGAAGCTGGCAGCCCAGCTCGACGGAACGGTGATGCGGCTGGCCGATCTGCCCGAGCGGCTGCACGAGTTCGACGCCGTCATCAGCTGCACGGCGAGCTCGTTGCCGATCATCGGCCTGGGCGCCGTGGAGCGCGCGCTCAAGCGCCGGCGGCACCGGCCCATGTTCATGGTCGACCTGGCCGTGCCCCAGGATATCGAGCCTGAAGTCAAGGACCTGCAGGACATCTACCTGTATACCGTCGACGACCTCGCCCATGTCGTGCAGACCGGGCGCGCCAACCGGCAGGCCGCAGTGGCGCAGGCCGAGGCCATCATCGATGCGGGCGTGCAGAGCTTCATGCACTGGATCGACCAGCGCGGATCGGTGCCACTGATCCAGCAACTCAACGCCCAGGCCGACGAATGGCGCGCGCTCGAGATCGCGCGGGCCCGCAAGCTGCTGGCCCGTGGCGAGAACATCGACGCCGTACTCGACGCCTTGTCGCGCGGCCTGACGCAGAAGATGCTGCACGGCGCCATGGCGGAGCTGCGTACCGCGGATGCCGACGCCCGCCGCCAGGCCAGCTCGGCGGTCCAGCATTTCTTCCTGCGCAAGGAACGTTAGCTGCGTGCACGGTCCGCGGCACCCGCTCTGGTCGGGTGCCACCCGCCCTGGCCATGCGCCGGGCCCCGGAACCACTGCCGAACCCTGGTGCAAGGCGCCGCCGGCACTCTTGATCGACGACGATGAAAGCCTTCTTCCGACAACAACTGGACCGCTACGCCGATCGCCTGGGCGAGCTGGAATTCCTGCTCTCGCGCGAGGACATCATGCAGGACATGGAGCAGTTCCTGTCCCTGTCGCGCGAACACGCCGAGGTCGGCGCGGTGGCGGGCCGCTGGGCACGGTATCGCCAGCGCGAGTCCGACCTCCAGCATGGCCGGGAACTGCTGGAGAGCTCCGGCCAGGATGCCGACATGGCGGCCATGGCCCAGGAGGAAGTCGACTCCGCCGGGGCGGAACTGGCGCAGCTCGAGACCGAGCTGCAACGCATGCTGCTACCCAAGGACCCGGACGACACGCGCAACGCCTTCCTCGAGATCCGCGCCGGCACCGGCGGCGACGAGTCGGCGCTGTTCGCCGGCGACCTGCTGCGCATGTACGTGCGATATTGCGAACGCCGCGGCTGGAAGACCGAGATCATAAGCGAATCGGAGTCGGAACTGGGGGGCTACAAGGAGGTGGTGTTGCGCATCGTCGGCGACGGTGCTTACGGCTCGCTCAAGTTCGAATCCGGCGGGCACCGGGTGCAGCGCGTGCCGGCAACCGAAACCCAGGGTCGTATCCATACCAGCGCGTGCACTGTGGCGGTACTGGCCGAGCCGGACGAATCGGTCGCGGTACAGATCAACCCGGCCGACCTGCGCATCGACACCTACCGCGCCAGCGGTGCGGGCGGACAACACATCAACAAGACCGACTCGGCGGTACGCATCACCCACCTGCCCACCGGCATCGTCGCCGAGTGCCAGGACGACCGCAGCCAGCACCGCAACAAGGCGCGCGCGCTGCAGGTGCTGTCCGCGCGGATTCAGGAGAAGGACCGCGCCGAACGCGCGGCCCGCGACGCCGCGCAGCGCAAGAGCCTGATCGGCAGCGGCGACCGCAGCGACCGGATCCGCACCTACAACTTTCCGCAAGGCCGGCTCACCGACCACCGCATCAACCTGACCCTGTACAAGTTGACCACCATCATCGAGGGTGACCTCGACGATGTCGTCCAGGCCCTGCAGGCGGCCCAGGCGGCCGAGCAACTGGCGGCACTGGAACTCGGGGCAACCGCATGATCTTGCCGGGGCGTCCCAGCAGGAATCCTGCAGTGCGAAGCACGGAGGTACTCCGGTGACCACCGTCGGCCAGTCCCTGGCGGGTGCCCGCGCCGCGGGTGTGGACAAGCTAGACGCCGACCTGCTGCTGCTCGCGGCCAGGGGCGTCGATGCAGCGGCGCTGCATGCATCACGCAGCTGGTTGCCAGCCCACGATACCGACGCCTTGCCGCTCGACGTGCTGGCAATCTACCGATCGTTCCTGGAGCGCCGGCTGGCGGGCGAGCCGCTGGCCTATATCGTGGGCGGCAAGGAGTTCTACGGCCTGCCCCTGATGGTCGATGCGCGTGTGCTGGTGCCGCGGCCGGACACCGAGACCCTGGTCGACTGGACGCTGGAGCTGTACCCGGATGCTGCTGCGCCGGCGTGCCGTTTGCTGGACCTGGGTACCGGCAGTGGCGCGATCGCGCTCGCGCTCAAGCACATGCGACCGTCCTGGACCATCGACGCGGTGGACGCCAGTTCCGCGGCACTCGCCGTGGCAGCGGCCAATGCGGATCGACTGCAACTGCCGCTGACGCTCTTGCATGGCCCCTGGTTTGCTCCGGTGCAAGCACGGTATGACTGCATCGTCTCCAACCCCCCCTACGTGGCCGAGGCCGATCCGCATCTGCCGGCGCTCATGCACGAGCCTATGAGCGCGCTCACCTCGGGGCCCGACGGGCTCAACGACATCCGGCTCATCGTCGCCGGGGCACCCGCACATCTGCTGCCCGGCGGCCACCTGCTGCTCGAGCACGGCCACGACCAGGGGCCGGCGGTGCAGGTTTTGCTGGCGGCAGCCGGTTTCGAAACCCTGCCCAGCCGTCACGATCTGGCCGGCCACTGGCGCTGCACGGCGGGCCAGTGGCACGGTGCGCCCACGTGACGCACAAGGTTGTTCGCCGCACAGCGGCCGGGAAGATGAAATAATCCCGCAAGCGCTGAAACAGGAGGATCTCAATGAGCGACACGCAACAACGCATCGACGAACTGGTCAAGGGCAATCCGGTCCTGCTGTTCATGAAAGGCAATGCCTCTTTCCCGCAATGCGGCTTTTCCGGCCGCGCGATCCAGATTCTGAAGGCCTGCGGCGTCGATCCGAAGCAGGTCAAGACCGTCAATGTTCTGGAAGACCCGGAGATCCGGGCCGGCATCAAGGACTACAGCCAGTGGCCGACCATCCCGCAGTTGTACGTCAAGGGCGAGTTCATCGGTGGCTCGGACATCATGATGGAGATGTACGAGAACGGTGAATTGCAGCAGGTGTTGTCCGGCCAGGGCTGAACCCAGCCCGACAGGCGGCGGACCACACGCGGCGCGGGAGCGCCCGGTCCGCGTCACACCGTGTCCCATCGCGCAGCGCGGTCTCGCGCACGCGCGTGCAAGGCGGCAACTTTGGTGGCGGGTTCGCAACAATTGCCGCATCTCGGTTTCATTTCCGTATTTGCGATGCCGGCGTCCTGTGTTTGAATGAACCCAGGATGTCTGCACAAGGAGCCGGCCATGGATTCTGCGAAGCCCGTTGCCCCATCGAGCCCCACGTTTCGTCTGCCGGTGGCGCAGATGCGCCAGGTGTTCGAGCCACATCAGGTCCAGCGCAAGCTCGACGGGTTGGCGGAACGCGACTACGACACGTTGCGCGCAACCTATCAACGCATGCTGGAGCGCGGGCCGCAACGTTTCCAGGTCAAGCCCTCCGGCGTTCCCGACATGGGCGAGTTGTATGCGACGTTGCCGAATTTCCATGAGGTGCTCGACGACGTGAAGCGCCACGTCGCGCTGTCCCAGGACAGTGGGGATGGCCTCGAAGTCACGCCGATGCTGCTGCTGGGTGCGCCCGGTATCGGCAAGACCCATTTCGCCCGCAAGCTGGCCGATCTGCTCGGCACCGGCATGAGCCTGGTCCCGATGAGCTCGATGACGGCCGGCTGGCTGCTCTCGGGGGCATCGAGCCAGTGGAAAGGCGCCAAGCCCGGCAAGGTGTTCGAAGCCCTGGTCGATGGCGAATACGCCAACCCGGTCATCGTCGTCGACGAGATCGACAAGGCCGCCAGTGACGCCCAATACGATCCGCTGGGCGCCTTGTACAGCCTGCTCGAACACGACACCGCGCAGAAATTCACCGACGAATTCGCCGAGGTGGCGATCGACGCCAGCCAGGTGATCTGGATCACCACGGCCAACGACGAACGCGCAATTCCCGAACCGATCCGCAACCGCATGAATGTGTTCTGGGTCGAGGCGCCCGACCTGGATGCCGCGCGCCTGATCGCCCGCAACCTGTACCGGTCCATACGCGACGCCCACGGATGGGGCCGGCATTTCGAGCCGGAGCCGGCGCCCGATGTGCTCGACCAGCTGGCCGAAATGGCGCCGCGCGACATGCGACGGGCCCTGATGACCGGCTTCGGGAATGCCCGGCTGGACAACCGGGACGCGGTGCAGACCGGCGACCTGCCCCGGTCCGCCACGCGCAAGAGCACGATCGGCTTCGTCCAGTAGGCCGCGCCGGACCTGGCGCAACGGCCTCAGGCGGTGTGGTGCTCCCACTGGCGAGAGGCGCGCATCACCGCATTGGGGTACGGAGACTTGCCCCGCGAGCCGTTGTAACGACCCAGCGCCATGAACAGGTTGCCCCGCTCGCGGTCCAGGTAATGGCGCAGGATGACGCAGCCAAATCGCAGGTTGGTCTGCATGTGGAACAGGACCGACGGGTCTCCGTTGCTCAGTACCCGGGTCCAGAACGGCATGACTTGCATGTAGCCGCGCGCACCGGCCACGGAGACCGCGAATTTGCGAAACGCGCTCTCCACCTGTATGAGCCCGAGCACCAGCGTGGTGTCCAGCCCGGCGCGCTTGGTCTCGTACCAGACCGTCTGCAGGAACTCCGTCCGTGTATCGAGGTCGGCCTTGCGACGGCGCAGGCGGGTACTCATCGCGCCGAGCCAGCGCAGGTAGGCAATGCGCGACTCGGTATCGGCGAACACCGGCACCGGCGGCGCGGCGCTGTTGATCGACGCAGTCAACGCCGTGCGCACGGAGTCGATCAGCGGCTCCTCCAGTTGACCACCGGCCCGCGCAACGCCGGGTACCGCGGCAGCCACGCTGGCACCGGCCATGACCACAAGGCAGCTGCGCCGCGAAACTCCGGTAGCGTCGGCTGCGGTGGAAGTCCTGAAACTGACTGGCAGACCCGTCATCACTCCAATCGGGTTGTCACGAATGCAAAGACCGCATCCAGGGCGACCTTGGTGGACTCCGTGTCGCGCCGATGCTGGTACTCGACCTGGCCTTCCTTGAGGCCGCGATCGCCAATGGTGACACGATGCGGCACACCGATCAACTCCCAGTCGGCAAACATCGCGCCCGGGCGTTCACCACGATCGTCGAGGATGACGTCGACCCCGGCCTGCAGGAATTGCGCATACAGCGCCTCGGCCGCCGCCTTGACCTCGGGACTGCGATCCGGCCCGATCGGACAGATCACCAGCGTGAAAGGCGCCAGCGCATCCGGCCAGATGATGCCGCGCTCGTCGTGGTTCTGCTCGATGGCCGCAGCCGGCAGGCGCGTGATGCCGATGCCATAACACCCCATTTCCATGAACTGGGGCTTGCCGTTGGCATCGAGGAAGGTGGCGTTCATCGCGCGGCTGTATTTGGTACCCAGGTAGAACACGTGACCGACCTCGATGCCGCGCTCGATCGCCAGCACGCCCTTGCCGTCCGGCGACGCGTCGCCGGCCACCACGTTGCGCAGGTCTGCGACGACTTCGGGCTCCGGCAGATCGCGGCCCCAGTTCACACCAGTGATGTGGAAATCCGGTTCATTGGCGCCGCAGATCCAGTCAGCCATGACGGCGACATCGCGATCGGCGACGACCCGAACCGGCTTGCGCAGGTTGATCAGGCCCAGGTAACCCGGCTTGCAGCCGAAGTGTTCGTCAATCTCCTCCAGCGTCGAGAAGCGGAAACCTTGCTCGAGCCCGGGGACCTTGTTGGCCTTGACCTCGTTGAGATCGTGGTCACCCCGCACCATGAGCAGCCAGACCTGCTTGTCGACCACGGTGCCGTTCGAGTCGCTTTGCTCGGTCGTGACCACCAGCGACTTGACGGTCTGCTGCAGCGGCACCCCCAGGTACCGGGCCACGTCGGCACAGGTGCTCTTGCCCGGCGTCGCGATCCTGGCCATGGCCTGGGACGGCTCGGGGCGCGCTTGGCCGGGCGCCATCGCCTCGGCTTTTTCCATGTTGGCCGCGTAGTCGCTGTCCGGGCAATAGACGATGGCGTCCTCGCCCGTCGCCGCGATGACCTGGAACTCCTCGCTCAAGTCGCCGCCGATGGCGCCGCTGTCGGCGGCCACCGCCCGGTAACGCAGTCCGAACCGATCGAAGATGCGGCGGTAGGCCTGGGCCATCACTTCGTAACTCGCCTTCGCGCTGTCGGCATCGCGATCGAAGCTGTAGGCGTCCTTCATGATGAACTCGCGCCCGCGCATGAGGCCGAACCGCGGGCGACGCTCGTCGCGGAACTTGGTCTGGATCTGGTAGAGGTTGAGCGGCAACTGCTTGTAGCTCTTGATGTCCTGCCGCATGATGTCGGTCACGACCTCTTCGCTGGTCGGCTGCACGATGTAGTCGCGGTCATGCCGGTCGCGGATGCGCAGCAGTTCGGGGCCCATCTTGGCGAATCGCCCGGTTTCCTGCCACAACTCGGCGGGCTGCACCACCGGCATCGTCAGCTCCACGGCACCGGCACGATTCATCTCCTCGCGCACGATGGCCTCTACTTTGCGGATGACCCGCAGGCCCATCGGCATGTAGCTGTAGATGCCGGCGCCGAGCTTCTTGATCAGGCCGGCGCGCATCATCAACTGATGGCTGGCGACTTCGGCGTCGGCAGGTGCTTCCTTGAGCGTGGAGATGAAAAAACGGGAGGCTTTCATGGGAGTCGGGACGGTTCCAGGCGCTTTGCCGCACGCAGCTTGCGGGGCATAATGGACCCAGTTTGAAAATTGGGGTTTGATTATGCTTGACCGGGACGGCTTTCGGCCCAATGTCGGCATCGTTCTGCTCAACCAGAGGAACCAGGTATTCTGGGGCAAGCGCATTCGTACCCATTCGTGGCAGTTTCCGCAGGGCGGCATTGATCGAGGAGAAACCCCCGAACAGGCCATGTTCCGTGAGCTGCATGAAGAAGTGGGGCTCCAACCGGAGCACGTTTGCGTGGTCGCGCGTACACGCGACTGGTTGCGCTACGAGGTGCCGGATCGTTACATTCGCCGCGACGCGCGCGGCCATTACAAGGGCCAGAAGCAGATCTGGTACCTGCTGCAACTGGTCGGATACGACTGGAACCTGAATCTTCGCGCAACCGATCACCCTGAATTCGACGCCTGGCGCTGGAACGACTACTGGGTTCCGCTGGACATGGTCGTCGAATTCAAGCGCGGCGTCTACGAGATGGCCTTGACAGAGCTGGCACGGTACCTGCCGCGACACGAGGTTCGCAACCGCTACCTGCGTAGTGGCAGTCGGGTGCGCGACCATGAACACCACCATCACCATACGCATGCGACCGACGGTTCGGCGCGGCCGGGAATGGCCCTGCCCCCCGGGGCCAGTTATGAGCCGGACCCGCATACCAACGTCGAGACCGATGAAACCGATGAGCCCCACGCGCGCTAGTCGTGCAGTTGCCTTTGCCGCCTGCCTGTTGATGATCGCCCCGGCATATGCCCAGTTGGCGGACCTGGACCCCGACTGGAAGGAGCTGGAAACCAAGCCCCCCGCCACGTTCAGGACCGACAAGCTGGTCCCGATCGAGATGCCGCGCTACTTGACGGTCAAGCTGGGGTTGGACCCGGACAGCCTGACGGTATCGAGCGACGGCATCGTGCGCTACGTCGTGGTGGCCGTGTCCGGCAGCGGCAACATCAATGCCGCGTACGAGGGCATCTGGTGCCGGGCCGGCGAGGTCAAGACCTATGCGCGTGCCGGCAATGACGGCAAGTGGGACGCCGTGCCCGATCCACAGTGGAAGGCGCTCAATGCAAGCCAGCCATCGATGCACGCACTGGCGCTGGCACGGCAAGGTGTCTGCAACGGACGGTCGGCATCCGGCGTTTCACCCCAGGACATCCTGCGCAAGCTCAAGCAGTCGGTGTCCGACGGCGTGCAACGCTGAGCCGTCCCGCCTCCGCGGGTGCTCCGCAGGCTACCGCGTGATGACGAGGTTGTCGCGGTGGACCATCTCCGGCTCCGCGACGTAGCCCAGCACGCGCTCGAGCTCCGCTGAAGGCTTTCGGCAGATCAGGCGCGCCTCGAAGCTGGAATAGTTGGCCAATCCGCGGGCGATCTCGGCGCCGGAGGTCTCGCGCACGGCAATCACGTCGCCGCGCGAAAACTCACCGACCACGCTGAGCATCCCGATCGGCAACAGGCTCTTGCCGTCGGCCCGCAGCTTCGACGCGGCGCCGGCATCCACCGTGACCGCACCGCGCAACTGCAGATGGTCGGATATCCACTGCTTGCGCGCCTGCTTCTTCTGGGTCTGGGCCACGAGCAAGGTCCCGATCGACTCGCCGGCGGTCAGGCGGCGCAGCACATCGGGTTCTCTGCCCCACGCGATGATGGTCGATGCGCCCGAGCCGGCCGCCCGGCGCGCCGCCAGAATCTTGGTGATCATGCCGCCGCGGCCGAGGCTGGAGCCCGCGCCACCGGCCATCAACTCCAGCGCAGCGTCGCCGGCCTTGGCCTCGTGCACGAACTGCGCGTCCGGGTTCTTGCGCGGATCTGCCGTGTACAGGCCCTGCTGATCGGTGAGGATGATCAACAGATCCGCTTCGACGAGATTGGCGACCAGCGCCCCGAGCGTGTCGTTGTCGCCGAACTTGATCTCGTCGTTGACGACGGTGTCGTTCTCGTTGATGACCGGGACGATCCCCAGCTTGAGCAGGGTCATCAGCGTCGAGCGGGCATTCAGGTACCGTTCTCGGTCCGCCAGATCCGCATGGGTCAGCAGCACCTGGGCACTGCCCAGGCCGTGGGCACGCAGCTTGGACTCGTACATCTGCGCAAGTCCCATCTGTCCGACGGCCGCGGCCGCCTGCAGTTCGTGGACCTCGTGCGGACGGGTCTTCCAGCCCAGGCGCTTCATGCCCTCGGCGATCGCGCCGCTGGACACCATTACCACTTCGCGCTTGTCTCCGACCAGCCATGCCAGCTGGCGACACCACTCGCCGATGGCTTCTTCATCCAGTCCACGGCCATCGTTGGTAACCAGGCTGGAGCCGACCTTGACGACGATGCGCCGTGCCTGGCGCATCACGAGGGGTTGGACGCTCGTGCTCATGCAGCGGAATCGGGGCTTGAAGGACTGACCAGGTGGCGGATGAAACCGGTTATGCGGTGTCGCCGGGCGTGAAGCGCGGGTCGACGACCGGCACGACCTGCTCGGCCTGCTGCTGCACCTGGACTTGCTTGAAGACCGCCTGCACCAGCGCTTCGCAGCCGTCCCGCGTCAAGGCAGAGATCTCGAACACCGGGCCCTTGAACCGCATGCGTCGCACGAAGTCGGCCACCAGCGCCGCGCGCTTGTCGGCCGGAACCATGTCGAGCTTGTTCAACACCAGCCAGCGCGGCTTGCGATGGAGCTTCGCGTCGTATTTCTTGAGTTCGTTGACGATGGCTTTCGCCTGCGCAACGGTGTCCACGCTGTCGTCGAACGGCGCCATGTCGACGACGTGCAACAGCAGTCGCGTGCGCTGCAGATGCCGCAGAAACAAGTGCCCGAGGCCGGCGCCTTCGGAGGCCCCTTCGATCAGCCCCGGCAGATCCGCCACGACAAAACTCTGCGACGGTCCGACGCGAACCACCCCCAGGTTGGGATGCAGGGTCGTGAAGGGGTAGTCGGCGATGCGAGGCCTGGCGTTCGAAATGGCGGAAATCAGCGTGGACTTTCCCGCATTGGGCATGCCCAGCAGGCCGACATCCGCCAACACCTTCAACTCGAGCTTGAGGCTCTTTTTTTCGCCCGGCCAGCCCGGGGTTTTTTGCCGGGGCGCGCGATTGATCGCGCTCTTGAAGCGCATGTTGCCGAAACCACCGTCGCCGCCCTTGGCGATCGTGACGATCTCCCCGGGCTTGAGCAACTCATACAGCACTTCGCCGGTCTCGGCGTCGGAAATGACCGTGCCCACCGGAACGCGCAAGGTGATGTCGTCACCCGCCGCCCCGAACATGTCGGAGCCCATTCCGTGTTGGCCGCGCTTGGCTTCGTGTCGGCGCGCATACCGGAAATCGACCAGGGTGTTCAAGCCCACGTCGGCAACCGCGTAGACGTGGCCGCCACGGCCGCCGTCACCACCATTGGGCCCGCCGAACTCCTTGTATTTCTCGTGCCGGAACGACACGCAGCCCGCACCACCATCGCCAGCGGCAATGTCGATATAGGCTTCGTCGACGAATTTCATGATGGGTAACGGGCTACCGGTACAAGTCGACCCGGCAAGATCTCGATGGTCAGGGCAATGTCGGTATCAGGGACGCAAATGCAAGGACTTATAAACGAAAAACCCCGCGCAAGGCGCAGGGTTCGGGACCGGGCTGACGCAGGATCAAGCCGATGTGACGTTGACCGTTTGCTTGTTCATCGCGCCCTTGACGGCAAAGGAAACCTTGCCATCCGCCAATGCAAACAAGGTGTGGTCCTTGCCGAGTCCGACGTTGACGCCGGGGTGAAACCGGGTACCGCGCTGGCGCACGATGATGGCGCCGGCGGAAACCGCCTCACCACCAAAAACCTTCACACCCAGCATCTTGGGCTTGGAATCACGCCCGTTGCGCGTCGAGCCGCCGCCTTTTTTCTGTGCCATTTAGCTTCTCCAATCAGTTTGAACCGGGATCAACCCAGGCTCAATGGTTCATCAGGCCGCAATGACACCGATTTGCAGTTCGGTGTACTGCTGACGATGACCTTGGCGCTTCTGGTAATGCTTGCGACGGCGCATCTTGAAGATGCTGACCTTGTCGTGCTTGCCATGCGCCACGACCGTGGCTTTGACAGTCGCGCCGGATACCAGGGGCGTTCCAACCTTGATTTCAGCGCCGTTTCCGACAGCCAGAACCTGGTCAATGACGATCTCCTGGCCTACATCCGCAGCAATCTGTTCTACTTTGATATTCTCGCCGGAAGCAACGCGATATTGCTTGCCACCGGTTTTTATGACCGCGTACATGTGGACCTCTCATCTAAAGACGCTGTTCGCGTCTTCCAAACAACTGTGCGGACCAAATTCCGCACAGCCTGTGAGTATAGCACTCCTCCAGTGAATACTGTTGCCTGGCCCGGGACAGGCCAACGGACACCTGTCGCGTCTTCCTATAATGCAAGGCTAACTTTCCAGCCTGGCCTTGCAGACACCACCACCCCCTTCAGCGCCCGGACTCGCCGTGATCGCGGCAGACATGCGTCAAGTCGATGCCGCCATCGCAAGCCGACTCGACTCGGGCGTCCCGCTGGTCGGGGAAGTGTCGCGCTACATCATCGGAGCGGGCGGCAAACGGCTGCGCCCCGCACTGCTACTTCTCACCAGCGGCGCCCTGGGCTACGCCGGCGCGCAACGCTTCAACCTGGCCGCGGTCGTCGAGTTCATCCATACCGCCACGCTGTTGCACGACGATGTCGTGGATGACTCCGCGATGCGCCGTGGCAACGCGACGGCCAACGAGATGTTCGGCAACCCGGCCAGTGTGCTGGTCGGCGACTTCCTGTATTCCAGGGCCTTCCAGATGATGGTGGAGGCCCAGGACATGCGCATCATGGCCGTGCTGGCCGATGCCACCAACGTGATCGCGGAAGGCGAAGTCCTCCAGCTGATGAACATGCACAACGCCGGACTCGACGAGGCCGGATACCTGCATGTGATCCGATCCAAGACAGCCAAACTCTTCGAGGCCAGCGCGCGCGTCGGCGCCATCCTCGCCGGGGCATCGAGCGTCCTGGAGGAGACCTGCGCCCAATATGGACAGGCCCTGGGAACCGCGTTCCAGGTCATCGACGACGTGCTCGACTATGCCGGCGATGCCGAGTTGCTGGGCAAGAACCTCGGTGACGACTTGCGCGAAGGCAAGGCGACATTGCCGCTGATCTGCGCCATGCAAAGAGGAACCGCCGAGCAGCGGGCAGTGATTGCCAACGCCATCGAGACCGGCGCCGTCGACATGCTGGAACAGGTCGTCGGCATCGTCAGGGAAACCGGGGCACTCGATTTTTCACGCGACGCGGCAGCGCGTGAAGCGGCTCGAGCCACCGGCGCTGCGGAGCAATTGCCACCCGGTCCGCACCGTTCTTGTTTGATACAATTGTCGAGTCAGCTTTTGGAGCGCAACAACTAGGTCTTTCATGTTGTGCGCCCGCAATCGGGGTGTAGCTTAGCCTGGTAGAGCGCTACGTTCGGGACGTAGAGGCCGGAGGTTCGAATCCTCTCACCCCGACCAGATAAATGCTATGTAAATCAATTGCTTAGCGTGTAGCAACGAACCCTTCTGCGACAAAAAGCAGCCAAAAGAGGGCCAGCTGCGCCAAATCTGCGCCAAAAGTGAGGGTTTCAGCCTTCGCGAACCTGCGTTCCGGTTCGCTGTATTTCGCCTTGACTTGGCTTCTCGCCAGTGGGCGCAATACCGCTGGGCGACGCTCGTGCCGTTTTCTTGCCACACCCAGTTGGCAGTCTAAAACGTCTAAAGCGACGCAATTTCCACCCTTGTGACTAGACGGGTCTCCACTAACTTTTTGGAGATTTATTTCATGTCTAGCATTCAGAACCGCTCCAACTATGTCGTCTCGGTCGGCAAGCATCCCGAGCTCACGCGCAAGTTCGCTTTCAACAAACTGAAGGCCGCCAAGGCCTACCTTCTTGAGATGCGCACGCTGCATCCCACGCGCAAGGTCGACGTTTCCCAGGAAAGCGACTGCTTTCAAGTGCGAATGCGCAATAAGGGACAAAGCCAGCAGACCCTGACTTTCGACTCCCTCGCAAAAGCAGACCAGTTCATGAAGGAGATGGACGCCCAGCAGTCGCGCGGCGTGTTTCGGGACTACACGGCAGCGTATGGCGTGACAACCGCCCAGCTCATTGAACGCTACATCGCCGAGGAATGTCCCAAGCTCAAAGGCGGCAACAACTATGCGACCATGCTCAGTGCCATGCTGCAGGACAGCTCAAATCTGCTGCAAAAACGCATCGAGATTCGCAAAATGGAACTGAAGGAGTTTGGCCGCTTCATCACGCCGTTGGGCGCAAATCGCGCACCGATGACCTCGCTGGAGTGGATGCACAAGCCGCTGCCGGAGGGGACAGCGGTGGACATCGAAACATTCGTGCAGGACCGGCTGCAAGTGGTGGAGCCCTCCACTGTGGACCGCCAGCTTGATTTGTTGCAGGCTGTTTTCAAGGTGACGACGTCGACTTGGGGTTACCGCGTGGACAGGGCCCCAATGGAAGGCGTGCGCCGCCCGAAGTATTTCAACGAGAGAAACCGTCGTCTATCCCAGGACGAGGAGGTCCGTTTGCTGGACGCCGCGCGCCAAGAGGACCAGCTGCGCTCCATCGAATCGCGCACGCAAGAGCTGATGACGCACGCCCGCACCGAAGCTGCCCAGCAAAGCACGACCTACGCTCACAAGCAAATTATCAAGTACGCCTACGAAGAGGCCCGCGCAGAGGCCCTGCAAAGCTACAAACACATCCCGTTTTTTGAGGCTTTCGTGACTTACCAGCTTGCCACCGCCGCGCGCCGGGGCGAAGCCCTAGCGCAATTCTGGGACCGTGTCGACTTCGAGGCACAGACCGCCTACTTGCCGACGAGCAAAAACGGGCGCCCGCGCATCCTGTCGATTCGCCGTGATGTACTTGCGTTGCTTGCGCAACTGCCGCGCACCTCCGACCTGGTATTCGACATTTCCGAAAAGGAACTTCGCGGAGCTTGGAAGCGCATTTGTGATGGCGCCAGTCTCGAAGACTTTCACATCCATGATATGCGCCACGAAGGCATTAGCCGCGCGGCCGAGTCGGGTCTTTTTCCGACGGTTCTCGATTTGCAGGCTTATAGCGGCCACCGAGATTTGCGCTCTTTGTCCCGGTATACCCACTTGATGCCGACAGCCATCGCCAAGCGGCTTGATGCCGCTGAAGAGAAACGGCTCGAGGAGCTCGGCCACAAGGGCCGTCAGCGTCTGAAGCATTCCACGATGATGTTCCTGGGCAATGGCGTCTCGCCCGCCATGCCGACTCAAGCCAGCCCTGCACCTGAAGCATCGAACGTGGTCCATCTGCGTCGTTTGACCGTAGGCTAAGACACAGCCGTTTGCTTCGCTGCGCCCTCCCCCTTGTCGGATGGGCGCCTTTTTTGAGCCGAGAATACGGTGCCAACCTACACACCTGAAAACGGGTTGTTGGCGTACCCAGTACGCCCAATCCAAGCTCATTCTGCTCGCCGGCCACGGTCAATGTTACAAATTTCGAAGAGGAAATTTGTCAACTCATGAAGTGGCGCATGTAAAACGACAAGTCGCATTTCACATGGCACCAGATACGCGTTATCAACTCGCTGGTTGTATAGGAAATGCGCCCCTGCGAGAGGGGCGCAAAGAACTAAACGCTCAATTCAAAATATCCGATTCACAGCCCCTTCTCTTTCTTGATGTCCGTTCTCATGAATCGTGGCTTTCAGGTTGCCAGCGGCAACTCGATTGAGCGCACTCAGCCACCCATCCCCGAAGCTGCTGCGCCCTCCTCCTGAAGCTACTTCATGAGCCAGAAAAATCACAAACATCTGAACAGCCGGCGAAACATCATCGATATCCGCGGGTACAAACGGCCCAATAAACTGATTGCTTCGAAGCCTATCGAGCTCGAATTTGACTCGGTCCGCCAACGGAGCCCCTGACGGCCACGCGAGCTGCGGCAAACCAAGCCGTCCAGCCAAAACCATGACTACCACGGTTGGAATACAGAGATATTCCGCCGCACGTTCAAAAACCGAATCGTGCGCCTTGGAGACCTGCGCTTCAGAACGACGCCACTGCGCGAGGCGTTCATAGGTAACGCCGAGGCGCTTAGCTAGTTCGCCCATGGAATCGCCCCGTTCCCCCGCTTTGGCCACCAGCGCGCGCAGTAACGGCTGCGTGTCCCGCCGTCTACTTGAGCGTGCCGCGGGCGCGTTGCCCTTAACCAATCCAGTCTTCATATGTTGACCTAAAACATTGCGCAGCAGATTGCTGCCATTCGTATAGGTAGTATGAGAAGCTGCTGGTCCAACATGAAGTGAGCAGCTGTTGTTCACCTAGTCCGGCTTCATGACAAACCATTGCATAGTCAGTCACTTCAAACAAGTGGAAGTGAGTCAGTCAATGAATCAGCCCCCAGCACATCCCTCCTGCCGATGGGCAGCATAAGAGCCGCATGGGGACCTTGCCATGAAGGGGAGCGGAGGCGATATCTTGTACCTGGACTTCGACGGCGTGCTTCATCATGAGAACGTAATCTGGAGCAGGCATATCGGGGCGTATCTGAGTGCGCCAGCCGGGTATGTTCTCTTCCAACATTGCGACTTGCTCATCAACGTGCTTAAACCGTATCCACAAATTAAACTCGTTCTGAGCACTTCCTGGGCTCGGGTGTACGGGTGTGCCAAGGCAACGAAGATGCTGCCCCCGACACTGCGAACTCGAGTTGTTGGGGCAACTTGGCATTCCCAGATGGACAAGGTTCTATTCCTGCAAAAGTCCCGAGGCGAACAGGTCTGGAGCGACGTCAGCCGGCGCAAGCCAAGGGCCTGGATTGCGCTAGACGACGACTACGAGAACTGGCCTACGCATTGCCTGAACCACTACATACGAACGAATCCAGAAGAAGGAATCAGTGACCCGGAAGTTCTCGGGTTGCTGAAAAGCAAACTGGAAGAGGTGTTCGCAGGATGAGCCTATGAAACATTCGAAACTGCTGGCGTCTGGCAAATCAGCCCTTTTCGGCACACGGCAATCTGAGCCCACAGGAACGCGTAGTGCGCCCCCCGCAAGACGTTGTTGTGACCACAAAGAACATCATTGAACGCATCGTGCACTCCGACCCTCTAAGGATGGTCTGCACAACGCCCGCCAGAGTGAGCGTTGACGCGCAAAGATTCTTACA
>CAXBDR010000092.1:0-16471 GCA_963974265.1 uncultured Rhodoferax sp.
CAGGACACGGTCGAGATGGCCAAGCGGCTGTTCGGCGACAACTACCTCGACCCGCTCACCGGCAAGCCGCGCACCGTGATCATCAACCTGATCAACGCCAACTCGCCGATGACCTTCGACGAGACCATGCTCGGCGCGGCCAAGGTCTATGCGCGCAACAACCAGGCCACCATCATCACGCCGTTCATCCTGGCCGGCGCGATGTCGCCGGTCACGGTGGCCGGCACCTGCGCCCAGACGCTGGCCGAGGCCCTGGCCGGCATGGCCTTCGTGCAGTTGTGCAACCCGGGTGCGCCGGTGGTGCTGGGCAGCTTTGCCTCCAGCATCTCGATGCAGTCCGGCGCCCCGACCTTCGGCACGCCGGAGCCGGCCCTGGTGCTGTACGTGATGGCGGCGCTGGCGCGGCGCCTGGGCGTGCCGTTCCGCTCCGGCGGTGGCTTGTGCGGCTCCAAGATCGCCGATGCGCAGGCCGCGTCCGAATCCGCCAACACCTTGCTGCCGACCTGCCTGGGCGGCGTCAACTTCGTGCTGCACACCGCCGGCTGGCTCGAGGGCGGCCTGTCCATGGGTTACGAGAAGTTCGTCATGGACGTCGACCAGGCCGGCATGATGCACACGCTGCTGGCCGGCGTCGACATGTCGGAGAACGGCCAGGCCATGGACGCGATCCGCGAGGTCGGCCCGGGCAAGCACTTCCTGGGTTGTGCCCACACCCAGGCGAACTTCGAGCATGCCTTCTACCGTTCGCCGATCACCGACAACAACAGCTACGAGCAGTGGGAAGCCGAAGGTTCGCGCGACCTGGCGCAACGCGCCAACGCCAGCTTCAAGAAGCAATTGGCTGAGTACGAGGCGCCCGCGCTCGACGTGGCGGCGGACGAAGCGATCCTGGACTACGTGAACCGGCGCAAGGGCTCGTTCGCGGATTCGAACGTCTGACGAGGGCGGCCGGCGGCAACGCCGTCGCCTTCGCCTTCGGGTCGGGCGCGTCCGGCGCCAGGCGTAGCGACCCATCGGCAAGCCACCGGCCAGCAACCTGGCCCAGGTAGCGGCTTGCGGCACCGCGGGTCAACCACCGCACTGTATCGTCGACTCGACATCGGCGGCGCTGGAGATCGTCGCCGGGGGCGGTGGTGTCGCCGTGGTCGTGCAGGTGCTGGCCGAAACTGCATTGCAACGCGGTACGGTGGTGCGGGCCGGAGCACACAGCGTCGCGCCGGCCACGGCACACTACCTGATCGGACACCCCGGCGACCCGGTGCGCCGCCGGCGGTGATCGCGCAATTGCGCGCCTGGCTGCAAAGCCTCGCGCCGACCCGCTGAGCCACCCGCAGGCGCGCCAGACAACGAGAAGGGGAAACACGATGAACGCACGCACGACATCGACGCACGACCCGCGCAACAGCCGCACCGGCCTGGACTGGCCTCGGGCCCAGGCCTTCCTCGCGCGCGAACGGGAACACTACGAGGCGCACAACCCGCGGTCCCGGACCCTGGCTGCGCGGACGGCGCAACACCTGCTGTTCGGCGTACCGCTGCACTGGATGAACGACTGGGGCACGCCGTTCGCACTGCACGTGGACCACGCGCAAGGCGCGCAGGTCACCGACGTGGACGGCCATGTGCTGGCGGATTTCTGCCTCGGAGACACCGGCGCCATGTTCGGCCACGCCCCGGGCCCGGTCGCCGCCGCGCTGCAGCGCCAGGCCACGCGCGGCTACACCACGATGCTGGCCACCGCCGATGCGGCGGCCGTGGGCGAGGCGCTGAGCGATCGCTTCGGCCTGCCGTATTGGCAGTTCGCGCTGAGTGCGACGGACGCCAACCGCTACATCGTGCGCTGGATCCGGGCCGCGACCGGCCGCGACAAGCTGCTGGTGTTCAACGGTTGTTACCACGGCACCATCGACGACGTGTTCGTCGACCTGGTCGATGGCCGCGCGATGCAACGCGCCAGCCTGCTCGGCCAGGTGCATGACCTGCTCGCGCACACGGTGGTGGTCGAATTCAACGACCTGCCGGCGCTCGAGGCCGCGCTGGCCGCCGGCGACGTGGCCTGCGTGCTGGCCGAACCGGTGATGACCAACATCGGCATGGTGCTGCCCGAGGACGGCTACTGGAGCGCGGCGCAGCAACTGATCCGGCGCCACGGCGCCATGCTGGTGATGGACGAGACCCATACCATCAGCACCGGCCCAAGCGGATACGCCCGCGCCCATGGCATCGCGCCCGACGCGCTGGTGCTGGGCAAGCCGGTCGGCGGCGGCATCCCGTGCGCGGTCTACGGCATGAGCGGCCCGCTGGCCGAACGCGCCATGCGCGCCAAGCAGGATGCGCCGCCTGGACACAGCGGCATCGGAACCACATTGACCGGCAACATGCTGGCCATGGCGGCCATGCGCGCCGCGCTGACCGAGGTGATGACGGACGCCGCCTACGCCCACATGCTGGCTCAGGCGGCCAGCCTGGCCAACGGCTTGCGGACCTCGTTCGCCGACCGTCGGCTGCCCTGGTGCGTGACGCAGGTCGGCGCCCGCATCGAGTTCCAGTTCTGTGCACAACCACCACGCAGCGGCGCCGAAGCCGGTCGTGCGCTCGACGCGGAACTGGAGCATCTGATTCACCTGGGGCTGCTCAACCGCGGTGTGATGATCACGCCATTCCACAACATGATGCTGGTGTGCCCGCACACCACGGATGGCCAGGTGCAGGCCTTGCTGCGGGCGCTGGGCCAGGTGCTCGACCGGATCACGCCCGCGCGTTGACGCGACGATGGCCCGACCCGGTTCGCGGCCGGCCGCCCGCCCGCGCTGGTGCACCGTTCGCGACGCTCAGTCGAACGCCCAGGCCGACACGGTGGTCGGCCCCACCGCGCCGCTCCACAACTTGCGCGCGGGCGCATCACCCCCGGCGCCCGAGGCCACCATCAGCGGCAGCAGGTGTTCTTCGCGCGGATGCGAGGTCCGGCCGGACGGTGCCCGCGCCCATTGCGCCAGCCAGGAACGCCGGTGGCCGGCGTCTCCGGCCAGCGCGCCGTCGAGCCAGCGGTCGAATTCCACCGCGGCCGCGCCGTTGCCCATCTGGCGCAGGTTGTGGTAACTCATGCCACTACCCATGACCAGCACACCCTCGTCGCGCAAGGGCCGCAAGGCCTCGCCGACGGCCGTGTGCTGGTTCGGGTCGAGCCCGCTCGTCAGCGACATCGCCAGCACCGGAATGTCGGCCGCGGGCAACATCGCCTTGAGCGGGATGAACACGCCGTGGTCCCATCCGTGGGACGGGTCCACCTCGGCCTGCAGGCCGGCGTGCCGCAGCAGTTCGGCGGCCCGGTCCGCCAACGCGGGCGCGCCAGGCGCCGGATACTGGATGGCATAGGTCTCCGGCGGAAAACCGTAGTAGTCATAGACAAGTTCGGGCTGTACGCCGCCGCAGAAGGTCGTGACCTCGGCCTCCCAATGGGCCGTGACGACCAGGATGGCGGTGGGCCGGGCCGGCAGCAGGCCCGGTACCGACGCCAGGAACCGGCCCATGGGTCGAAACAGGTCGGCCATGGAGCCGGTCATGAAGAATGCGGGACCACCGCCATGGGGCAGGTAGACGGACGGCATGGATTTGGGTTGCGATGGCATGGCGTCGATCGTACGACGGCTTGCGCCGCTTTGCAGCGCCCTGCCGCGGCGACCACCCGCGGTAGCGGCGATCAGCGGCCGATGCTGCGTTCGCCGAAACCGGCGCTGCCGTCGCGCATCCAGTTCCAGGCCGAGCCTCCGTGATATCCCGAGCGGGATCGGCCCGGCCACCGCACGCGCGAGGACAGGGCCTGGGCGGCCACCTGCGACAAGGTCGGTCGAAATGCGTCCCACACTGGCATGGCCACCGGCCCGCCCGCACGCGCGGCTGCGCTCGACAGGTCGACGTCGACCGGATGAGCAGGCCCGCCCAAGGGCAATTCGACGTCGATCCGGTCGGGGGTATGTTCAGTGCGCATGGTGCGGAGTCCTTTCAAATGGGTTGCACGACAACGTGTTCCCATGATCTCCAGGCACCGTTCGCACGGGAATCGGCGGGCGCCGGCTCCCGGCGTCAGCAGCCTCCTACATGCCAGGGCTTGCGCGCATCAAAAAAAAAAGCCGCGATCCCCGGCACCGGGGATCGCGGACTGCCCGGCCACCCTGAGGTGGCCGATCCGAACGTGGCCTCAGGCCGCGGTGCCTGCAGCCGCCTGCGCCTTGGCGGCGCGCTTGGCCAACACCCCGTCGAGCCAGTCGCTGCGCATGACGGGCACGGCGGTGACCAGTTGCTCGGTATAAGGATGGTAGGGTCCCTCGAAGATCGCGTCGGTCTTGTCGAAAGCCACGAACGAACCCTTGAGCATCACCGCGGTGCGGTGGGCAATGCGGTGCACCACGTCCAGGTCGTGCGTGATCAGCACGTAGGACAGGCCGAGTTCGGCCTGCAGGCGGCGCAGCAGCTTGAGGATTTCCTCGGCCACCAGCGGATCCAGCGCCGACGTGGGTTCGTCCAGGATGATCAGGTCGGGCCGTGCCGCAAGCGCCCGCGCGACGCAGACGCGCTGCTTCTGCCCGCCCGAGAGTTCGGTCGGGCGGCGCATCAGGAACTCCCGCGGCAACTCGACCATATCGAGCAGTTCCAGGGTCCGCTTGTGCACCTCGCTGGACTTCATGCCGAAGTATTTCTTCGACGAATGGTCCAGCGTTTCCTTCACGGGCTGGTCGCCGTCTTCGCTGACCATGCTCTGGTCCCCGCCCAGGCCGGCATAGAAGCTGACGGGACGCCCGATGGTCTCGAGCAGGCGCTGGCGCGGATTGAGCGCCACATCCGGTATCTGGTAGACCAGCTGGATCTGCCGCCGCAGGTTCTTGCCGCGCTCGGCCAGGCTCTTGGGCAGGGGCTCGCCCTTGAACAGGATCTTGCCCCCGATCGGCGGCAGCAACCCGGTGATGATGCGCGCCAGCGTGGACTTGCCGGAGCCCGACTCACCCACAACGGCCACCGTCTCGCCCCGCTTCACGTCCAGGCTCACGTCGTTGACCACCTTGAACGTGCCATAGGCCGCGTCCACGTGCTCGACCTGCAGGATGACCTCGTCCTGTACCGACGACTGCACCGCGCGTTCACTGGCGGCGGCGCCGCGCACGGCCACCAGCTGACGGGTGTATTCCTCCTTCGGCGCCTGCAGGACTTCGTCGACCGTGCCCTCCTCGACCTCCTTGCCGTGGCGCAGCACCTTGATGCGGTCGGCCACCTGGGCCACCACCGCCAGGTCGTGCGTGATGTACAAGGCGGCCGAGCCGTATTCGCGGATCAGCGACTTGAGCAGGATCAGCACCTCGATCTGTGTCGTCACGTCCAGCGCAGTTGTGGGTTCGTCCAGCACCAGGATGTCCGGGCGGCAGGACATGGCCATGGCGGCCATCGCGCGCTGCAACTGGCCACCCGAGGCCTGGTGTGGATAACGGTCGCCGAAGGTCTCGTGGTCGGGCAGGTCGAGCGACTTGAACAACTCGCGCGCCCAGGCCTCGGCCTCCTGCCGCGACATGATGCCGTGGATGGTCGGCGCCTCGCAGACCTGGTCCATGATGGTGTGGGCCGGGTTGAAGGCCGCAGACGCGGACTGCGCCACGTAGGCGATACGCTTGCCACGCACGTCGCGCCGGCCGGCGGCGTTGAGTTCGCGGATGTTGACGCCGTCGATCTCCACCGAGCCCCCGGCGATATGCACGCCGGCGCGGGCATACGACATTGCGGACAGGCCGATGGTCGACTTGCCGGCACCACTCTCGCCGATCAGCCCCAGCACCTCGCCGGCATGCAGGGTCACGTCAACGTTGTCGACGATGACGTTCTTGCCGCGCACGGCCTCCAGGCGCAGACCCTTGATCTGCAGGATGATCTTCTTGTCTGTCTTGTCTGTCATGCTGTCCTCACATTTCTGCCTGTGCGCCCGACGGGCGGGCCTCGACCGACAACAGCCAGTCCACCACCATGTTGACCCCGACCGTCAGGATCGTGATCGCCAGGGCCGGCCAGATCGGCGCCAGCATGCCGAAGTTGATGGCCGCGGAGTTCTCGCGCACCATGCCGCCCCAGTCGGCGAACGGCGGCTGGATGCCCAGGCCCAGGAACGACAAGGCGGCGATGAACAGGAAGTTGAAGCAGAACCGCAGGCCGAATTCGGACAGCAACGGCGCCGATGCGTTGGGCAGGATCTCGCGGCGGATGATCCACCACGTGCCTTCGCCGCGCAGCCGCGCCGCCTCGACGTATTCCAGCACCGTCAGGTTCATGCCCAGCGCCCGTGACAGCCGGAACACGCGGGTCGAATCGAGCACCGCGATAGTGACGATCAGCACCGGGATCGACGAACCGAACACACCCAGGATGATCAGGGCCAGGATCAGCAGCGGGATCGACAGGATGACGTCGACCAGGCGCGAGATCACGGTGTCGACCCAGCCGCCGAGCACGGCCGCGGCGAAACCGAGCGTGATGCCGATGAAGAACGACAAGGCGGTCGTGGCCAGCGCCACGCCGATCGTCATGCGGGCGCCGTAGATCAGGCGCGTCAGCATGTCGCGGCCGATCTGGTCGGCGCCCAGCAGCATTTCCACGCTGGGTTCGTCCCAGGTTGACCCGACGGTCTGCGATTCGGAATACGGCGCGAAGGCCGGACCGAAGATCGCCACCAGAAGGTTCACCACGATGATGGCCATGCCGATCCACGCGGTGACGGTGGGTTTGTGCCCCAGTATTCTCATTGCTTGTTCTCCTTCAACGCTTGTGACGCAGGCGCGGGTTGACCAGGATGATGGCCACGTCCGCCAGGGTGTTGAGCACGACGAACACCATCGCAAACACCAGGCCGCAGGCCTGGATCACCGGCACGTCGCGCTTGGACACGGCGTCCACCATCAGCTGGCCGATGCCCGGGTAGACGAAAACCGCCTCCAGCACCACGACACCGACCACCAGGTAGGCCAGGTTCAGCGCGATGACGGTGATGATGGGCGCCGCCGCGTTGGGCAAGGCGTGGCGCGAGATCACGCGGGTGCGCTTGGCCCCCTTGAGAAAGGCCATCTCGATGTACGGGCTGGACATCACCGACAACACCGAACTGCGCGTCATGCGCAGCATGTGCGCCGCCACCAGCATGGTCAGCGCGACCGCCGGCAAGGTCGTGATGTAGACCCGTTCGCCGAATTCGATGCCCGGGTAGACCGTGGCCAGCGACGGGAACCAGCCGAGCTCGACGACGAAGAAGATGATCATCAGGTAGGCGATGAAGAACTCGGGGATCGAGATCGTGATCAGGGTCAGGATGTTCGAGGCCTTGTCCACCAGCTTGCCTTCGTTGATCGCGGCCAGGATGCCCAGGCCCACCGACAGCGGAATGGCGATCAGGGCCGCGTAACCGGCCAGGAACAGCGTGTTGTACAGCCGTGGCAGCAATTCGTCGATGATGACGCGCTGGTTGGTCATCGACACGCCGAGGTCACCCTGGATCGCGCCCCACAACCAGTTGAAATAACGCATGTACGCGGGCTCGTTCAGGCCCAGTTCCTTGCGGAACGCGGCCAGGGCCTCGGGCGTCGCGCCCTGGCCAAGCACGGCCGAGGCGACGTCGCCGGGCAGGATCTGCGTACAGATGAAGATCAGGACGGAGACCGCGAATAGCGTGATCACCCCCTGACCGAGCCGACTGGCTATGAGTTTGAGCATGGGTTGGTCTTTCTATGAAACCGGGCGGCTGCGAATGGCCACTTCCGGCAAGTCACATTGGAAACTCCCACAAAAAAGCGCGCTTGCCAAGCCCCCGACGGGGCCCTGCGCAAGCGCGCTTGTTTGTGTGTGCGCCGGACCCTTGATGACCAATCCATGATTGGGTCCGGGTCCGGTGGTACACGATGATCAGGCGAACCAGCCCTTTTCGGCCAGGCGCTGGTCGTTCATGTCGTAACGCGCATGGGGTTCCAGGCCACGCAGGCGCTTGCTGCCGGCGTCGAGCGCGTCACCGATCGCAAAGCAGATCATGCCGGCCTCTTCGGACAGCAGGCGCTGGCACTCGGCGTACATCTCGGCGCGTTTCTTCTCGTCGAGTTCGACCCGGGCATCGACCACCAGCTTGTCGAACTTGGGGTTCGAATAGTGGGTGTCGTTCCAGGTCTGGCCGGTGACGAAGGTCTGCGACAACTGCAGGTCAGCCGTCGGACGGTTGCCCCAGTACACGGCGCAGAACGGCACCTTGAGCCAGACGTTGTCCCAGTAACCATCGCCCGAGACGCGCTTGACCTCGAGGTTGGCCTTGGCCTTCTTCAGCGACTCCTGGAAGATCACGGCCGAGTCGGTCGCGCCGGTGTAGGCACCTTCGGACACCTGCAGTTCGAACGGACCCGACATGCCGGCCTTCTTGAAGTGGAACGCGGCCTTGTCCGGATCGAAGGGACGGGCCTTCTGGGTCTTGTCGTAGTACTTGTTCAACGGCCCGATGGTGTGGTCGTTGCCGACGGTCGCGTAGCCGGAGAACACGTTCTTGATGATGGTCTGGCGGTCGATGCCGTATTTCAGGCCCAGCATGACGTCACGCTTCTTGTAGGGATCGACGTCGGTCAGCGCCACGAAGGCGAAACGGTTGCCGGCACCCTGCGAGCGCGAGATGTTGATGTTCTTGGACTTGGACAACAGGCCGACCGTCTTCTGGTTCACGCGGTTGATCGCGTCGACCTGGTTCGTGATCAAGGCCTGGGTACGCACCGCGGCGTCACCGATGTAGCGCAGCTCGACGGTGTCGAAGTTGCCGCGTCCCGGCTTCCAGTATTCGCCCGGCTTGCGCTTGCACACGACACGCACGCCCGGCTGCCACTCGGTCAGCGTGAAGGCGCCGGTGCCGTCGGCCTTCTGGAAATCGGTCATGCCGTTGGGCACGATGATCATGTGGTAGTCGGACAGGATGAACGGCAGGTCGGCGTTGCCGGCTGTCAGCGTGATCTGGATCTGGTTCGGCGAGAGCTTGGTGATGTCCTTGACCGCCGACAACAGGCCCTTGGCAGGCGACTTGGTCTCGCCGCGGTGCAGGTTGATCGAATAGATCACGTCGTCGGCATCCAGCGTCTTGCCGGAACCGAACGTGATGCCCTTGCGGATGTTGAAGATCCACTCCATGGCGCCGGGCTTGGACTCCCAGCTCTCGGCCAGTTCGGGCGTGGCATTGCCGGCGGTGTCGATCTCGACCAGCGTGTTCCAGATCATCAGGCTGTAGGCGATCGGGATCGAGTCGGCATAGGTGCGTGGATCCAGGCTGTCCGAAGCCGAACCACCCTCCATGCCCAGGCGCAAGGTGCCGCCTTTTTTCGGCTTGCCCTGGGCCATGGCGGGCATGCTGCCAAACGCAGCGCCCAGGCCGACTGCGGAAGCACCGCCGATCAGTTGGCGTCTGTCCAGGATGATCCCGGACTCGGTTGTTGTTTCATGATGAGCCATTTGTTGCATCTCCTTGATGATCGGTAAATGTGTTTCCGGTGCGCCCGTCGGACACGACAGGCAAACGCACGATGACAGCGAAGGCCGGGCTGGGACTCCGCGATCATCGTAACCACCGGATTCATCTTTAAGGATACAGACAATCCCTTAGTGAATCCACGATTGACCAATGACGGCATCAATTAGTTGAATTGACTGTGTAGGCCTGGTCGCATATCGAACATGCAACGTCGCCGACACCTATGCAGGACTGATCCCATCAAGTTCTATTTTCGGGATTGGCGCGGTGCGACCAAGCATGGCGCGTTCAGGCCAGCGTCGCATACCCGCGTTGCGCGGCCTCGCGCACCTGCTGCCGTATCGGTTCGTAGTCGGCCAGTTCCATGGCATGCAGGCGCCGTACGCACAGGCTCTCCAGCACCGACGGCGCGTCTTCATGCAGGCGCAGCAGCACCGCGCGCAGATCGTGCACCTGCGCACGGCCCAACATGCGCGAGGTGATCAGCGGCAGGCCCGGCGCGGCGGCGGTGGCCTGCAGCACGCGCACACCGGCGAGCCGGTCGGGCGCTGCGCGCAAGGCCAGCCCATAGGTGGCGCAGTCGATGGCCGCCACGTCGGCCCTTCCCTGCTGCACGGCCACGATGCTGGCCATGTGGCTGCCCGACACCTCGATGCGCGAGAAGAACCGGCCATCACGCGCCAGCGGCGCAATCGTGTGGCGCAAGGCATTCATGCCGCTGTGCGAATGCCACTGGTTGATGACGGCAACGGCGCCACGCAGTTGCTCCAGTGAATCCGCCCCACCCGCCTGCGGCACCAGGATCAGGCTGCGGTAGTCGGCCCCCGCGCAACCGGGCAGGTCGAACCCGGGCGCGGCCAGCACCTGCACATCGTGTTCGAGTTCGGTCACCAGCGGATAACCGCAGGTCTGCGACAACAACAGGTCGGGCGCTCGCCACAACTGCGTCAGGTCACCGACGGCCGGAACGACCCGCATCGGATCCGTCCAGCCGCGCTGGCGCAATCCCTGGACGACGGCCCCGAGCAAGGCCTCCCATGCCGCGCCCACGGTGGGCGTGACGTTGTACATCGGCATCGCCAGACGCCAGGCACATGCCGCTCCGGTCAAGTCTGTCGGTCCCGCGCCAGGGGATGGACGGGCGCATCGACCGGCGTCAGGCCGAAACGCCGGATCAGTTCGAGGTAACCACCGACGCGAAACCCGCCACAACGCGCGATGTAGGCATCGCGATCGGCCCGGTAGACCTGCGGCAGCAGATACCAGGGCAGGCCCGGCAGATCATGGTGCACCAGATGGAAGTTGTTGTTCAGGTACAGCAGGCGCATCGGCCACGACGCTTCGTTGATCGTGATGCGGTGCTTGCAGTCGTCGGCCGCCCGGTGCTCGTAATACGAGCGCACCATGGCCAGCGACAGCGCCGGATACGCCACCAGCAGCAGGTAATACCAGGCGGGGACGATGGTCCAGCGCTCGATGGCCACCAACATGGCGACCAGCATGCCCAGATGCAACGACCACATGGGCAGGTACTTGTAGTTGCCGGCCCGCACCTGGCCGGCCGCCTCCTGCAGCACCGATGCGATGGCCATCGCGGGACCGAACACGAAACGTCCCCAGAAACGCTTGCGATGCACGAACAACGCGCGCATGAACCAGCCACTGCGTTGCCAGACTTCGTCCGACACATAGTGGGTCTCCGGGTCGACGCCCGGCAGCGTCAGGTGCGCATCGTTGTGATGGCGCAGATGACTTTCGGCATACAGCGTGTACGGAAACCAGACCGCCAGCGGCGCGATGCCCAGCCACTTGTTGAGCTTGCGGTGGCGCGTCGGATGGCCGTGCACCAGTTCATGCTGCAGCGACATGTACCAGGTGCAGGCCAGGATCAGCAGCACGGTGGTGGCCATCAGTCCCAGTGTACGGGACCAGACCAAGGGCGCAAGCCAGGCGCCGTACACCACCGGGATCAGCAGCCAGGTCGGCCATTCGGTGCGTGCCGTCGGCGACGCGAGCAGCCGCGCAACCGCTTGCTCCTGCTGAGAACTCAGATATTCAGACATCGTGCAAACCCCAAGCGACAAGGCCCGTCAGGCGGTTAGCACGCGACTGCGTCTGGCGCGTGTCGCCCCGACGGACAACAGGGGCCGGCACAGCAGCCGCCGGCTCATGCCTGCGACCTGTCCGCACCGGTCGGGGATGTGTGTCATCGACCCGGACCGAGCTGCGCCGGCGGCGATCATACGACAAGAAATCCGGTCTGCGACAGCACGGCCGACGGACTTTTTGCAGTGTTGCGCGCCGTGCACGCCGCTCGTCGTCGGAACCGTGGCGGCGACGCCGCGCGCGGGCGGCATCGGCGACCCGACCGCGCCCTCAGTTGCCGCCGAGCCGTTCGTCGAACGGCATGCGGCTGAGCCGCTCGCAGCCATGGTCGGTGACCAGCAGCTGCTCCTCGAGCTTGACGCCCTCGCCGGCCTCGGCCGAACCGATGTAACTCTCGATGCAGATCACCATGCCCGGCTCGACCACGCCGGGCAATGGGTAGGCCTGGCCCGGCCGCCTGTGCGGGATGTTGGGGAATTCACCCGACATGCCCAGGCCATGGCCGACCGCGTAATAACGGCTCTGCTGGTGTTCGGCCGGCACCGGCCAGGCCCGCTCGGCGATCTCGGCATACGCGACGCCGGGGCCAATCAGCGCCAGGTTGTGTTCCAGCTGCTCGCGCGCACGTGCATGCAGCAGCCGCTGCACCGGCGTGGCGGCGCTGGCGCCACACAGGAAGGTGCGCGAGAAATCCACCGCATACCCCAGGTAGCCCAGCGCGTCGGTGTCGAAACACAGCAGGTCACCCGGCTCGAGCACCCGCGCGCCACACTCCTGGAAATACGGGAAGCTGCGCGGCCCGCTCTGCATCAGCCGGGTGGTCGTGTATTGCCCCTCCAGCGCGACAAAGCGGCGCTGGAAGTCGGCCCAGATCGCCACCTCGCTGCGCCCCGGCGCGATCTGCGCCTGCATCTCGGCCGCGGCCGCCTCGACCCGGCGCACCGCCTCGCGGATATACGGCAGCTCCTGCGGCAGCTTGATCGCCCGGGCACGGGCGAACACCGGATCGGCATCCCGCAGCCGCAGGCCGCAGGCACGCAAGGCGTCGATGGTCTGGAACGGGAACCGGTCCACCCCCAGGCGCCGCTCCTGCCCCAGATACTGGCGCAACAAGCCGTCGATCTCGGCGGCGAACTGGCGCGCGGCGCCCTCGGGGTCGGCCAGCGAGCTGACGTGGCACAGGCCCAGTGCTGGCCGAATCTCGTCCACCGTCGGCAGGCCGCTGGCCAGGTGTTCGCAGCCGAAGAAGTCGTACAGGATGCACGGCCCGTCGGCGAACACCAGCAGGTAACGCGCCGGCGTACGCGCCGTCCAGACCGTCATGTTGCGCGCGCCGGTGGCATACAGGATGTTGATCGGGTCGACGATCACCGCCGCCGGCATGTCCATGTCGCGCATCACCGACTGCAGCCGCGCGCGCCGCGCCCGGTACAGCCCATGGTGCTGCGGATCGTCGGCCGGCGCCGCGGTGACAGACGGAGAAGACGTGTCTTGCATGGTTCGCATCGCTTATCGGACGTCGGGTTCGCGCGGGATCCGCAGGTCCCAGTCGCGGCTGAAGACCGGCTGCGGACCCTCCCAGGCCTGCAGCGACGCCTGCACGCAGAAATGATCCGTATCGGCGCTCAGGCGCGTCGTCACCGCGACCCGGGTGTTCCAGCCGCTGCGACCGATGTCGGTGGTCAGGGAAATCGACTGCTGCGCCGTCAAGGGATCGTCGTCGTGCACCACGAAGCGCAACTCCCCGTGCGTGTCGTAGGCCACGTCGGTGTCGACGGTTTTCCAGGCACCGCGGTCGCGCGTTCGGGTCCACAGCCAGCTGCCGTCGGGCCGTTGTTGCCGCCGGTCCTGCGGCCGGTCCGTGACGCGCGCGCGCAGTGCCACCAGCGCCGGCTCCGGTGCACCCTCGGGCTCGCCAAAGGTGTGCACACGGTCCGGCGAGCCCGCATCGGGCCGCAGCAGCGGCAGTTGCAGGCGCGCCTGGCCCGCATGGATGGTCAGCGTGTGCGACACCGGCGCAGGCCAGGCAATCGGCCAGTAGGTATTGGCCAAGGCCAGCCGGATGCGATGGCCAGCGGGTACCCGCTGTGCCAGTGCACACAGGCGCAGGCGCACACGCACCACCTGTCCGGGCACCAGCGGCCTGGGTGACCCGGAGCCGTCCCGGTGCGACAGGTTCAGCAGGCCGTAACTCAGCCGCAGCGAACGGCCGTCCGGCGCCACGTCGCACAGGCGCGCGGCCAGCAGCGCCTGTGGCTGGTCGGCGCGCAGGTCCAGCTCCAGTTCCGGCTCGCCCAGCAGTTCCCAATCGTGCGACAAGGGCGCGGTGTCGAAACACAGGCTGGTCGCATCGTCGCCCTGCTGGTCGTCCGACAGGTCCGGTCCCAGGCCGTAAGAGCACTGGTAACCGGCCTGCGCACCGTGGGTCTGCGGGCTGTGCACCGCCAGTGCGGCCGCCGCGCCGGCTTGCGCATGCAGCCCGCCGTCCGCGCACAGGAACAGGTTCGCGGTCGCCGGATCGGGCGCAGGCCAGGCGTCCTGCGCGATCCAGCGCCCGGGCCAGCGCGGCACCAGCCGGGCCGGCGCCACCCAGTCGCCCATCCATACGCGCAGCATCGGTTCGTCCATGACGCCGTTGTCCACGTCCTTGAGCCAGTGATCCCACCAGCGCACGGCCTCCTGCAGGAAACCGATGGCCGGACCGGGCCGGGCCAGGTGTGGCCAGCCATGGGCCCAGGGCCCGATCAAGGCCTTCTTCGGCCCCCGCAAACGCGCCAGCAGGGGCAGGATGTTGCGCGCATAACTGTCCTGCCAGCCGTTGACCAGCCAGGCCGGCACCTGGATCCGGCCCGGGTCGTCACACACGTCGTCGCGGCGCCAATACGCGTCGCGATGCGGATGCGCCAGCCAGGTCGCCAGCGGAGGCTCGGCCTGTTCCAGCCGCTGCATCCACATCGCGCGCCAGTCGTCGCCGACCACGGCCGGATCCGGCGGGCAGGCCATGGCGGCGAACAAACTCCCGCCCCAGCTGATGTTGCCCTCGAGCACGCAGCCGCCCATGAAATGGCAGTCGCCGTTGTAGCGGTCGTCGGCAAAGCCCATCGGCACGATGGCCGCCAGCGCCGGCGGGCGGCGCGCCGCGACCTGCAGCGTATTGATGCCGCCCCAGCTGATGCCCCACATGCCGACCCGGCCGCTGCACCAGGGCTGCGCCGCCAGCCAGGCGATCACCGCGACGCCGTCGTCGATCTCCTGGCGCGTGTATTCGTCCGGCAACACGCCACCGGAATCGCCGCTGCCGCGCACGTCCACCCGCACCGCCGCATAACCGTGGCCCGCCATGTAGGGCTGGGTGATCGCGTCACGGTGGCTGGTGCCGTCGCGACGCCGGTAGGGCAGGTATTCCAGCAGCGCCGGCACCGGATCCGACTCGGCATCGACCGGCAGCCAGATGCGCGCGGCCAGGCGCACGCCATCGGCCATCGGAATCCACGCGGTCATGATCTCGCGGATCGGACGCGGCCAATCGCAGACCTGCTTCATCGTCGGAGGTCGCGCGAAAGCGGGACGTGGCGACACACCCGGCGGCTCATCCGTGGTCCCGGCCGATGCGCGGGTCGACAGCGTCGCGCAAGGCCTCGCCGAACAAGGTGAAACCCAGCGTCGCCACGGCCAGTGCCGAACTGGCCACGACCACCGGCACCCAGGACTGCGACAGGTACTGGTAACCGTCCTGGATCAGCGTGCCCCAGCTCGCCAGCGGCGGGCGCACGCCCAGGCCCAGGAACGACAGCCCGGCCTCGATGGCGATGACGACCGGGATGTCCATCGACGCCAGGATCACCAGCGGCCCCAGGATGTTGGGCAACACATGGTGGAACACCATGCGCGGCCAGGACGCGCCCAGGATGCGTTCGGCCTCCAGGAAGGGCGCGCTGCGCAGCGTCAGCACCTGCGAGCGCGCCACGCGACCGAAATGCGGCACCAGCGTGACCGCGATGATGAGGACCACGATGGCCAGCGAAGGCCCGAACACCGCCACCACGGCCAGCGCCAGCACGACACTGGGAAAGGACGAGATCACGTCGAACACGATCAGCACGAAACGTTCGCTGCGCGGCGGCAGGTAACCGGCCAGGATGCCAAGCGCGGTGCCGATGCCCAGCGCCAGCGCAATTGCCGACATCGCGCTGACCATGGCCACCGAGGCTCCGTGCACCAGGCGCGAGAACAGGTCGCGCCCCAGGTGGTCGGTGCCCAGCCAGTGGGCGCGCGAGGGATCGCCAAAGCGGTTCATCACGTCGAGCGCGTTCGGGTCGTGCGTCGCCAGCCAGGGCGCGAACACGGCGCAGGCCAGCACCAGCGCGACGATCACCAGGCCGGTGGCTCCGGTGAAGCTCGCGCACACCTTGCGCAGCGTGGCGGCGATCGAGGTCAGCAGGTTCACCCCGGGGACCCTCCGCCGCCGGGCCGGATGCGCGGATCGATCGCCGAATACGACAGGTCGACGATCAGGTTGACCAGCACGAAGCCGACCACCACGACCAGCACCGCACCCTGCACCACCGGGTAGTTGCGGTCCGAGATGGCACCGTAGATCAGCCGGCCCAAACCGGGGCGCGCAAACACGATCTCGACGAACACGCCCTGGCTGAGCAACCGGCCGATGCCCATGCCCAGAATGGTGATGGTCGGGATGCAGGCGTTCTTGAGCGCGTACTTGTAGGTGACCAGCCGCTCGGACAGGCCGTAGGCGCGCGAGGTGCGGATGTAGTTCTCGCCCATGACCTCGAGCATCGAGGTGCGCACCAGCCGCGCGATGAAGCCGACCCAGCCCAGCGCCAGCGC
>CAXBDR010000093.1:0-16107 GCA_963974265.1 uncultured Rhodoferax sp.
AAGGGCGGCCACATCACCCGCCACTTCGGCCAGCCGGCCCAGGGTCAACACGCGATCCAGCTCGAGATGTGCTGGAGCACCTACATGGCCGAGCAGCCCCCCTACCAGGTCGACCCGGCGCGCGCCGGCCGCCTCACGCCGGTGCTGCGCGCCCTGGTGCAGACCATGCTGGACTGGAGGCCGCACCATGGCTGACACCCTACACAGCCTGTGGGCCGAACAGGCCTGGATCGACGGCCGCTGGCAATCGTCGGTGCTGTTCGACGTCGATGCGCAAGGCCGCTGGCAACGCATCACGGCCGGCGTGCAGACGCCGCCGGCCCATGCCAGGCGCCTGCCCGGCCCGGTGCTGCCCAGCCTGGTCGATGCGCACAGCCATGCCTTCCAGCGCGCCTTCGTCGGGCTGTCCGAGCGGCGTGCCAGCGCGTCCGACGATTTCTGGTCCTGGCGCGAGCGCATGTACCGGGTGGCGCTGCGCATCACGCCGGCGCAGATGCGCGCCGTGGCGGCCCAGCTGTACCTGGAGTTGCTGCGGGGTGGTTATACCCAGGTCTGCGAATTCCACTACCTGCATCACACGCCGCAGGGCCAGCCCTACGCCGACCCGGCCACGATGTGCTGGTCGCTGGCCGATGCGGCCGGAGACGCCGGCATCGGCCTGACCGTGTTGCCGGTGCTGTACGAACGCGCCGGATTCGCCCGCCCGCAACTGCAGGACGACCAGCGCCGCTTCGCCGGCACCCCCGAGATGGTCATGGCGCTGGCGCAGGCCGTGCGTGCCAGCGGCCGCCGGCACGTGGACGCCGGCGTGGCCATCCATTCGCTGCGCGCCGCCAGCCTGCCGGCCATCGAGTCGCTGTTGCGCGAGGTCGAGCCGCATGGCATGCCGATCCACATCCACGTGGCCGAGCAGACCGGCGAGGTCGACGATTGCGTCAAGACCACCGGCGCGCGGCCGATCCAGTACCTGTGCGACACGTTCTCGCCCGACGCCCGCTGGCAGTTGGTCCATGCCACGCATGCGACGCCGCGCGAGATCGACGCGGTCGCGCAGCGTGGCGCGGCCATCGTGATCTGCCCGGCGACCGAGGCCAACCTCGGTGACGGCTTGACCGACCTGGACGGCTGGCTGCGCGCCGGCGTCCCGATGGCCATCGGCTCCGACAGCCATGTGGTGCGCAACTGGCCCGAGGAATTGCGCTGGCTCGAATACGGGCAGCGCCTGCTGCACCGCAAGCGCAACGTCGCCGCCGCGCCCGGCCGGCAGGACGCCACGGCGGCACGGCTGTTCGACGCGGCACTGGCCGCCGGCGGACCGGCCGCGGGCCATCCGCGCTGGGGATTGGTCGAAGGCGCGCGCGCCGATGCCCTGGTACTCGATACCCGCGCCCCCGGCCTGCTGGGCATCGCGCCCGGCCACCGCCTCGATGCGCTGGTGTTTTCCGGCACCGAACCGGTGCTGCACGAGGTGCTGGTGGCCGGTGCCGTGGTGCTGCGCGACGGCCGCCACCCGGACCAGGCCGCGATCGGCGACGCATTCGCCGAGGCCATGCAGGACCTGTGGAGCGACGAGCCGCATTGACCTGCGCGGCCCGCGGCATCGGGCCGACGGAGACCGGATGCAACGGCCAGCGCGATCAGCGCAACCGGCTGCCGCGACGCGAACGGCCGTGCGCGGGCCCCGGTTTTCCGGGCGGTGGCGGCCGGCCCCGGCGCCGGCGCAACAAGGCCAGCAACAGGCCCACGCCCAGCAGTACCAGAATCAACAGCGGATAAAAGCTGCGGTTCTGCAACCATTGCGCAAGATCGGAGTCAGGCATGATGGGCGCATGGTGCCATATCCGCTAACCTGTGCGGGCATGCCGCATGACCCGCACACCACTGTCCGAGGCGAACCATGACCAAGGATGCGAGCCCGATCCGCCACATGGCCGCCGTGTTGTGCCTGGCCGCGACGCTGGGCCTGGTTGCGCCGGCGGCCCGCGCCGCGCCGCCGCTGCACTGGTTCGACACGCATGGCCCGACGGCGCAGGCGACGGTCGCGATCGACCTGCTGCGCCGGGCCGCCGACCACGGGCTCGATCCGTCCGACTACCGGGCCCAGGCCTTGGCCGACGCCGTGTCGCAACAGGCGCAGTCCGGCCACTGGAACGACGACGCGCGGCGCGCGGTCTTCGACGCCGCGCTGACCGGGGCGATGCAACGCTACCTGTCCGACCTGCAGTCGGGCCGAGTCACGCCGGCCCAGGTCCGGGCCCGATTCGCGCCGCCGCTGCAGCCTGCGCAGGACGCCGCCACGCTGCTGCGCGAAGCACTGGCCGACGGCCGGCTGGCCGAGACGGCGCAGCGACTCGCGCAGCAACTGCCGATGGCGCAACCCCTGCAGGCCGCCTTGCGGCAATACCGAAGCCTGGCCGAACAGCCGGGCTGGCAAACGCCGCTGCCGGAGCCGGCGCGCGGCAAGCTCGTGGCGGGTGACCGCTACCCCGCCTTGGCCGAACTCGAGCGCAGGCTCGCGGCCGTCGGCGACCTGCAGGCCCGGCCCGCGCCGCAACAGGTGGACGACATCCTGATCGCGGCGGTGCGCCGGTTCCAGCTGCGCCACGGCCTCGAGCCCGACGGCGTCGTCGGCCGCCTGACGCTGGCCCAGCTCAACGTGACACCGGCACAACGCGCGCGCCAGATCGCGCTGACCATGGAACGGCTGCGCTGGACGCCGCTGCTGCAGGGCCGGCGCATGATCGTCGTCAACGTACCGGAGTTCATGCTGCGCGCCTACACGGTGGAAGACGGCCGGGTCGATATCCAGCTGGAGATGAAGATCATCGTCGGCAAGGCGCTGGACACGCGCACGCCGCTGTTCGACGAGGACATGCGCTACATCGAGTTCAGCCCCTACTGGAACATCCCGCGATCGATCGCATTGCAGGAGACGCTGCCGAAACTGCGCGAGGAGCCGGACTATTTCGCGCAGCAGGGTTTCGAGTTCGTGACCCCCGATCGCCGTATCGTCGAGGTCCTGTCCGACGAAGCCATCGAGGCGGTGCAACAAGGCCAGTGGCGCATCCGGCAACGCCCCGGGCTGCGCAACGCGCTGGGCGCGATCAAGTTCATCTTCCCCAACAACGACAACATCTACCTGCACCACACGCCGGCGCAGCGACTGTTCGCGCGCCAGCGGCGCGACTTCAGCCACGGCTGCATCCGCGTCGAGGCTCCGGTGGCGCTGGCGCGCTTCGTGCTGCAGGACGATCCCCAATGGAACCACGAACGCATCGAGGAGGCGATGACCGCCGGCGTGTCGCGCACGATACGGCTGCGCGAGACGCTGCCGGTGCTGATCGCCTACAGCACGGTCGTGGTCAAGCACGGGCAGGTGTATTTCCACGACGACCTGTACGGCCACGACCGCCTGCTGGACGAAGCCCTGCGCGCACGGTCGGCCGCGCTGGTGCGGACACAAACGCCCATTTTCGGCTCGTGAGGGGCGCCATGTTAATCTCTCGCGCATGCCTATCGACCTGCTTCACCAGGGGCGCCGCTGGTTTCTTCGGCGCAGCACCCGGATCGCATTGGCCGGTTCCGCCCTGGCCACCCTCGCTCCGGCAGCCTGGGCGTCGACCGCCGCGTCGCGCACCTTGGCGTTCAGCCACACCCATACCGGCGAATCGATCGAACTGACCTACGCCAGCGGCACACGCTACCTGCCGCAGGCGCTGGAGCAGGCCAACCACTTCCTGCGCGACCACTATTCCGGCGAGGTCGGCTCCATCGACCCGCAGTTGCTCGACCTGCTGCATTCGGTGCGCACGGCGCTGGGCACCCAGCGGCCGTTCCACGTGATCTCGGGCTACCGCTGCCCGGCCACGAACAACCGCCTGCGCAGCACGCGCGGCGGCGGTGTCGCCAAGCGCAGCCTGCACATGGACGGCAAGGCCATCGACGTGCGCCTGCCCGGCGTGCCCCTGACCGAGTTGCGCGATGCCGCCCTGTCGCTCAAGGCCGGTGGCGTCGGCACCTATACCCGCGACCAGTTCGTGCACCTGGACACCGGACGCCCCCGCAGCTGGTGAGCCGCATCATCCGCGCGGATGGTGGCGCGCATGCAGTTGCCGCAGCCGTTCGCGCGCCACATGGGTGTAGATCGTCGTCGTCGAGATGTCGGCATGGCCGAGCAGCATCTGCACCGCGCGCAGATCGGCGCCGTGGTTCAGCAAATGGGTCGCGAAGGCATGGCGCAGCGTGTGTGGCGACGGTGCGGTGTCCAGTCCGGCGCGCAGCGCATATTTCTTGACGATGTTCCAGAACATCACCCGTGACATGGCGCTGCCGGCGTTGACGCCGCTGCTGGTCACGAACAAGGCCACCGTCTGCTGGCGCGCGCCGATCAGCGCCGGGCGCGCCTGCTCCAGGTAACGCCGCAGCCACAGGCCGGCCTCCTCGCCAAACGGCACCAGCCGTTCCTTGCTGCCCTTGCCCACCACCTGCAGCACGTTTTCCTGCAAGCCGACGTTGAGCGTGCGCAGCCCCACCAGCTCGCTCACGCGCAGGCCGCTGGCATACATCAGCTCGAGCATGGTGCGGTCACGTATGCCCAGCATCGTGTTCACGTCCGGCGCCGCCAGCAGCGCCTCGACCTGGGCTTCGCTCAGGGTCTTGGGCACGCGCAGCGCCTGGCGCGCCGACTGCAGGCGCAAGGTCGGGTCGGCGCCGACCAGGCGTTCACGCAGCGCCCAGCGGAAGAAACGCTTGAACACCGTCAGGCGCCGGTTCGCGGTGGTGGCCTTGCTCTGCGCGTGGCGCGCCGAGAAATAGGCGTTGAGGTGCTGCTCGCCGACGTCCGTCAGCGCCAGCCCCTGCGGGTGCAACCAGTGCGCGAACAGTTCGAGGTCACGGCGGTACGCCGCCAGCGTGTTGCGCGACAAGCCGTCCTCGAGCCACAAGGCGTCGGTGAAGGCGTCGATGGCGGGGTTGTCGGTCTTGGTGTCGATGGCCACGCCGCCGATGGTACCCGCGCCACCCCCGTCGCGACGGCTCCGGCCATGGCCGAGACGTGCCGCGTTCGGGCACCCGCCGACGCCGTGAGCGGCTGTTATGCTCACCGCCGTGAATTACCTGCAACTGCTGTTTCCCGACTTCTCGCTGATCCTGTTGGGATACCTGGTCTGCCGGTTCACCGCACTGGATCGCAGCGTCTGGACCGCCGTCGAGCGCCTGGTCTACTACCTGCTGTTCCCGGTGCTGCTGTTCCACTCCATCGTGCGCCAGCCGCTGGACCTGTCCGCGGCATCCGAGCTGGTGCTGGCCGGCTGGGCCTTGTGCCTGGGCGGCATCGGCATGGCCTATGTGCTGCCCTACCTGCCCTGGATCGGGCCGCGCGTGGACCGGCGCGAACATGCGGCGGGCGCCCAGGTCGCGTTCCGCTTCAACACCTTCATCGCACTGGCCCTGGCGGACCGGCTGCTGGGCGCACAAGGCACGGTGCTGATCGCGGTGCTGGTGGGCGTGTGTGTCCCGGTGCTCAACATCGGCGCCGTCTGGCCGATGGCCCGCCATGCCCAGCGCGGCCTGCTGGGCGAGCTGGTGCGCAACCCGCTGATCATCGGCACCGTCACCGGCCTCGGCGCCAACCTGGCCGGTTTTTCCATGCCCGCTTTTCTCGAGCCCACCGCCAGCCGCATCGGCGCCGCGGCATTGGGACTGGGGCTGATGGCCGCCGGCGCCGGCCTGCAGCCGGGACGGCTGCGCGGCGACAAGGTCCTGTCGGTGGCGCTGCTGTCGATCCGGCACCTCTGGTTGCCGCTGCTGGCCTGGACGCTGGCACGCCTGGTCGGTCTGGATCCCGCCCAGACCACGACCCTGCTGATCTTCTCGGCGCTGCCCACCGCGTCGAGCTGTTATGTGCTGGCCGTGCGCATGGGTTACGACGGCGGCTACACCGCGGGCCTGGTCACCGTGTCGACGCTGTTGGGACTGGTCAGCCTGCCGTTCGCCTTGGGCATTCTGCGCACGTTGTAAGGCGCCGGCCGCCGCGTCAGGTGCCGTCCGGCTCCGGCCGCGGATACCACTGCTGCAGGCGCGGCGGCATCGGCGTGTCGATCAGGATACATAGCGCGCGCAAGGCATCGGCCACCTCCTGCGGCGCCCGCACCGCCCCGTCCGACTCGCCCAGCACCAACGCGCACCAGGCCTTCATCAGCCGGGGCCGCAACATCCACGACAGGCATGCGAGCCGACGCACGGCGCCGGCGATGGCCGGCAGCGTCGGCGCCGCCGCGGGTGCCGGCACGGCGTCGAGTTCCAGCGCCGTGGCCAGTGCGGCGCGCCAGGACGCAGCCTTGTCGCCATGCGCATCCGAACCGGCGCCGCACTGCGTTGCCAGCACGCCGGTCACGACGGCGATCGCCGGCGCACAGGCGGTCAACGACAAGGCATGGGTCTCCCGCAACACGCTCTCGTGATGCAGGGCCAGCACATGGTCGAGCAGCAGGCCATGCCAGTTCTCGGAGAACACCAGCCGCCCGTCCGAGCCCATGATCCGATGGGCGTGCCGGCGCAGCTGCGCGCGTTCGGTCGGGGGCAGGGATGCGCACCGTGTCAGCAGGCGTTCGAAGCCGGTCTGGCGGGTATTTGGCGCCATGGCCCAGGCCTGACGCAACACAAGGTCCGACCGATCGGCCTCCCTGCTCGCGCACACGCTGCGCCAGGCCCGGTGCTCCGGCCCGTCCGGCGCCGGGACCAGAAAGGCCAGCGTGGCCGGCACCAGGTCGTGTGGCCAGGCGATGGACAACATGTCGTCCAGCCAGGCCTGCGACGGCGACGGTGGCGCCGGCGCGGCAGCGTCGCCGGCCGCCGGCACCACGCCCGCGCCCTGACCGGGTTCCTCGGCCGGCGCAACGGCCTGGCCTTCGTCCATGCCGCCATCGAAGGCCATCGCCATGTCCGCCACCGTCGGTGTCGCCGGCTGCTCGGCCGCGACCACGACGCTGGGCAGCGCCGCCATGGGCCGGCCGTAGATGCGCCGGATGCGTTCGGCCAGCGGCGGATGGGTGGCCAGCGCGCCGGCGGAGCGGAAGATGTCGGACGACAACAACATGTGCGAGATCACCTCGGCGCGGCTGCTGGCCACGCTGCCCTGCCCGTCGGCATGCTGGCCGGCGATCTTGCGCAAGGCCCCGCCGATGCCGTCCTTGTGCCGCGTGAACTGCACCGCCGCCGCGTCGGCCAGGAATTCGCGCTGGCGCGACACCGCCGCCTTGAGCAGCCGACCGGCCAGCCAGCCGATGCTGCCCACCGCCATCAGCCCCAGGCCCATCAGCACCAGGCCGGTGCGGCGGCCGCGCGCGTCGGTGGCGCCGAACAGGTCGCGCCCGAGCAGGAACAGCAGCTGCAAGCCCCACACATGGCCGATCAGGCGCATGTTCAGCCGCGCGTCACCCTGCAGGATATGGCTGAACTCATGCGCCACGACACCTTGCAATTCATCGCGGCTCAGCCGCTGCAAGGCGCCGCGCGTGACCGCCACCACGCTGTCGTTCTGCTCCCAGCCGGCGGCAAAGGCGTTGATGGCGTCGTCCCGGTCGAGCACGAAGATACGCGGCAGCTTCAGGCCGCTGGCAATTGCCATCTCCTCGACCACGTTGCGCAGCCGCTGTTCGTATCCATCGCGTGGTACCAGCATCTCGCGCCCGCCGACCATTTGCGCCACATGGGCGCCACCGCGGCGCAGCTGCACCGTCTCGATCCAGCTGCCGCCCAGGATGAAGGCGGCGCACAACACGCTGTTGGTCTCGAAGAACCAGCGCGGATACGCCAGCAGGTTGCCGGTCTGCAGCGACCACAACAACGCCAGCACGAGGTTGACGGCCAGCACCGTCGCCAGCACCGTCAACAGGAACAGCAGCAGCAGGCGCCGCGTCGCCGACCGGGCCTTGTCCTGGTGCTGGCGAAAACGCACGGCGCGGTCGCGGGCCTGCTACACCGCAGCGTCAGAACCGGACCGCGGGGGCACTGCGCTCGGCGGCGGACTGGGTGGATTGCAGCGTGGCCGCCTCGTCGAAGCCGAACAGCCGCGCCACCATGTTGGCGGGGAACTGCATCGCAGCGTCGTTGTATTCGAGCACGCTGTCGTTGTAGGCCTGGCGCGCGAAGCCGATGCGGTTCTCGGTCGAGGTCAGCTCCTCGGCGAACTCGCGCATGTTGCGGTCGGCCTTGAGTTCGGGATAAGCCTCGACGACCACCATCAGCTTGCCCAGCGCGCCGCCCAGCGCGGCCTCGGCGGCACCGAGCGCGGCGACGTTGCCGGCGCCGGCAATGTCGGCACGCGCCTTGCCGGCGGCCGCCTGGGCCTGGTTGCGCGCGGCGATCACCGCCTCGAGCGTCTCGCGTTCGTGCTGCAGGTACTTGCGCGCGGTCTCGACCAGGTTCGGAATCAGGTCGTAGCGGCGCTTGAGCTGCACGTCGATCTGTGCAAACGCGTTGGCGATGGCATTGCGCAGCCGGGTGAGCCTGTTGTAGATGACGATGCCCAGCACCAGCACGATGGCCAGCAGCACCAGCAGGATCAGGGTTGTGAATGTCATCGACGCAATACCTCCTGTGCTTGTGCCGGCCACGACGTGGCATACGTCTGCCATGGCAGCGGGCCGCCCGGCCCTCGTGCCGCAGAGTATCGCATCGGCACCGGCGGGACCCCGAACGGATCAGCGCCGCCGGCGCAACCACCAACGGATCATCGCCGCCAGCACCAGCGCCACCGTCGGCAGCTGGTAGGCCGGTCCGATCCAGACCGTCTTCATGTAGGTGAAGAACGATGCCCAGGCGACCTGGGTCGGGCCGACGTCGGGATACATCAGCAGCATGGCAACGATCTGCGCGTTCTCGCACAGGTCCCAGGTGCCGGCGAACACCGGGATCCAGGCCAGCCAGGTCCAGCCGTCCGACGGCCGCAGCCGCGTCAGCAGGCCGACGAACAGGGTCACGTACAGCGCCGGAAAAATCGTATCGAGCGTCGGGCTCGACCAGGCATAGACGCGCCGGCCGGCCGCGCCGTATTGCTCCATTGCAGCCTGGAATTCCGCAAAACTGAAGCCCGCGCGGATGTCGAGCACGTCGCCGCCGATGGGCAGCGACGGAAACACCAGCAGCAGCCAGACCAGCACCCCCGCGCCCGTGGCCAGCAGCACCGGCGTGCGGCTGGCAAAGCGGAAGTAACGGTTCGGCGTCACGACCGGCCTTGCTGGCCTCAGGGCTGGCGCGGCGGCGTCTCGCCGCCGACCAGTTGCATGCGCCGCCGGATCCGCGCCAGCTCGCCCGCATCGCCGGCCAGCTCGGCGCGTTGCGCCTGCACGCCCAGCCAGGCCAGCAGCGGCCGACGCCAGCCCTGGCTCGACGCGGCGTCGATGGCCAGCGCGATGGTCTGCGGATCGGCCCGGTTGCCGCGCAGCAACACGCCGGCCGCGACCAGCCGCGACAACGGGTCCTGCACCGCGGCCAGTTGCGCGCCGCCCGCGGCCGGCGCCAGCATGGGGCGGTGCTGCGGCGGCAACACGGCGGCGTCCGGGGCCGTGGCCTGTGCCTGCAGATAACGCGCATAGGCCTGCTCGGCGGGCGCCGCGTCCGCCTGCCAGGCGTCGAAACCGGCACAGGGTTCGAACACCAGGCTTGCGACCCGGGTCGCGCAACGCACCAGTTCCGCACGCGCCAGCAGGTCGGCCCGGCCGGTGCGCGCGATCTCGGTGCGGGCCCGCGCGAACTCGACCTCCTCGATGCGGCCCTGGCCGGACAGATAGGCGTCCTGCGCGCGTTCGATCGCACCCTGGGCATTGAGCTGCCAGTCCGGGGGCGGCGGCGTGCCGGCGCAGCCGGCGAGCACGACGACCAGGGCGGCCGCAAGGAGTCGGGCAGCGGAGGGTTTCATGGCAACTTGATCTGTGCGTCGCGCGCAAACGGCCACTTGCGGTTGATCTCGTTGACCAGATGCTCGACCTTGCGCAGGCTGGCCTCGACCTCGGCGCGCAGGCTGCCCAGGTCGGTCGTGGCCTCGCGCGTGTTCGCGCCGATGGCCTGGGCCTCGACCAGCACCGCGTCGACCTTCTTCAGGCTGTTGCGCGCATCCGCCAGCAAGCCGTTGAGCTGCACCACGGTGGCCCGCGTCTCGGACACCACGCCGTCCTGGCCGAACACCTGCTGGTCCGCGCGCGCAATCATGCCGTCGGTGCGCTGGGCGATGCCGTCTGCCTTGAGCACCAGGCCGTCGACCCGTGCCAGCAAGGCGTTGGTGCGCGCCAGCGCCTGCGACAACTGCCGCGCATCGGTATCGTTGCCCAGCAACACGCCGATGGCGCCGCGCGGGCCGTTGAGCCGCTCGGCCGCCAGCTGCAGGTTGCGCAGGCTGGCGTTGAGCGGCGCATCCTGGCTGGTCAGCGCGCCCAGGTTCGTGACCAGTTCGCGCACGCTGGCCACCATGCGCGGAATCTCGGCCGCCGCGTCGCCGCGCAAGACCTTGCGTTCGGCCCCGTCCGGCAGCGGCGGGTCGGTCAACACGCCGCTGAAGGCACGGATCCTGGTGCCGCCAACCAGGCCGCTTTCCATCGTGAACACGCTGGAGGTGCGCAGCCAGTGCGCGTCCTTGTGCGGCACGTCGACGATGATGCGGGCATTGCCCTCGGACGACAGTTCGATGCGCCCGACACGGCCGATCGGGAAACCGGAGAAGGTCATGTTCATGCCGACCACGATGCCTTCGGAGTCGTCGGCGATCAGCACCACCTGCTGGGTGCGTTCGAACGCGCCGCGTGCATACATCAGGTAGCCGATGGCGCCCGAGACCAGCAGCACCATGGCCAGCAGCAACAAGCGGGCCTTGAGCTCGAGATGGCGCACCGGCGGCGGCGGGGGTTCGATGGGTTCGGGCATGGATGGGGCGCGGGGCCGGTTCTGTCGATCAATAATAGTTGCCCACCAGCGACAACACCTCGATCAGCAGGATCAGCGCGAACAGGCGGCCGAGCTGGCTGATTTCGTCGCGCCGGCGCAGCGGGGCGCCATCGTAGCGCGGGTTGGGCGCAATCGGCAGGATCGCCACCACCAGGCTGAAGAAAAACGCCTTCAGGAACAGGATCAGCGTGACCACCGGCGTGAACACATGGCCCACGTCGCGGGTATAGGCGCCGAAACCCCAGGCCGTGAAACCGTACAGCGACACATAGGTCATCACCAGCGCCAGCACCGCGCTGAGCGCGGCCAGGAATACCACCGAGAAGACACCGGCCAGCACCCGCGGCAGCAGCAGGTCGCGCGCCGGGTCGCCCCCGCTGCGCCACATCGCATGCAACACGCCTTGCTGGCGCAGGTCGGCCACCTCTTCGCCGCTGGGCATGGTGAAGCGCAACGCGACATACAAGGCCACCAGCAGCGGCAGCAGTTCCAGCACCAGGGTGCGCACCAGCACGTCGAGCGCGAATTGCGAAAGGCCGTAGGCCGCGGCACTGGCGATCACGATACGGATGATGACCAGGCTGAGCAAGGCCGACAAGGCGACAAAGCCGGCCAGCAGCGGCGCCGTCGCGCCATGCAGCTGCCGGTAGATGACCGGCCGCTGGCTGCGCCGGTAACTCGACGGCGACAGCGCCAGCACCAGCATCTGGGCGGCGAACTGCGCCACCATCCACCAGCCCAGCAGCCAGCGCACCGGCGAGCGGCTCCAGCGCGCCGGATCGAGTTGCAGCAAGGCGTTGTCGCCCAGCTCCAGGCCGGCATCGACGACCCGTGTCATGCGCCTGCGCGCCGCTGCACCGGCGCGGCGTTCGGACGGCGGAGCGGCGTCGGTCATCGCGGCGGCGGGGGCGCTGGCCGGTGGCACCGCATGGCCTGGTTCACCCGCGCGGCGCGGCGACGAGTTCGGCGGCGCTGCGACACGCCACGCCGGCATCACGCAGCTGCTGCACGAACTCCTGCGCGGCGGATTCGAAACCCGGCACCGGGCTCATGCAGTCGGTCAGGAACACCGTGTTGCGCAGCCGCGCGGCGCCCCATTGCGCCAGCATGTCCTGGCCGGACGCGGCCACGCAGTGGCTGGCGGCTTCGCCGGCAACCACCAGCAGGTCGTCGCCCTGCCCCAGCCGCTCGAGCAGCGGCACGTTGAGCTGGGTACGCGCATCGTCGGCGCGGGGCACGTCGGCGCGAAAGGCGCTGTATTGCTCGGTCATCGGGTTCAGGCCCTTGACCACCTTGTCGCAGGCGCGCGCGCGCGATTGTTCCCAGCGCGCGATGCTGGCGGCCAGCGTGGATTCGATGTTGTGGCCCCAGCTGCCGAGTACGCAATGCACCGGCCACACGACCAGCGTGCGTTCGCCACCGGCTTCGAGCGCCCGCAGATAGGCGATCACCTCGGCCGCCCGTGCCCCATCGCGCGGCCGGAACCGGCCGGCCTGCGCATCGGCGGCGCTGATGGCGGTGAACGGCGCCACCGGGGCGCCGTCGGCATCGAGCCAGAACGTGGTGCGTTCGATGCCGTAGCCGGCATGCGAGTCGAGCGTGACGACGATGTCGTCGATCTGCGCCGACAGGCGGTCGATGAGCCCGGCCAGGCGTTGCATGTCCGCCTGTGCACCGGGCACCGGCAAGGCCGCGTCGGGCAGGTCCATGAAGTCGTTCTGGGGGTCGATGATCAGCAGTCGCATGCGGGTCGTGTCAGAGGGGGGCGACCCGCCGGCCACGGGTCATTCGGGTTGCCTGGCACTATGGTAGCCCAAGGCCCACTCCACATGTTCGCGCACCAGCGGGCTCGGGTCGTCGGCGCGCTGGCGCAGCGCCTGCACGATGCGCGGGTCGTGCGCGGCGGCCAGCGCATTGCCCAGCGCGATCGCGATGTTGCGCAACCAGCGCACATGGCCGATGCGCCGGATCGGGCTGCCCTCCAGGCGCTGCAGGAACTGCGCCTCGCTCCAGCCGAACAATTCGACCAGGTCGGCGCCGACCATCCCCTGGCGCGGCGCGAAATCGGGCACGGCGCTGGGCTGCGCGAACTTGTTCCACGGGCAGGCCAGCTGGCAGTCGTCGCAGCCGTAGATGCGGTTGCCCATCAGCGGGCGCAAGGCCTCGTCGATGGCGCCGGGATGTTCGATCGTCAGGTACGAGATGCAGCGCCGCGCATCGAGCCGGTAGGGCGCGACGATGGCCTGGGTCGGACACACATCGATACAGGCCTTGCAACTTCCGCAATGCTTGCTGACCGACTCGGTCGGCGGCAGCGCCACATCGAGGTAGATCTCGCCGAGGAAAAACATCGAGCCAGCCTCGCGGTTGAGCACCAGCGTGTGTTTGCCGCGCCAGCCCTGGCCGCTGCGCGTGGCCAGTTCGACCTCGAGCACCGGAGCCGAGTCGGTGAACACGCGGTAGCCGAGTTCGCCGACCTCCTGCGCGATGCGTTCGGCCAGTTGCGCCAGCCGCTGGCGCAGCACCTTGTGATAGTCGCGGCCGCGCGCATACAGCGATATGACGCCTTCTGTTGCGCGATGGAGACGATCGAACTCGATCGACTGCCAGGAATGGGCGTCATCCGCATCCGCTGTGGTCAAATAGTTCAAGCGGGCGGTCAGCACAGTCACTGTGCCAGGCACGAGTTCATCCGGTCGGGCACGTTTGAGTCCATGCGCCGCCATGTATGCCATATCGCCGTGAAAGCCCTGCTCCAACCACGCCAGCAAGCCCGGTTCTGCATCCGACAGATCGATGCAACTTATTCCGATCTGTGCGAATCCGAGTTCCTGCCCCCAGCGGCTGATGCGGGAAACCAATTGACCTTGATCGACCAAGCCACGGGTGATGTTGTTCACCCCCTGATTGTAAAAAGCCTTGTCTGGAGCGACGAGGCCGCCACGCGCCTGTTTGCCGCCTCGCTGGCGCAGCAGCCGGCGCTGGCGAACTGCTTCATCGAACTGCATGGCGACCTGGGCGCCGGCAAGACCAGTTTCGTGCGTCACCTGCTCCAGGCACTGGGCGTGCAGGGCCGCATCAAGAGCCCGACCTATGCGGTGGTCGAGCCGTATGAACTCGCCCGCACGCCGACGGCGGACCAGCCGCTGGCGATCTGGCATTTCGACTTCTACCGCTTCAACGACCCGCAGGAGTGGGAAGACGCGGGTTTTCGCGACATCTTCGCCAGCCGCGGACTCAAGCTGGCCGAGTGGCCGGAAAAAGCCCACGGCATGTTGCCGCTGGCCGACCTGGCGCTGCACATCGAGGTGCAGGCCGACAACGACGCCCGCGCCGTGCGCCTGATCGCCCAGACCCCGACCGGCGCGGCCCTGCTGGCCGCCGTGTGCCCGGCATGATGAAGCGCCGCGACCTGCTGCAGTCGGGCACGCTGGTGCTGCTGCTGGGCACGGCCCAGATCGCGCGCGGCGCGACCATCCTGGCGGTGCGTGTCTGGCCGGCGCCGGACTACACGCGCGTCACCATCGAGTCCGACGGCGCGCTCAATACCAGCCAGCTGTTCGTGGCCAACCCGCCGCGGCTGGCGGTGGACATCGACGGCATAGAGCTGAATCCGGCACTGCGCGAGCTGGTGGCCAAGGTGCGCGCCGACGACCCGAACATCCAGGGCATCCGCGTGGGCCAGTTCGCGCCCGGCGTGGTGCGCCTGGTGCTCGACCTCAAGCAGGACGCGCGGCCGCAGGTGTTCAGCCTGTTGCCGGTGTCGGCCTACCAGCACCGGCTGGTGCTGGACCTGTATCCGAGCAAGGTGGCAGACCCGCTCGAGACGCTGATCGCCGAACGCGTCGGCGCCGCGCCGCCGGCGAGCACCAGCACCCCGGCTCCGACCGTGGCCTCGGTCACCGCGCCGTCGGCGCCGCCTCCCTTCGTGCCCTCCGCGCCCGCGGCCGACCCGTTGGGCGACCTGATTGCACAGCGCAACGGCGGCGCTGGCACCCGGGACCCGGCGGCGTTGTTGCTGGGGGTGCCGACCGGGCCGACCACAACCACCGCCGCCGCTGCCCCACCCCGCCCTGCTGCGCCGCCGATCGCACCCCGGCCCGCGCCAGCCCCGGCCATGTTGGACCGCACCGATCGCCTGATCATCATCGCGCTCGACCCCGGCCACGGCGGCGAGGACCCGGGCGCGATCGGGCCGAACGGCACGCGCGAGAAGGACGTGGTGCTGCGGCTGGCGCACAAGCTGCGCGAACGCATCAACGGCATGACGGTGGGCGGCAACGCGATGCGTGCCTACCTGACGCGCGACGCCGATTTTTTCGTGCCGCTGCATGTGCGGGTGCAGAAGGCACGCCGGGTGCAGGCCGACCTGTTCGTCAGCCTGCACGCCGACGCCTTCTACACGCCCCGCCCCCAGGGCGCCAGCGTGTTCGCGCTGAGCCAGAACGGCGCCTCGAGCAGCGCCGCGCGCTGGATGGCCGACAAGGAAAACAAGGCCGACCTGATCGGCGGCCTGAACGTGGCCTCGCGCGACGAAGCGGTGCAACGCGCCATGCTCGACATGAGCACCACGGCCCAGATCAACGACAGCCTGAAGCTGGGCAGCGCCATGCTCGGCGAGATCGGCCGCATCGGCAAGCTGCACAAGCCGCGTGTCGAGCAGGCGGGTTTTGCCGTGCTCAAGGCGCCCGACATTCCCAGCGTGCTGGTCGAGGCGGCCTTCATCAGCAACCCGGAAGAAGAAGCCAAGCTCAACGACGACAAGTACCTGCAGACGCTGGCGGACGCGCTGATCCGGGGCATCGAAGGGTATTTCTCGCGCAATCCGCCGCTGGCGCGCAGCCGCTCGGTCTGACGCCATTTGTGGTCCGCGCGCTGCGAAGGCCCGCGGGGTACCTGTGCGGCTTACCGGCAATTCAGCGGCAGGTACTCCTTGGGAATATCGGTCCGGTTCTGCCCCATGACGGTCATCTTGTCCGGGCCGGGGGCAAATCCACAGACCCACGCAACTGGCACGACAGCAGCCTCTTCGACGACCGCGGGGCGCAGCGACAAGGTCTTGTCCTTGAGCCTGCCATGGGCGCGGTTGCCATAAGTGATGTGGATAGCACCGCCCTGCACCGCGACGGCGCGCACCACGTTGCTGACAATCAGCTCGGCCGCCGGCAA
>CAXBDR010000094.1:0-15702 GCA_963974265.1 uncultured Rhodoferax sp.
CCAGCACTCGATCAACGGCCAACTACGACAAGGGAACTGCGTTTTCTAGGTTGACAGCTTCGACAGCGGGCGCCGGCTCGGCTGCTGGTGCCGGTGCCTCCTCTTTTTTGCCACAGGCTGCAAGAGCGACGGCAGCGACGATCGCTGCCAGGACGAGAGACTTCTTCATGATGAGAATGACCTGAAATAACAGGAAACAGTTGATGTTTGGCCGGCGTCGATGTTCGTTCCGACCAGGCACTCAGGACTTCACGTCCCGATGCCCGGCGCGATTGTATGCACAATCGCACACGATTTACGGGTAAACCCTAGGCGGGCACAACTATATTTACAGGCCCAGCGTCGTGGCCGGAAAACCCGGGCTCGACACCTGCATCAGTTCCTGCAACAACTCCTTGTGCTGCACGATGCGCTCGGGTTCGGGCCCGCTGACGCCGGCACTGCGCACCGGGTCCAGCAGCTGCAGCGTCCAGTGCGGACTCCACAGCAGCGTCGGGAAATTGGCCGGATCGATCTGCCGGCACACCCTGGCGTCGATGATGTGGCCCCAGGTCCTGCGCCAGTGGACGAAGCGGGCATGCTGGCGGATGACGGTGTCGTATTCCGTGGCCACGATCGTGCAGCTGCGCCCGGATCGCGACCAGGCCTGCAGGCTGTCGACCACCTGGCGCTCATGCAAGGGCCAATCCTGGAACCGGGCGTCGCACAGGATCATCTCGCGCCAGCCCTGCTGAGCGGCCACGGCAAAGGCATCGCGAATCCTCTGGGCAAACGCCTCGCGGCCGGAAAAACGGCCGTTCGCCAGTTCCGGCGGCGGCGACGGGGCCTGGCTGTCAGCAGACATGCAGCCACCCCGCTTCGCACCACTGCTGCAACAACTCCCGCGCGCCCGCGCTGGCACGCGCCAACGCCCGCGCATCGAGCCCGCGCTGGTCGGCCAGCTGGCGCATCAGTCGCGCATCGGCGCCACTGGCACGGTAACTCTCGCCATTGATGAAAACATGGTTGCGGTCGTACATCATGCGGCTCCTGCGATCGAGTTGCACGGCGCCGTCGAGCCGGGCGCCATCGGCTTCATCGAACCATACCCAGGGTTTGGGTTCGGTCAGATGTTCGCCCAGATTGCGCGCCAGCACCAGCGGGTCGCGCATGGCACGCTCGAGTGCCTGCCGGGCAAATTGCGCCAGCGTGTCCGGCACCGCAGCCGGATCCGCGACCGCGCCCTGCCCCGGATCCCGGTACAGGCTCGAACCGAGTTCCTCGGACGCGTCCTGCGCCAGCCGCTGCAGCAACTCGGCGGCCAGGTCGCCGGTGGCCGGTGCCTTGAAGCCGATCGAATACGTCATGCACTCGTCCAGTGCCACGCCGTCGTGCGCATACCGTGGCGGCAGGTACAACATGTCGCCCGGCTCCAGGTCATAACTGGCTTCGGGCTCGAAGCGGCGCAGGATCTTCAGCGGCACGCCCTCCTGCAGGCTCAGGTCCTTCTGCCGGCCGATGCTCCAGCGGCGCCGCCCATGGGCCTGCAGCAGAAAGACGTCGTAGCTGTCGAAATGCGGGCCGACGCCACCGCCAGGGCTGGCGTAGCTGACCATCACATCGTCGAGCCTGGCATCGGGCACGAAGCGGAAGCGGTTCAGCAATGCATGCACCGGCTCGGCCAGCAGGTCCACGCCCTGCACCAGCAGGGTCCAGCCCGGCGTCTTGAGCGAGGGCAAGGCACGCCGGGTGAACGGCCCCTGGCGCAGCGTCCAGTCGTCGGCGCCCTTGCCCTTCGTGCTTGCGGCCACCAGTCGCGACTGCACCTGCGGCTGCGCGGCCAGCTCGAACAAGGCCGCCCGGTCCAGCGGCGCGCGAAAGCCGGGAATGGCCTGGCGGATCAGCAGCGGCTTGCGTTGCCAGTAGCGCCGCATGAAGGTATGCGGGCTCAGGCCGCCAAGCAAGGGAAGTGGGCTGTGTACGTTCATGGCTCGCGGGGAAGTTCGGGTGGTGGGCGGGAGATCGGTCTGCACCGCAGGCACTGCGCGTTCCCGGGGCAATGGCAAACTGCGACAATTCTCCTATGGAAATCACTCAACAATGCGTGGTCGGCCTGACATGGACGATCAAGGACACCCTGGGCGAGGAACTCGACGTGCTCGACGAGGTGGTCGAGTTCCTGATCGGCGGCGACGACCTGTTCAAGAAGATCGAGGATGCCTTGCAGGGCTACGGCGTCGGCGCCCGGGTGCAGCTGCAGCTCGAACCGGAAGAAGCCTTCGGCGACTTCAACGATCGGCTGGTGTTCCTGGAGCCGCGCAAGCTCTTCCCTGCCGATATCGAGGAAGGCCTGACCTTCGAAGGCCATGCGCTGCCCGCGGGCTGCAACCCCGAGGCACCGAAAGACGTGCTGTACACCGTCACCGACCTGTACCCGGACCATGTGGTACTCGACGGCAATCACCCGCTGTCGGGCATTGCGCTGCGGCTGTCGATGAAGGTGGAGTCGGTGCGCGAAGCCACCGAGGAGGAAATCGGCCGCGGAAGTGCCGGCACCGGGTTCTTCAAGATCCAGGTGCAACCGCCCGAAGCCTGAGCGTCAACGCGGTGGCGGGATGCGTGCCCGGGCGATCTCGACCTCTTCGGGCGTCATGACCGCGGCCACCCGCTTGACGGACTCCACGGCATACGGAACGTCCTGGGCCGCCGCCATGCTGTACCAGACATAGGCCTCGGAGGCGTTGGCCTCCACCCCTTCGCCACGCTCGTAGAGATAACCCAGCACCAGTTGCGCCTGCAGCAAACCGGCGCGCGCGGCATAACCGATCCAGTCCACGGCCTTGACCATGTCCTTGTCGGCGATGACCCCGTCGGCATAGGTGACCCCGACGTAGAACTGCATCAGCGTGCGGCCTTGCGCGATCATCTCGCTCGAGGCCGTGCCGGAGCGCTTCAGGACCGCCGGCACTTCCCCCTGGTTGGATCCGAAAGCCTCCATCTTGCGCAGCGTTTCGGCGAGAAACCGACGTTGCGCCACACGCGCCCGCTGCTGCTCACCCGCGGGCACGGCCCGCACCACGGCGTTGGTCAGCACGACCACGGCCGCCAGCGGCGACATGCCAGGACGCATCTGCGGCGAATACCAGGCCCGCACCAGCAACTCGTCGAGCTCCGTCAGCGCATCGACCCGCTGGTAGAAATAACTCAATACCGTGTCGCCGGTCGGATGCCCCGAGATGCCGATGGCGTGCATGGCCTCGTGCAGCACGCACTGGTAGACGGCGTGGTCGCGCATCTTGAGCTCGGCCTTCGTGATCAGCGAACGCTCGATTTCCCGGACCCGCACGAAACAGGCCTGGTTGTCCGGCAGGTCGAGGTCATTGACGATCTGCACGTCCAGGTTGGCACGCTTCTCGGCGTCCGGGGCGTCGGACACGTCGACCAGCCGCACACCGGCCAGGGTCGTGACCTTGCCCAGTGCATCCATGATGCGCCCGCGGTGCGTGGACTGGTTGCGCCCATGGATGCGCACTCGGATCTCCTCGCCCCAGCGAACCACCTGCGTCGGCGAACCACCCTGGTACCACAGGGACTCCCAGACGGTGTCGAACCGATCCTGCAGCGCATCGGCGCGGACCGGCAACACGGCAGCGAACAACACGAACAAGGCCAGCAGGCGTTTCATGCGGACATCCTGTGAAGAGAATGGAAAGTGGCTGGAGAGGGGCGAGGACGGGATCGGTCCGATCCGTTGCAGCCGTTCAGGCCTTGCCGGTGGAGCCGTATCCGCCCTCGCCGCGCACGCTGGGCGGGAACTCGGACACCCGGTTGAATCGCGCCTGCACGACCGGCACCACGACCAGCTGGGCGATACGCTCCATGGGTTCGATCGTGAACGGCACCGGGCTGCGGTTCCAGGCACTGACCATCAGCTGGCCCTGGTAGTCGCTGTCGATCAGGCCGACCAGGTTGCCCAGCACGATGCCGTGCTTGTGGCCCAGGCCCGAGCGCGGCAGGATCAGCGCCGCGTAGTTCGGGTCGGCCAGGTGGATGGCGAATCCGGTGGGCACCAGCTGCCAGGCATTGGGTGCCAGCAGCAGCGGCGCATCCAGGCAGGCACGCAGGTCCAGGCCGGCACTGCCGGGCGTGGCATAGGCAGGCAACAGGTCTTCCAACCGGGGATCGAGAATCTTGACGTCTATCTGCATGGCGGCACGCGCGTGTGAATGCTGGCGAGTCTACGACGGGCGGCGCAACATCTGGGCGCAGGTCTGCACCAGCGCGCGCGCCAGCTCCAGCTTGGGCGCGCGGGGCAGCTCGCGCGCGCCGTCGGCGGTCACCAGCAACAAGGCGTTGTCGTCCTGGCCGAACGCGGCCGGTCCGATGTTGCCCACGATCAGCGGCACACCCTTGCGCGCGAGCTTGGCCTGCGCATGGGCGAGCAGATCCTGGCTTTCGGCGGCAAAACCCACGCACAACAGGTCGCCGCTGCGCGCACGCGGCGACTGGGCCACGGTGGCCAGGATGTCCGGGTTCTCGGTGAACTGCAGCTGCGGCGCGGCGCCCGAGCCATCCTTCTTGATCTTGTGCTCGGCCGCCGACGCCGGGCGCCAGTCGGCGACCGCGGCCGTGGCGATGAACATCGTCGCCTGCGCGGCCTGCGCCAGCGTGGCATCGAACATCTGCTTTGCCGAGCGCACGTCGACCCGGGTCACGCCGCGCGGCGTCGGCAGCGCGACCGGGCCCGCGACCAGGGTCACCTGCGCGCCGCCCGCGCCACGGCAAAACCCATCTTGCCGCTGCTGCGGTTGGTGATGCCACGCACCGGATCGATCGCCTCGTAGGTGGGGCCGGCGGTGACCAGCACGTGCTGGCCGGTCAGCAGCTTGGGCTGGAAAAACGCGATCAGATCGAGCACCAGCTCGGCCGGCTCGAGCATGCGCCCGTCGCCGGTCTCGCCGCAGGCCTGGTCGCCACTGCCCACGCCGAGGATGGTCGTGCCGTCGCGCCGGAGCTGCGCCATGTTGCGCTGCGTGGCGGGATGGGCCCACATCTCGCGGTTCATCGCCGGCGCCAGCAGCAGCGGTACGCGCTCGATCGGCCGGGCCAGGCACATCAGGCTCAGCAGTTCGTCCGACTGGCCCTGCACCAGGCGGGCCATGAAGTCGGCGCTGCACGGGGCGATCACGATCGCGTCGGCCTCGCGCCCCAGGTTGATGTGGGGCATGTTGTTGGGTTCGCGCGCGTCCCACTGCGAGCTGTAGACGGTGCGGTTGGACAAGGCCTGCATCGTCACCGGCGTGATGAATCGTTCGGCCGCAGCCGTCATGACGACCTGCACCGTCGCGCCCTGCTTGACCAGCAACCGGCACAACTCGGCCGCCTTGTAGCAGGCGATGCCGCCGGTCAATCCCAGTACCAGATGTTTGTTCTTCAAGTCCATGCGCAAATGCCAACGAGCGTGATGGTCGCAATGTAGCAGACGCCTATAATCCCGCTTTACCACCCAACCGAACCCTGCGGTTCGCCCCTGACATGACCAAATTTGTCTTCGTCACCGGCGGTGTCGTGTCCTCCCTTGGCAAGGGAATCGCCTCAGCCTCCCTCGCTGCGATCCTGGAATCGCGAGGCCTCAAAGTCACTCTGATCAAGCTCGACCCGTATCTCAACGTGGATCCGGGCACCATGTCGCCGTTCCAGCACGGCGAAGTCTTCGTCACCGACGACGGCGCCGAGACCGACCTCGACCTGGGCCACTACGAGCGTTTCGTCGAGACGCGCATGCGGCGCAGCAACAACTTCACGACCGGCCAGATCTACAAGAGCGTGCTCGAGAAGGAACGCCGTGGCCTGTACCTGGGCAAGACGGTGCAGGTGATCCCGCACGTGACCAACGAGATCCAGGAGTTCGTCAAGCGCGGTGCGCGCGTGGGCGAGCCCGACGCGGTCGACGTGGCCATCGTCGAGATCGGCGGCACCGTCGGCGACATCGAGTCCCTGCCCTTCCTCGAGGCGGTGCGCCAGCTCAGTCTCAAGCTCGGCCCCAACAACACGGCCTTCGTGCACCTGACCTACGTGCCCTGGATCGCCGCCGCGGGCGAACTCAAGACCAAGCCCACGCAACACACGGCCAAGCAGCTGCGCGAGATCGGCATCCAGGCCGACGCGCTGGTATGCCGCGCCGATCGCCCCATTCCGCCCGACGAGCGCGACAAGATCTCCTTGTTCTCCAACGTGCCGGCCTGGGGCGTGATCTCCATGTGGGACGTCGACACCATCTACAAGGTGCCGCGCGTGCTGCACGAGCAAGGCCTGGACGGCCTGATCTGCGACAAGCTGCGGCTGAACACGCCGCCGGCCAACCTCAAGCGATGGGACGACCTCGTCTACGAGACCGAACATCCCAAGTCCGAGGTCAACATCGCGATGGTGGGCAAATACGTCGACCTCAGCGACAGCTACAAGTCGCTCAACGAGGCCTTGCGCCATGCCGGCATGAAGAACCATGTCAAGGTGCGCATCGAATACATCGATTCCGAGACCATCAGCGCCGACACCGTGAACCAGCTGGCCCGCTTCGACGGCATCCTGGTGCCCGGGGGCTTCGGCAAGCGTGGCATCGAGGGCAAGATCGCGACCGCGCGGTTTGCGCGCGAGTCCAAGGTGCCGTACCTGGGCATCTGCCTGGGCATGCAGGTGGCGACGATCGAATACGCGCGCCACGTGGCCGGGTTGAAGGACGCCAACAGCACCGAGTTCGAGCCCAGCAGCCCGCACCCGGTGATCGCGCTGATCACCGAATGGCAGGATGCCGACGGCTCGATCAAGAGCCGCGACGAAAACTCCGACCTCGGCGGCACGATGCGCCTGGGTGCACAAAGCTCCGATGTCGAAAAAGGCACGCTGGCGCACGACATATACGGTGACGTCGTCACCGAGCGCCACCGGCACCGCTACGAGGCCAACGTGCACTACCTCGACACGCTGCGCGAGGCCGGCCTGGTGATCTCGGCCAAGACGCAGCGCGAGCACCTGACCGAGATCGTCGAGCTGCCGCGCGACGTGCACCCCTGGTACGTGGGCGTGCAGTTCCACCCCGAATTCAAGTCCACGCCCTGGAACGGCCACCCCTTGTTCAACGCCTTCATCAAGGCCTCGCTCGACCATCAAGGCCAGCGCCGGAGCCTGAAGGCAGTTGCATGATGGTCCGTGTGCGCCCCGCAACCGGGAGCCGCGCGTGAAGCTGTGCGGCTTCGACGCCGGCCTGGCGCATCCGATCTTCCTGATCGCCGGCCCTTGCGTCATCGAGTCCGAGCAGTTGCAGATGGACGTTGCCGGCCAGTTGCGCGACATGACGCGCGCGTTGGGCATCCCGTTCATCTTCAAGAGCAGCTTCGACAAGGCCAACCGCACCTCGGGCACCAGTTTCCGCGGACCCGGCATGGAGACGGGCCTCGAGATCCTGGCCAAGGTGCGGCGCGAGTTGCAGGTGCCGGTGTTGACCGACGTGCATGACGCCAGCCAGATCGAGGCCGTCGCGGCCGTCGTCGACGTGTTGCAGACCCCCGCCTTCCTGTGCCGCCAGACCGACTTCATCCGCGCCGTGGCCCAGTCGGGCAAGCCGGTCAACATCAAGAAGGGCCAGTTCCTTGCGCCGGGCGACATGAAGAACGTCATCGACAAGGCACGCGCCGCCGCACGCGAAAAAGGCCTGGTCGAGGACAACTTCCTGGCCTGCGAACGCGGCGCCAGTTTCGGCTACAACAACCTGGTCAGCGACATGCGGGCGCTGGCCATCATGCGCGAGACCGACGCGCCGGTGGTGTTCGACGCCACCCACTCGGTGCAGCTTCCCGGCGGCCAGGGTGGCAGCAGTGGCGGCCAACGCGAGATGGTGCCGGTGCTGGCCCGTGCGGCGGTTGGCGCCGGCATTGCCGGCCTGTTCATGGAAACCCATCCGGACCCGTCCGTGGCGCTGAGCGACGGCCCCAATGCGGTTCCGCTCAAGCACATGCGCGCATTGCTCGAAACCCTGCTGGCGCTGGACCAGGTCGTCAAGCGCAGCCCCCTGCTCGAGGCGGACTTCAACCGCTGAAGTCCCTGTTCAATGTTTTCTTGATCCTGAGGTAATAAAAAGATGAGTGCTATTGTTGATATCGTCGGTCGCGAGATCCTGGACTCGCGTGGCAACCCGACCGTCGAGTGCGACGTGTTGCTCGAGAGCGGCACCATGGGTCGCGCCGCCGTTCCGTCCGGTGCGTCGACCGGCTCGCGCGAAGCCATCGAGTTGCGCGACGGCGACAAGACGCGTTACCTGGGCAAGGGTGTGCTCAAGGCGGTGGAGTTCATCAACACCGAGATTTCCGAGGCCGTGATGGGCCTGGACGCCTCCGAGCAGGCCTTCCTGGACAAGACCCTGATCGACCTGGACGGCACCGACAACAAGTCGCGCCTGGGCGCCAACGCGATGCTGGCGGTCTCGATGGCCGTGGCCCGCGCCGCGGCCGAGGAATCCGGATTGCCGCTGTACCGCTACTTCGGCGGCATGGGCGGCATGCAGATGCCGGTGCCGATGATGAACGTCATCAACGGCGGCGCCCATGCCAACAACAACCTGGACCTGCAGGAGTTCATGATCATCCCGGTCGGCGCGCCCAACTTCCGCGAAGCACTGCGGTATGGCGCCGAGGTGTTCCACGCGCTCAAGAAGATCCTGCACGACAAGGGCATCAGCGTGGCGGTCGGCGACGAAGGGGGTTTTGCACCCAACGTCGCCAACCACGAGGCCGCGATCCAGATGATCCTGGAGGCGATCGACAAGGCCGGCTTCGTCGCCGGCGAGCAGATCGCGCTCGGCCTGGACTGCGCGGCATCCGAGTTCTACAAGGACGGCAGCTACGTGCTCGAGGGCGAAGGCCTGACGTTGAGCTCGGCCGAATGGACCGACATCATGGCGACCTGGGTCGACAAGTACCCGATCATCAGCATCGAGGACGGCATGGCCGAAGGCGACTGGGACGGCTGGAAGCTGCTCACCGAGCGGCTGGGCAAGAAGGTGCAGATCGTCGGCGACGACCTGTTCGTCACCAACACGGCGATTTTGTCGCAGGGCATCGAGCAGGGCATCGCCAACTCCATCCTGATCAAGATCAACCAGATCGGCACGCTGACCGAGACCTTCGCCGCCATCGAGATGGCCAAGCGCGCCGGCTACACCGCCGTCATCAGCCATCGTTCGGGCGAGACCGAGGACTCGACCATTGCCGACATCGCCGTGGGCACCAATGCCGGCCAGATCAAGACCGGCTCGCTGAGCCGCTCCGACCGCATGGCCAAGTACAACCAGCTGCTGCGCATCGAGGAAGACCTCGGCGAGATCGCCAGCTACCCCGGCCGCGACGCCTTCTACAACCTGCGCTGATCCGCGGCACCCGCACCACACCTGCGCTGACTGACATCACCTCGCTGCGATCATGCGCAACCGCATCGTCCCGCTGGCATTGATTGCCCTGCTGGTGATTCTGCACGGCCAGTTGTGGTACGGGCGCGGCAGCATTCCTGACGTGTCGACGCTGACGCAGCAACTGACCGACAAGCAGGCGCTCAACGAACGCGCGCGCCAGGGCAACGAACGGCTGCAGGCCGAGGTGCAGGACCTGCGCGAAGGCATGGACATGGTCGAGGAAAAGGCTCGCTTCGAGCTGGGCATGGTGCGGCCGAACGAGATCCTGGTGCAGATCACGAAATAAGCCACACCGGCTGGCCGCGGGCCCGCCGGTGGCTACGTCAGTGCGCGCTGGAACTCGAGCCCGGCGTCTGGCTGGCCGGCCGGAACAACTGGGCCGCGTCGATGGCATCGAAGTGGTACTGCATGCCGCAGAATTCGCAACCGACCTCGATGTTGGCGCGCTCGGCCAGGATGCTGGCCGCCTCTTCTTCCCCCAGGCCCACGATCATCGCACCCACCTTCTCGCGACTGCAGCTGCAGGCGAAGTGGGGCCGCGGATCGGTCGGCTGCGGTGCAAATCGCAACACATCCTCCTGCCAGAACAAGCGGTGCAGGATGGCGTCGACGTCGAGCGACAGCAGTTCCTCGCGCGTCAGGCTCGAGGCCAGTGTCGCGATGCGGTTGTAGTCTTCGTTGCGCCCGATCTGGTCCTCGTCGAGGCGACGGCCTTCGGCGTCGAGGTTGCCGGAGCCCTGCAGCGGCAGGCGCTGGATCAGCAGCCCGGCCGCGACCTTGTCGTCGGCGGCCAGCACCAGCGTGGTGTCGAGCTGTTCGCTTTGCAGCATGTAGTGCTGCAACACCTCGCTGAGCTTGTCCAGCGGTTCGCCACGGTCACCGAACAGCGGCACCACGCCCTGGTAGGGCTGCTGGCCGGGCAGGCGCTCGCGCGGGTCGAGCGTGATCGCGCAGCGCCCGCCGTTGCTCACGTTGACCATGGCGCCCAGCCCGGCATCGGGCGCGACCTCGCCGGTGATGGTGGCGGTGGCGCGCAGGCTCAGGTCGGGCTTGATCTCGGCCACGGTCAGCTTGACCGGGCCATCGCCCATGATCTGCATCACCAGGGCGCCGTCGAACTTGATGTTGGACTGCATCAGCGTGGCCGCTGCCAGCATCTCGCCGAGCATTTCGGTCACCGGGACCGGATAGGCACCGGTCTGGGTATTGGCCGCGCGGCGACGCAGGATTTCGGTCCAGGCGTCGGTGATCCGCACCACGATGCCACGCACCGGCAGACCTTCGAACAGAAACTTGTGCAATTCGGACAAAAGGGATTCCCGCAGTGGGCGGGACCCAGCAGCCCCGCAGCAAATCAGTCGATTTTCGCCAATGTCGTGCGAAAGCGTCGCGCGTTCTCGACATAACCCCGCGCGCTGCCGCGCAGGCCCTCGATCTGCTCGGGCGTCAGTTCCTTGACCGCCTTGGCGGGCGAGCCGATGATCATCGAGCCGTCCGGGAACGACTTGCCCTCGGTCACGAGCGCGCCCGCCCCGACCAGGCAATGCCGGCCGATGCGCGCGCCGTTGAGCACGACCGCACCGATGCCGATCAGGCTGCCATCGCCAATGGTGCAGCCATGGAGCATCACCTTGTGGCCGACCGTCACATCCTCGCCCACCGTCAGGGGCTTGCCGATGTCGGCATGCAACACGCTGCCGTCCTGGATGTTGGAGCCGCGCCCGATGCGCATGTGTTCGGTGTCGCCACGCAACACGGCGCCGAACCAGATACTGACATCCTGTGCCAGGCTGACGTTGCCGATCACCTGCGCGCTGTCTGCCACCCAGGCACTCGGGTCGATGGAAGGGGACAGTTCGCCCAGTGCATAAGTCGCCAAGACATTCCTCCGGAGTTGTGGCGATTGTAAAACCCGCACCGGCGCAGGCCCGAGCCGTGGCGGCTTGCCCAATTCCGGTCGCGCTGAGATACTTCCCGCGAGCCGGCCGCGAGCCGCAACAACAATAACCCCGAACGTCGGAGGAGACCCACACGATGGCCGAACCAGGGCAAGGCCTGCACGGCGGAGACCGCGTCGCGCTGTCCTTGCAGGCTCATGGCGTACGCCATGTCTTCACGCTGTGTGGCGGGCATATCTCACCCATCCTGGCGGCCTCGCGGGCGCGGGGCATCCGCATCGTCGACGTGCGCGACGAAGCCACGGCCGTGTTTGCCGCGGACGCCACCGCGCGCCTGTCCGGCGTGCCGGGCGTGGCGGCGGTCACCGCAGGGCCGGGTATCACCAACACGATCACGCCGCTGAAGAACGCGCAGCTGGCGCAGTCGCCGCTGGTCCTGTTCGGCGGCGCCGCACCGACCGCGCTGCAGGGGCGCGGCGCCTTGCAGGACATCGACCAGCGCCCGCTGGTGGCGCCCCACGTCAAGCGCTTCTTCAAGATCCGCCGCGTCACCGAGCTCGGCCCGGCGGTCGACGAGGCCTTCTGGCTGGCGGCCAGCGGCATACCGGGCCCGGTGTTCATCGAATGCCCGGTCGACCTGCTGTACGACGAGTCCACGATCCGCCAGTGGTATGCCGACGCGGCCGGCAAGGGCAAGGCCATTGGCGAGCGCATGTTGCGCTGGTACCTGGGCCGGCATGTCGAGAAGATGTTCGCCGGCTCCGGCGAACGGCCCACCGCCCATGTGCGCGCGGTCGAGCCGCCGCAACCGCCCACGGCGCGTATCCGCCAGGCGCGGGCCGCGCTGGCCAAGGCCCAGCGCCCCCTGATGGTCATCGGAAGCCAGACACTGGCACAGGCGACGCAGGCGATGCAGATTGCGGCCGCGGTGCAGCAGCTTGGCATTCCCGTCTACCTCTCGGGCATGGCACGCGGCCTGCTCGGGCGCCAGCATGCGCTGCAGCTGCGGCACCAGCGCCGGCTGGCGCTGCGCGAGGCCGACTGCGTGGTGCTGGCCGGCGTGCCCTGCGATTTCCGGCTCGACTACGGCAAGCACATCCGCCGCAGCGCGACGCTGATCGCGGCCAATCGCAGCGCCAGGGACGCCCGGCTCAACCGCCGGCCCGATGTGCCGGTGATCGGCGACGTCGGATTGTTCCTGCGGGCGCTGGCGCAGGCCGATGCGGTTCCCGCGCTGCACGCCGAACGCTGGCAACCCTGGATCGCGCAGTTGCAGGCGCGCGATACCGAGCGAGAGGCCGGCATCACCGAACAGGCGGCCGTGGCGGGCGACAACGTCAACCCGGTCGCCCTGCTGCGCATGGTCGAGCAGGTGGCCGGCGACAAGGCCTTGCTGGTCGCCGACGGCGGTGACTTCGTCGGCACTGCCGCGTATGTGCTGCATCCGCGCGCGCCCTTGCGCTGGCTCGATCCCGGCGCCTTCGGCACGCTGGGTGTCGGTGCCGGTTTCGCACTGGGCGCAGCCTGCTGCCATCCCGAGGCCGAGGTCTGGATCATCTTCGGCGACGGAGCCTGCGGTTACGGCCTGGTCGAGTTCGACAGCTTCGTGCGACACAAAATCCCGGTCATCGCCATCGTCGGCAACGATGCCGGCTGGACCCAGATCGCGCGCGAACAGGTCAAGATGCTGGGCGACGACGTGGGCACAGTGCTGGCGCGCACGGACTATCACGCGGTGGCCGCCGGCTTCGGCGCCGAAGGCATCCTGGTGCGCCGGCTCCAGGAACTGCCGGACGCACTGCACAGGGCACGCGCGCTGGCACGCAGCGGCAAGCCGGTACTGGTCAATATCTGGCTCGACAAGACGGAGTTCCGCGAGGGATCCCTGTCGATGTAGGGTCAACGCCACATACACAAGGAGACACCATGGCAGAGCAGACACTGATACTGGAGCAGATCCAGCACCACGCCGTCAACCAGAAGGACACCGTGTTCATGACCCAACCCCTGGGCGGCGGCAAGGTCGTCGATTACACCTGGGGCGAAACCGTCGACCAGGCCCGGCGCATGGCGGCCCACCTGCTCAGCCGCGGCATCGGACCGGGCAGCCACATCGCCATCCTGTCCAAGAACTGCGCACATTTCTTCATGGCCGAGCTTGCGATCTGGCTGGCCGGCGGGACCACGGTGGCGATCTTCCCGACCGAAGGGCCGGACACCGTCCGCTTCGTGCTCGAGCACAGCGACGCCAGGCTGCTGTTCGTCGGCAAGCTCGACACCTGGGAGCAACAAAAGGCCGGCGTACCGGCCGACCTGCCCTGCATCGCGCTGCCTCTGGCGCCGCATACCGACTTCAACCAGTGGGACGACCTGGTGCAACGCACCGAGCCCTTGGCCGGAACGGTGACGCGCGACGCCGACGACCTGGCGATGATCATCTACACCTCGGGCTCGACCGGCACGCCCAAGGGGGCCATGATCACCTTCAAGGCCGTTTCGGCCGTCGGCAAGGGATACACCGATGACCTTGCCAGCCGCATGACGGCCGACGGCCGCTGGCGCATGTTGTCCTACCTGCCGCTGGCGCACTCGTACGAACGCGCCGTGATCGCCTCGCCGGCCTGGCACAGCGGCCAGCTGCATATCTACTTCGCCGAATCGCTGGACACCTTCGTGGCCGACCTCAACCGCGCCCGGCCCAACCTGTTCCTGTCGGTGCCACGCCTGTGGCTCAAGTTCCAGCAAGGCGTGCTGGCCAAGATGCCGGAGAAGAAACTCAACTTCCTGCTCGGCCTGCCGATCATCGGCAAGCTGGTCGGGCGCAAGGTGCTCACCGGGCTGGGCCTGGACCAGGTCCGGCTCGCGGCCAGCGCGTCCGCGCCGATCCCGCCCGACCTGATCGCGTGGTACCGCAAGCTGGGCCTGAACCTGCTCGAGGGTTACGGCATGACCGAGGACTTCGCGTTCTCGCACCACTCGACCGAACAACACAACGCGCCCGGTTATGTCGGCATCCCGTACGACGGCGTCGAGGTGCGCATCGGCGCCGGCAGTGAAATCCTGATCAAGTCGCCGGGCCAGATGAAGGGTTATTACAAGCGCCCCGACCTGGACGCCGAGTCCTTCACCGAGGATGGATTCTTCAGGACCGGCGACATGGGCGAGCGCCGGCCCGACGGCCTGCTCAAGGTGACCGGCCGGGTCAAGGAACTGTTCAAGACCGCCAAGGGCAAATACGTGGCGCCGGCGCCGATCGAGAACCGCATCAACGAGCACCCGCTGGTCGAACTCTCGATGGTCTCCGGCGTCGGGCAACCCTCGGCCTACGGCATCGTGGTGCTGGCCGAACATATCCGCCCCACGTTGTCCGACCCGACGGTACGCGCCGAGGTCGAGGCCGAGATGGCTGCGCTGCTCCAGCGCGTCAACGAGGGCGTGGCCGACTATGAACGGCTGCAGATGCTGGTGGTCGCGCGCGAACCCTGGTCGATCGAGAACGGCTGCCTGACACCGACGATGAAGATCAAGCGCAGCCGCATCGAGGACGAACTCAAGGACAAGGTCGACAACTGGTACGGCGCCAAGCGCCCGGTGCTCTGGGCCTGAGGCAGGCCGCCGATCCGCGCCCGGGCCTGCTAGCGGGACGCGGAATCCGGCCAGCCCCATCCGGCGGCGACAATGGCCGGCATGACCCCTGACCTGCGCGCCCAGGCGCTCGACCTCCTGCTGTGTGGCGACCCGGCGACCAAGGCGGCCGGCACGCGCCGACTAGCGAGCGACGACCCGGTGGACACCGGCGCGAGCTTCGCCGAGCCTCCCGGCATTCCCGGCCGGCCGGCGCGGCCGGCCCTGGTGCCATTCAACGCCTTGCAGCGTCGCTCCGCCGCAACCGCGCACGGGCGGGCCGTGTTGCTCCATGCGCTGGCGCATATCGAGTTCAATGCCATCAATCTGGCCCTGGACGTGGTCTGGCGCTTCGCCGGGCTGCCCGAGGCGTTCTACCGGCAGTGGATCGCGGTGGCGCGCGAAGAGGCGCTGCATTTCGAACTGCTGCGCGCGCACCTGCAGACCCTGGGCCACGACTACGGCGACTTCCCGGCCCACAACGGCTTGTGGGAGATGGCCGAGAAGACCCGCCACGACCCGCTGGCGCGCATGGCGCTGGTACCACGTACGCTGGAGGCACGCGGCCTGGACGCATCGCCGCCGATGAAGGCGCGGCTGGCGGCGGCCGGCGACGATGCGGCCGCCGCCATCCTGGACATCATCCTGCGCGACGAGATCGGACATGTCGCCGTGGGCAACCACTGGTATCGCCACCTGTGCGCGCAGCGCGGGCTCGACCCGATCGCCACCTACGCG
>CAXBDR010000095.1:0-15502 GCA_963974265.1 uncultured Rhodoferax sp.
CCGCCGCGGCGGCCGCGAGCGGCGCGACCCGAACGCCAAGCCGACGGCTCCGCCCTACATCCGGCGCAACATCCCGACCTACGACATCATGGGCGAGGAGAACCTGCAAAAGATCGAGCGCGCGGCCGATCGCATCCTGGCCGAGGTCGGCATCGACATCCGCGACGACGACGCCTGCCTGGGGCTGTTCCGCAAGGCCGGCGCCCAGGTCGACGGCATGCGGGTGCGCTTCGAGCCCGGCCACCTGCGCGAGATCCTCAAGACCGCGCCGAAGGAATTCACCCAGCATGCGCGCAATCCGGCGCGCTCGGTGCAGATCGGCGGCAACAACGTCGTGTTCGCGCCCGCCTACGGCTCGCCCTTCGTGATGGACCTCGACAAGGGCCGGCGCTACGGCACGCTGGAGGACTTCCAGAACTTCATCAAGCTGGCCTACAACTGCCCGTGGCTGCACCATTCGGGTGGCACGGTCTGCGAACCGACCGACGTGCCGGTCAACAAGCGCCACCTGGACATGGTCTATGCCCACATGCGGTATTCCGACAAGGCGTTCATGGGCTCGATCACGTCGGAGCAACGCGCCGAAGACTCGGTCGAGATGAGCACGCTGCTGTTCGGCGCCGATTTCGTCGACCGCAACTGCGTCGTGCTGGGCAACGTCAACGTCAACTCGCCGCTGTTGTGGGACGGCACGATGACCACCGCCGCGCGTGCGTATGCCCGCGCCAACCAGGCTGCGGTCATCGTACCCTTCATCCTGGGCGGCGCGATGGGGCCGGTCACCAACGCCGGCGCCATTGCCCAGTCGCTGGCCGAGACCATGGTCGGCTGCGCGATCACGCAGCTCGAGCGCCCCGGTGCGCCGGTGGTTTTCGGCAACTTCCTGTCCAGCATGTCGCTGCGTTCGGGTTCGCCCACCTTCGGCACGCCGGAGCCGGCCATCGGCTCCATGGTGATCGGCCAGCTCGCGCGCCGGCTCGGCCTGCCGCTGCGCTGCGCCGGATCCTTCACCACGTCCAAGCTGCCCGACGGCCAGGCGATGCAGGAGAGCGTGATGTCGATGTTGTCGGCCGTGCATTGCGGCGCCAACTTCATCCTGCATTCGGCCGGTTTCCTGGACGGCCTGTTGTCGATGAGTTACGAGAAGTTCATGATGGACGCCGACTTCTGCGGCGCCCTGCACAGCTACCTGGCCGGCGTGACGGTGGACGACAACACGCTGGCCATCGACGCGTTCAAGGAGGTCGGCCCCGGCAGCCACTTCCTGGGTTGCGCCCACACCATGGCCAACTACACCACCGCCTTCTTCGACTCGACGATCTCCGACGACCGGCCCTGGGAGACCTGGAGCGAAGACGGCTCCAGCGACAGCGCCAGGCGCGCGAATGCCCGCTGGAAAGCCTCGCTGGCCGAATACCAGGCACCGCCCATCGACGCAGGCGTGGACGAATCCCTGCGCGACTTCGTCGCACGCAAGAAGGCCTCGATGGCAGACCAGTGGTATTGACCCGCCGCGCCATGCCCCGCACCATGCACGCCATCGCCTGAACTGCCCTTCGCGCCGCCACGATTCCCGGAAGCCCCCTGATGTCGCCCCACAACGATCCCCTGCTCCAGCCCTTCCAGCTGCGCCACCTGCGGCTGAAGAACCGCATCATCGTCACCGCGCACGAACCGGCGTACCCGGAAGACGGCATGCCGAAGGAGCGTTACCGCGCCTACCAGGTCGAACGCGCCAAGGGCGGTGTCGCGATGACGATGACGGCCGGATCGGCCGCGGTGTCGCGCGACAGCCCGCCGGTGTTCAACAACATCCTGGCCTACAAGGACGAGGTCGTGCCGTGGATGCGCGACATGACCGACGCCATCCATGAACATGGCTGCGCGGTGATGATCCAGCTCACCCACCTGGGCCGGCGCACGACCTGGTCCAAGGCCGACTGGTTGCCGGTGGTCGCGCCCTCGCACGAGCGCGAGGCGGCGCACCGGGCGTTCCCGAAGAAGATGGAAGACTGGGACATCGCGCGCATCATCCAGGACTATGTCGACGCGACCGAACGCATGGTCGCGGCCGGCGTCGACGGCGTCGAGTTCGAGGCCTATGGCCACCTGATGGAGCAGTTCTGGTCGCCGTTGACGAACACGCTGGACGCGCCCTATGGCGGTAGCCTGGAGAACCGGGTGCGTTTTGCGTTCGACGTGTTGCGCGCGGTGCGCAAACGCGTCGGCGACAAACCCATCCTCGGCCTGCGGTATTCGGCCGACGACACGCTGGCCGGCGGCTTCTCGGCGCGCGACGGCATTGCGGTATCGAAGATGCTCAAGGACAGCGGTCTGGTCGACTACCTGAACATCGTGCGCGGCCACATCGACACAGACCCCGGCCTGACCGACCTGATCCCGGTGCAAGGCATGCCCAGCGCCCCGCACCTGGACTTCGCCGGCGAGATCCGCGCCGCCACCGGATTCCCGACCTTCCACGCGGCCCGCATCCAGGACGTGACCACGGCGCGCCATGCCATTGCATCGGGCAAGCTCGACATGGTCGGCATGACCCGCGCCCACCTGACCGACCCGCACATCGTGCGCAAGATCATGGCCGGCCAGGAGGACACGATACGCCCCTGCGTGGGCGCGAACTTCTGCCTGGACCGCATCTACGCGGGAGGCGAGGCCTATTGCATCCACAACCCGGCCAGCGGCCGCGAGTTGACGATGCCGCACGCGATCGCGCCGGCTGCCGTGCGGCGCAAGGTGGTGGTCATCGGCGCCGGGCCCGCCGGGCTGGAAGCGGCCCGCGTGGCAGCCGCGCGTGGCCATGCGGTGACGGTGTTCGAAGCCGCGCCCAAGGCCGGCGGCCAGATCCGGCTGACCGCGCAAAGCCCGCGCCGGCGCGAGATGATCGGCATCGTCGACTGGCGAATGGCGCGCTGCGAGGAATCCGGCGTCATCTTCCGCTTCAACACGCTGGCCGACGCGGATGCCGTTCTCGGCGAACAACCCGACGTGGTCATCGTCGCCACCGGCGGCTTGCCGCATACCGAGGTCTTGTCGGCCGGCAACGATCTGGTCGTGTCCAGCTGGGACATCCTGTCGGGCGACGCCAAGCCGGGCCGCAACGTGCTGCTGTTCGACGATGCCGGCGACCATCCCGCGTTGCAGGCGGCCGAAGTCATCGCGCACAGCGGCGCCCGCGTCGAGGTGATGACTCCCGACCGCAGCTTCGCGCCCGAGGTCATGGCGATGAATCTCGTGCCCTACATGCGCAGCCTGCAGAAACACGACGTCACGTTCACGGTCACGTTCCGGCTGGAGTCGGTGCAACGCGACGGCGAGGGCCTGCTGGCCATCGTCGGCAGCGACTACGGCGGCGTGCGCAAGGAGCGTCGTGTCGACCAGGTGGTCGTCAACCACGGCACGCGGCCGCTGGACGAGCTGTATTTCGAACTCAAGCCGCGCGCGAGCAACCGGGGCGCGGTCGACTACACCGCGCTGATCGACGGCAAGCCGCAGTCCGCACCGGCACCCGGATCGGGCGCATTCCAGCTGTTTCGCATCGGCGACGCGGTCTCGGCACGCAATACGCATGCGGCGATCTACGACGCATTGCGGCTGGTGAAGGACCTGTAAGTGGCCCAGGCCTTCACTCAACTGTTCAGTCCGCTGCAGCTGCGTCACAGGACCTTGCGCAACCGCATCGTGTTCGGCGCCCACACCGCCAACATGGCCGAACAAGGCATTCCCGGCGACCGGCACCTGGGTTATTACCTCGAACGCGCCAAGGGTGGCGCCGCGATGATCGTCGTCGAACCGGTGCCGGTGCATGCCACGGCGGTGCTCACACGCGGCAACATGCGCCACGCCAGCGACGCCATCATCGAGCCCTTGCGCCGCATCACCGACGCCTGCCATGCCGAAGGTGCCGTCATGCTGCAGCAGCTCTACCACGTGGGGCAACACGGCGACTTCGACAACTCGTATTCGGCGCATTGGTCGCCCAGCGGGCTGCCCTCGTACCACGATGCCGACGGCAGCCATGCGATGACGGAGCCGGAAATCGAGGACATCATCGACGGCTTCGTCGCCGCCGCCGTGCGCGCGCAACGCGCCGGCTTCGACGGCGTGGAGTTGTTCGGCGCCTACAACGGCCTGATCGAACAGTTCTGGCTGCCATGGTCGAACCGGCGTGACGACCGCTGGGGCGGCTCGCTCGAGAACCGGATGCGATTCACGCGCGAGATCATCGAACGCACGCGCAGCCGGGTCGGCGAGGACTTCATCATCGGCCTGAACGCCAGCGTCGACAGCGGTGTCGAGGTCGCGCTGAAGATCGAAGGCTTGTGCGAGGTGGCGCAGTGGCTCGACGAACGCCAGCTGATCGACTACATCAGCTGCGGTACCGGCGGTTATTTCAACTTCGCCGAACTGATGCCGACCTTCCAGTTCGCCGACAAGCTCGGCGCCCCGCTGGCCGAAGCCTTGAAGAAGGTCGTCACGCATGCCAGGGTGCAGGCCGAGAGCCATATCCGCACACCCGAGAACGCCGACTATGTCGTCGCCTCCGGCCAGGCCGACATGGTCAGCATCGTGCGCGGCCAGATCGCCGACCCGCATCTGGCGAACAAGGCCCGCGCCGGCCAGGCGGACCGGGTACGGGGCTGCATCTCGTGCAACCAGATGTGCTGGGGCCGGCGCTCGCGCGACTACTGGATCTCCTGCCTGGTCAACCCCTCGGCCGGGCGCGAGTTCGAATGGGGCGGCGACCGGTTCACGCCGGCCGATCGGCCACGCCACATCCTGGTCGTCGGCGGCGGCCCGGCCGGCATGGAATGTGCACGCGTCTCCGCCGAACGCGGCCACCGCGTGACATTGGCCGAGGCCGGCCCCCGGCTCGGTGGCGCCTTTCGGCTCGCCGGCCTGCAACCGCGGCGCACGCAGATCCTCGAACTGCTGGACTGGTATGAACGCGAGCTGCTGCGGCTGGGCGTCGACATGCGCCTGAACACGCCCATCGATGCCGACGACGTGGCGCCCCTGTCGGCCGACGCCGTCGTCATCGCCACCGGCTCCTTGCCCGATGGCACCGGCTTCCAGCGCCAGTTGCCGCAGCAGGCGGTATTGCCCGGCGTGGACAGGCCCAACGTCTGGACGGTCGAAGACGTGATGGGTCGGCGGGCGCAACCGGGAAAACGCGTCCTGCTGGTCGACGACACCGGCGACTGGCGCGGCGGCGGCACGGCCTGGCACCTGGCCGAGCAGGGCCACGCGGTCACCATCGTCAGCGGCTGGCCCATGGTCGGCTACTGGATCCAGCGCACCGCCGGCGACGGGCAACTGCGCGCGCGGCTGTCGCGCCTGGGTGCACGCTGGTTCACCGAGTCGGTCGTCACGCAATGGCATGGCGATGGCGCCAGCGTGTGTTCCTTGCTCGACGGCCACGAACACCGCGTCGAGGCCGACGCGCTGGTGCTGGCCACGACCAACGTGGCGCCAACCGACCTGGCCGACGCCTTGCGCGGCACAGTGGACGAACTGCACGTGGTCGGCGACGCGAGCGCGGCCCGGCTCGCCGTGCATGCGATCTACGAGGCGCGCGCGTTGGCGCGCAGCCTGTAGCCCCGCCCTGACCCGAACATCCAACACATTGGCCATGCGTTTCATCGATGCCCACCAGGTCGCACAGGCCTGCAACTTCCCCGGCCTGGTTGCGCATCTGCGCGCGGCCCATCGCGAACCCCCGGCGGCGGTCGAACGGGTCTTGATGCAACAACGCTCCGCGGCCGGCACGGACGACGCGGTGCTGGTCTGGCCGGCCTGGCAACCGGGCCACCACCTGGGCGTCAAGGTCGTGACCCTGTTTCCCGGCAACCGGTCGGTGCCGGCGGTCCAAGGTGTCTACCTGCTGTTCGACGGTCATGACGGCTCGCCGCTGGCCGTCATCGACGGCACCGAACTGACCTACTGGAAGACCGCCGCCGACTCGGCCCTGGGCGCCGACCTGCTGGCGCGCCCCGATGCCCGCAGCCTGCTGATGGTCGGCGCCGGCGCACTGGCGCCGCACCTGATCCGCGCCTACCAGGCGATCCGGCCGCAACTGCAGCAGGTGCGGGTGTGGAATCGCAGCGCCGACAAGGCGCGCGCCGTGGCCAGCGCCGTGATCGGCACGCCGGCCAGCCATGCGAGCGACCTGGAAGCCGCGGTGCGTCAGGCCGACATCGTCTGCTGCGCCACCGGCAGCCACGCGCCGCTGATCCGCGGCGACTGGCTCCAACCCGGCACCCACCTCGACCTGATCGGCGGCTTCACGCCCGACATGCGCGAGGCCGACGACGCGGCGGTGCGCCGCGCCCGCATCTTCGTCGACAGCCGCTGGTTCACCGTCGACCATGCCGGCGACCTGAGCCAGCCCATTGCCAGCGGCGCGATCACGCGCGACGACGTGCGGGGCGACCTGTTCGAGCTGTGTTGCGGCCGTGTGGCGGGACGCACCGCCGCCCACGAGATCACGCTGTTCAAGTCTGGCGGAGGCGCCCATCTGGACCTGATGACGGCCCAGTACATCGCGCGCGCCGTCGGCTAGACTGGCGGGCTCCCGACACAGGGGCCCCAGCAAGTGGCCCTGGTCTTCCCCACTGCCACTGCCACTGCCACGGCCCCACCCGATGCCGCCATCCGAGCTCGAGAACGTCGTTCACGACATCAGCTTCCACAAGCTGCAGGTCTTTCTGGTGTTCCTGGAGGCCGGCAGCCTGGCGCGCGCGGCCGAGCGTCTGCAGACCAGCACCGTCAGCGTGCACCGCGCCCTGCATTCGCTCGAGGAGGCCGCCCGCTGTGCCTTGTTCCGCATGCAGGGACGCAAGCTGATTCCAACCGAGGCCGCGCTGGTGCTGGCCGACGTGGCCCGCGAGGTGCTGGGCGCCATGGACGACGGCCTGCGCGCCACCCGTGCGGCGGCCGGTTACGCCGATGGGCGCATCCGGCTCGGCGCACTGTATTCGCTGACGGTCCGTTTCGTGCCCGAGCTGATCCTGAACATGCGCCAGCGCCGCCCCGGCCTGCGCGTGGAACTGATCCTGGGCTCGAATGCCGACCTGATCGAGCAGCTGCATGCGGGATCGATCGATGCCACGCTGATGGTCACGCCACCGGCCGAGCCGCGCGTGCAGTCGATCGAGCTGCGGCACGACGAGTTGTATTTCGTGGCGCCGCACGGCTCGCGTTTCGCCGACCAGACGAGCATCGACCTGCGCCAGCTGCAGGACACGCAGTTCGTCTCGCTGGCGGAAGGTTTCGCCACCCAGGGCGCCTTCCGCGACGCGTTCGCCGCGGCCGGCTTCACGCCCGACACGGCCATGCAGGTCACCGACATCTTCTCGATGGCCAACATGGTCAGTGGCGGTGTCGGTTATGCGCTGCTGCCGGGCCGGGTGCGCAGCATCTTCCAGCACAAGCTGCAGTTCATCGCGCTGGCACCGCCGTACCGGGTGCAGCAGGCCATTGCCTTGTCCTTCCTGCGCGCGCGCGAGCGCGACCCGGACCTGCTGCTGCTGGCCTCGGTGTGCCGGGTCGTCGCCGCCGCCCAGTCGAGCCAGCCCTGATGCACGGCCCGGCCGCGGCAGCGCGACCATTACGCTTTGCGTAACGATCCGCCTGCGGGCTTGATTGATTGCCGGATACGGGCCGCCTAAGCTGCCCGCATGGACGGCACACCTGCATCTTCGACCTGGAACAGCCGCGCCGACGGGCGCAACCGGCGGCTGGCCAGGGCACGCGAGGCCCTGGGCGCACGCCTGACCGGCAAACGGGTCGACACCGCGGCGGCCACCCTGCTGCTCGCCACCGTCATCACATCCGGCGACCGTGTCTGCCTCGAAGGCAACAACCAGAAGCAGGCCGACTTCCTGGCACGCACACTGGCGGGCCTGGACCCACGGCAGGTCCATGATCTGCACATGATCCAGTCCGTGCTGGCCCTGCCCGAACACCTGGACGTGTTCGACAGTGGCATCGCCAGCCGGCTCGACTTCAGCTTCTCCGGCCCCCAGGGCGCACGCCTGGCCCGGCTGGTGTCGGAGCGGCGCATCGCGCTGGGCGCCATCCACACCTATCTCGAACTGTTCGCGCGTTATTTCGTTGACCTGACGCCCCATGTGGCACTGGTCGCGGCCCACGCGGCCGACGCCCAGGGCAATCTGTATACGGGCCCGAACACCGAGGACACGCCGGTCATCGTCGAGGCGACCGCATTCTCCGGCGGCATCGTCATCGCCCAGGTCAACGAGATCGTCGACGGCACGACGACGCGGCTGGCGCGGGTCGACATTCCCGGCGACTGGGTGCATTTCGTCGTGCAGGCGCCGCGGCCCAATGTGATCGAGCCGCTGTTCACCCGCGACCCGGCACAGATCAGCGAGATCCAGGTGCTGATGGCCATGATGGCGATCAAGGGCATCTACGCCGAATACGGCGTGCAGCGCCTGAACCACGGCATCGGCTTCGATACCGCCGCGATCGAGCTGTTGCTGCCGACCTATGCCGAATCGCTGGGCCTCAAGGGAAAGATCGGCAGCCACTGGGCACTCAATCCGCATCCGGCGCTGATACCGGCGATCGAAGCAGGCTGGGTGCGCAGCGTCCATTCCTTCGGCTCCGAGCTGGGCATGGAGGACTACATCCGCGCCCGCTCCGACGTGTTCTTCACGGGGCCGGACGGCAGCCTGCGCAGCAACCGCGCGTTTTGCCAGGCGGCCGGCCACTATGCCTGCGACCTGTTCATCGGCTCGACCTTGCAGATCGACCTGGACGGCAACAGCTCCACCGCCACGCTGGGTCGCATCGCCGGATTCGGCGGCGCACCCAACATGGGCGCCGACGCGCGCGGCCGGCGCCATGCCAGCGCGGCCTGGCTCAAGGCCGGCGAACAGGCGCGCGCCGGGCGCAGCGGCGCGGCCGGCACGCCGCGCGGGCAGAAGCTGGTGGTGCAGATGGTGGAGACCTTCCGCGAACACATGCAGCCGGCCTTCGTCGAGCGGCTCGACGCCTGGACGCTGCAGGAGCAGGCCGGCATGGCCTTGCCGCCCATCATGGTCTATGGCGAAGACGTGACCCACGTCCTGACCGAAGAAGGCATTGCCAACCTGCTGCTGTGCCGCAGCGACGAGGAACGCACGCAGGCGATCCGCGGCGTGGCCGGCTACACGCCGGTCGGCCTGGCACGCGACACGCGCATGGTGGAGAACCTGCGCGACCGCGGCGTGATCCGGCGCCCCGCGGACCTGGGCATCGACCCGCGCGAAGCCACCCGCAATCTGCTGGCCGCGCGCAGCATGCGCGACCTGGTGCGCGCCTCGGGCGGCCTGTACCAGCCGCCCCGGCGTTTCCGCAACTGGTGACAAGGACGCACGACCATGAGCGACATCCAGCCCCAACTCGAGACCCGCGACTACCGCCTCGCCGGCCAGCGCCGCATCGGCGACTTCGACCCCGTACTGGTCGGCGTGGTTGGCTCGGGCAACCTCGAAGTCTTGCTGGAGCCCGCGCCGGGCGCCGACTGCGCGGTCCACATCGAGACCTCGGCACGGGGTTTCGGCACGATCTGGGATGCCGTGGTGAAGGCCTTCCACCAGCGCCATGGCCTGGCGGGCGTGCAGGTGTCGATCCACGACATGGGCGCGACGCCGGCCGTGGTCAGCCTGCGGCTGGACCAGGCGGTTTCGGAGTTGCCCTCATGACCGGCAGCCGCACGCAGGTCGTCAGTTATGCCGAGTGTTCGGCCCGCGAACGCGTGGCACGGTTGTTCGACATGGGCAGCTTTCATGAATGGTTGCCGCCATCGGAGCGCCTGACCAGCCCGCACCTGGCCCAACTCGGCGTGCCCTGCGCGTTCGACGACGGCGTGGTGATCGGGCGCGCGCAGCTGGCCGCGCGGCCGGTGTTCGTCGCCGCCCAGGAGGGCGCCTTCATGGGCGGCGGTGTCGGCGAGGTGCATGGCGCCAAGCTGGTCGGCTTGCTGCGGCGCGCCGTGCGCGATCGGCCCGACGCGGTGCTGCTGCTCGCCGAGTCCGGCGGCGTGCGCCTGCATGAGGCCAACGCCGGACTGATCGCCGTGGCCGAGCTCATGCGCTCGCTGCTGGACACGCGGGCGGCCGGCATTCCGGTGCTGGTGCTGATCGGCGGCGCCAACGGCTGTTTCGGCGGCATGGGCATCGTCGCGCGATGTGCCGACCATGTGTTGATGAGCGACACCGGCCGGCTGGCCATGTCCGGGCCCGAGGTGATCGAGGCCTCGCATGGCGTCGAGGAATACGACGCGCGCGACCGCGCGCTCGTCTGGCGCACCACCGGCGGCAAGCACCGCTGGTTGACCGGCGACTGCGATCGGCTGCTGGACGACGACGTGGAGGCGTTCCGCGACGCCGCCATCGCGGTGCTGGCCGGCCCGCAGGCATCGCGCCCGCCCACACGCGCGTCGCTGCAGGCCGAATACGCCCTGCTGGCCGAACGGCTGCGGGACTGCCCCGAGGAACAGTGGGCAGGCGCCGCGCAGGAGGGCATCGACCCGGCCGTCGCCTGGTGGCGCCGACTGGGCGTCGCCGATGCCGCGCGGGTGCCGGACATGGACGTGGCGGACCTGCTGGCCATGCCGCCTTTGCGCAGGGAGTGACGACATGCAGTGGCAACAACTGGCGGGCGCGCTGTTCGGCGCAGGACACGACATCCGGGCCGACGGCGACTTCCTGCACGGCACCGGCGCGCTCGACGGCCGCACGCTGGCGGTGATCGGCACCACCGGGCATGCCGCCATCGGCGTCGAACTGGCGCTGGCGCAGTCGCGCGCGGTGCTCGACACCGTCGAGCGCTGGCCAGGCCGCCCCATCCTGCTGCTGATCGATACCCAGGGCCAGCAGCTGCGCCGGCGCGACGAGTTGCTGGGCATCAACCGCGCCATGGCGCACCTGGGCATGGCCATCGACCTGGCCCGGCGCCAGGGCCACCGGGTCCTGGGGCTGGTGTACGACCAGGCACTCTCCGGCGGCTTCATCACCTCGGGCCTTGCGGCCAACGCCTGTTACGCCCTGCCCGAGGCCGAGATCCGGGTCATGCGTATCCCCGCGATGGCGCGCGTGACCAAGTTGCCCGAGGCCATGCTGACGGCCTTGTCGCAGTCCAATCCGGTGTTCGCGCCCGGCGTCGGCAACTATGTCGCGATGGGCGGCATCCAGGGCCTGTGGCAAGGCGACCTCGCGCAGTGCCTGCGTGCGGCCTTGCAGCGGCACGGCGACGGCGACACCCGTGCCGCCGACGGCCTGGCGCGTGGCGGCCGCACGCGGGCCGCCATGGTGATCCAGCGCGTGCTGGACGCCGCATAGGGGGCCGCCGGATGGAACCCGGCTACCAGCGACACGACCTGGTGACCCTGACGGCCGCCGGCTGGCATGGCGTGCTGGCGCGCGACTGGGATGCACCCGCGCGGCACTGTCTCGCGTATTGGGCCGCGCATGGCCTGCCGCTGGTCGTGACCCGCCAGGCTGCTCGCCATGACGCGTCGACACCCCGTGGCGCGCTGGCACTCGGCTTGCCGGCACCGCTGCGCTGGGGTCGCCGGCGCATCGCGCTGCAGGCCCGGACCCGGGACGTGGCCGACATCCGGCCCTTTCCCGCGTTGCCGGCCGTCGCGGACCTGTTGGCACCACACCCGGCGGCCCGCTGCCGGCAGTTGCACGCCTGCCTGTCCGAACACGGGCTGCAGCCCCGGGTCTACGGCGGCCATGGCTGGCAGTGGCTGACCGGGCTTGCCTACCTGCATGCCGACTCCGACCTCGACCTGCTGGTACACGTGCCGGATGCCACTGGCGCCGACGTCGCCGCGGCCGTACTGGCCCGCTGCGGCATCGAACGCCCACGCATCGACGGCGAACTGCTGCTGCCCGACGGCTCGGCCACGGCCTGGCGCGAGTGGCGCCGTTGGCGCCGGGGCGATACCGACGCCATCCTGGTCAAGCGGCGCCACGGCGCCACGCTGGAACGCGACGACACATGGCTGCGCCGCGGCACCCTGGCGGAGCCCGCACATGCCGCGTGACGCACCGACGACCGATCTCCCGCGCACGGGCCGCGACCGACCCGGGGCCGCGCCGGCGGACACGCTGCATGCCATCGGCCGGGCCGCGGCCGGCGCCTTGCATGACGAACTCGCGCTGGCGCCCAAGCCCGGCCTCGTGTCTTTCGTCGACAGCGGCAGCCATGCCGACATGGACGCGCAAACCTTTCTGCGCAGCATCCATGCGTTGCGGCCGTATTTCGCCGACATCGCCGCGCTGGGTCATGCACGGGCCGGCTTCGACCGTCTGCAGGCCCGCGGCCTGACCGCCGAGGCACGCATGCTGGAAGCCACCGGCGGCGTCAACACGCATCGGGGGGCGGTGTTCATGCTCGGACTGCTCTGCGCCGGCGCGGGCGAGCTCGTACGCGACGGCAGGCCCTTGCAGGCGGACGGTCTGCGCGCGGCCGTACAACGCCACTGGGGTGCGGCGCTGCGTGCCCGCAGCACGCAGTCGACCCCGCTGCCGGGCAATGTCGCGCGTCGGCGTTACGGGCTGGCCGGTGCCGCGCACGAAGCGGCCAACGGCTTCCCGACGCTGTTCGAGCGCGTGTTGCCCGCCCTGACCGACGGCCTGGCACGCGGCCTGTCGGCGGAACAGGCGCGCCTGGACGCCTTGTTCCACGCGATGGCGGTGCTGGACGACACCAATCTGGCCCACCGCGGCGGTCTGGCGGGACTGCGCCATGTGCAGCGCGCCGCACGCGACTTCCTGCACGCCGGCGGTGCGGCCCGGCCCGGCGCCCGCGCGGCCGCCCAGGCGCTGCACGAGGACCTGGTGCGGCGCCACCTGTCGCCCGGCGGCGCCGCCGACACGCTGGCCGCGGCCTGCTGGGTGGTACGCGCGCAGGCGCTGGCCGACCCGGCGCGCCCGATACCCCCGGCATCATGGGTTACGGCCTGATCTTTGCCGGCCAGGGCCTGCAACACGCCCACACACTACGCTGGCTGGACGACACCGGGCATACCGGCCTGTTGCGCCGGCACCTGGGTCCGACCTGGCGCGCGCACATGGCCGATGCCGACTGGGCGCAGCGCAACGCCGTCGCACAACCGCTGTTGACCGGCCTGTCCCTGTGCACATGGCAGGCGCTGGTGGCGCACGGCTTGACCGCGCCGTCCGTGGTCGCGGGTTACAGCGTCGGCGAGCTGGCCGCGTTCTGTGTCGCGGGTGTGTTCGATGCCGACACGGCGATGGAACTGGCGCAACAACGCGCCGCCGCGATGGACCGGGCGGCCACGGGCCTGGAAACCGGATTGCTCGGCCTGTCGGGCCTGCCGGACGCGGAGATCGCCATGTTGTGCCAGGCATTCAGGCTGGAGATCGCCATCCGGTCCGGGCCCGGCACCGTCGTGCTTGGCGGCACGCGCGCGGCACTGCGATCGGCGGCGGCGGACGCGCAGGCCAAGGGCGGACAGGTCACGGCGCTGCCGGTCGCGCTGGCGTCGCACACCACGTGGATGCGCGATGCCGCGGTGGCATTCGCGGCGCGGCTGGACGAACGGGCGTTCCATCGGCCCGCGACGGTCCTGCTCGGCAACTACAGCGGCCAGCGCGTGTCCGGGGCCGACGCGGCGCGCCAGGGGCTCGCCCACCAGGTCGACCATGTCGTGCGATGGGACGACACCATGATGGCGATGGCCGAACGCGGCGTGCATGGCGTGCTCGAGATCGGTGCGGGTTGCGCATTGGCGCGCCAATGGAACACGCGTTTTCCCTCCATCGCGGCGCGGGCGGCCGACGAGTTCCACGGCGCGGCGGCGGTGTGCGACTGGGTCGCGCGGCACGCGGCGGATTGACCGGCCGTCAGGCCGGCGCCGCAAGCCAGCGAAGCAACTCCCGGGCCACCGCCAGCGGCCGCTCCATCGGCGCCATGTGACCGGCGTGTTCGAACACCGCCAGGCGTGCACCGGGAATCAGCGAGCGCATGGCTTCATGCTGAGCCAACGGCGCCCAGCTGTCGTTCCGTCCGCAAGCGACCAGTGCCGGAACGCGAACGGATCCCAGCACCGCGCTCGCATCGGGCCGCTGCAACAGGGCCTGGATCTGGCGCGCAAACGTGAAGGCACTCTTGCGCGCGAACATCGCGACGATGGCGTCGATCAGGGTCGCGTCGGCCAGCCGCGCGGGATGCACCATGCCCTGGACCCAGTCGCGCGCCATCGCCTGCACGCCGTGTTCCCGCGCCAGCGCCAGCAGCGCCTGTCGCTTGCGGGTTTCCGCGACACCTGCCGCCCCGGGCGCCAGCGCCAGATACCCGGTGTCGAGCAAGGCGATGCGGCTGACCCGGTCGGGCGCCTGGCGCCACATCTCCAGAGCCACCCGCGCGCCCATGGAATGGCCGGCCAATGCGAAACGTTCGGGGGCTTGGCGCAACACGCTGCTCGCCATCGCCGCGAGATCGTCTTCGGCGCCCGGTTCGAGCACCTGGCAATGACGCACCGCCGTGAGTTCGGCGATGACCGCTTGCCAGACGGCGCGGTCACACATCAGGCCGGGAATCAGCAGCAACGGTTCAGGCTGCATGCCAGGCTCCGCGGACTGGCAGGGCGGCGCCGGCGCCGGGCCGGCGCAAACCCGTGCAGGGGTGCGGAACGGTTCGATCGCAAGGCATGGAAGGTCGAGGCAAGCGGGGCACGAACGACGATTATCATGGCCGCGCAAGCGCACGCTTATAGTCCATCCGGTCGACCCGCCCCGCCATCCGATGCCCCGAACCCGCCCCCCGAACACCCCGTCCCCGACGCCGTCCGACGGGGAACCCGCATTCGCCGACACGCCGATTCCGCTGCAGTCGGAGCCCGGCCACCTGATCCGGCGTGCGCACCAGCTGGCGGTGTCGCTGTTCCGTGACGCGCACGGCAGCCAGGTCACGCCGGTGCAATACGCCATCCTGTGCGCACTGCACGACAACCCCGGCATCGACCAGGTCACGCTGGCCGACCGCGTGGCGCTGGACACCTCGACCACGGCCGACATCGCCACCCGGCTCGAAGCCAAGGGATGGATCGCACGCGCCTTGTTGCCGCGCCGCCAGCGCAGCCTGAGCCTCACGCCGGATGGCGAAGGCGTGCTGGCCGAGATGCGGCCGCGCGTGGCGCCGATGTACCACAAGCTGCTCGCGCCGCTCGAACCCAGCGAACAGGACGAATTGCTGCGCCTGCTGCGCAAGCTCGTGCAGATCGACTGACACCAGCCGGCCGGTCCGCAGCCCGGCCATCGCGCTGAGACGTGCCGCCCCGCTCGGCTCGCACGCCAGGAACCACGGGTTTACCCCAGGATTTTTCGCTTGAACAGATCCGGCACATTCCGTACAATGATTCTGATTCAGCATACTGAATGAAACCCGGCCTCGAAACCGGCCTCGAAACCGGCCTCGAAACCGGCCTCGAAACCGGCCT
>CAXBDR010000096.1:0-15480 GCA_963974265.1 uncultured Rhodoferax sp.
TCGACCTTCCATACTGACGATCTCAATCTAGATGTCGTCAGGGCCATGATCGTCGTGAAGTACGGTGAGTTCGCGGATGCGGAGGGGATGACCAGCATCCTGATGGACTTGATCCGAGAAGATGTAGTTCTTCCAAACTATGCCTATCGAAAATTCGAGTTCGACGACCTTGAACACGCACTGGATCTTGCGTTGTTGTACGAGGAGGCACATGGGAACCGTCAGATTCGTGACTACTGCGCGCAGATGCTCACTCGCTTCAAGTGGATTCGACAGCGCGAGGAATTTGCGTTCCTTCGAGTGCCGCCAGACCAGCTCTCGCCGCACGAGGTGGATCCATTGCAGTACGTTGAACGACTTATAGGATTGACTCGTTCTGCGGACAAGTTCGATAAGTCAGCCCAAGTCATCTTGCTCGACATGAATGACGCAGGTGATGAGGTAGTTGAGGTGGCTTCCGCGGTCATTGCGCGGCTGATATTTGATCGACTGCGTAGAGCTGATCCGAGAAACCGGACGCCGGTCAATCTGATTCTTGAGGAGGCCCACCGATATATTCCGGAGCGCTCTTCCGGACATGCGATTGACGCCGCCCGCATTTTTCAGCGAATCGCCAAGGAGGGGCGCAAGTACGGCCTTTTCCTCATGGTCGCCTCTCAGCGGCCGAGTGAGTTGTCAAAGACCGTTCTGTCACAGTGCTCGAACTTTGTCGTCCATCGCATTCAGAACCCAGACGACTTGCAACACATCCGGCAGATGACCCCGTTCGTCTCAGACAGTGTCATGAAGCGCCTGCCTTCACTGCCAAAGCAGCACGCTTTGATTTTCGGCAACGCGGTCAATTTGCCGACAACCTTTAAGGTGCGTGACGTGAAACCGAAGCCGAAGAGCGACGACGCAGCGATTCGTGAGTTGTGGTTTCGGCCAGCTGGCAAGGAGGCTGAACTAATAGTGCCGGAATGACCTCCTGATGAACTGGAGTGATCCTGTTTGGGGAGCTACATCTGGGTCAGGCAAGCGGCCATTTGAGGCTGGAATGCAGCGGTCGGCTGTGCTACCCGAGTGTCAGCTGTCGTCGACAGTTGTCTTTCCGTCCTAAATCATGCCTATCGACTTGAACGTGACGCGTTTGATGCAAGCCCCCGATAAATACATGTTTGAACGGGAGGCTTGTATGAGACTAGACGAGATTGAGCAGGGCACGGCTGAGGAGCAGCGTGTCAAACGTTTGAAGGACACAGCCAAAGCGGCGAAAGACAAGGCGAAGCAGTTGACCACGCAGGCCAATCTAAGTGCCGATCAGTTGAAGATGAAGAAGTCGCGTGAGCAGTTGGCCAAGGTGCGAACACCGTCATCAACGACGATGATCAAGCCGCATGCGTAGTCTTTTGGTTGTCGAGAGAGGCACGTGCTTAAAAAGGAGGCATGCTTTCGTTAAGAAATTGGTCATTTCTTTGCACGTAGTGGCGGTAACGCACTGCGCGATGAGTGGCCACCAGGAATCAAAGCGACTTTGCAAAGAAAAAACGGTCTGACGCTATGTTGTTTGTAGCATCAGACCGTTGTATTTCGGCGGAGAGGGTGGGATTCGAACCCACGGTACCTTGCGGTACGCCTGATTTCGAGTCAGGTACATTCGGCCACTCTGCCACCTCTCCATGTGCCTTCACGGCACAACCTTGAATTCTAGCAGCACACGCTAAATCAAAGACTTTGCAAATCTTTGCAAGCCATTTAGTCTGCTAGAGAGTGAAAATCTCTTTATAAAACAATTGGTTGCAGCGCCGACATTTGGAATGCACTCTCTTTCGAGTCAAGTACAATCGACCACTCTGCCACCTCTCCATGTGCCTTCTCGGCACAACCTTGAATTCTAGCAGCACACGCTAAATCAAAGACTTTGCAAATCTTTGCAAGCTTTTTTGTCTGCTAGAAAGTAAAAATCTTGTTCTATTTCAATTAGTTGCAGCGCCGACATTTGGAATGCACTCTCTTTCGAGTCAAGTACATTCGACCACTCTGCCACCTCTCCTGAATGCCGAACGGGTGGGATTGTAGCAGCCGCCACGGGCTGCTTGACCCGGATCAGATCGATTTCAGGCGGCGTCGGCCAGTTGTTGCAACGCCGCCGCGATCTCTTCCTGGGGCACGCCTTCGGCCGCTGCCACCTGCCCCTCGAAGGCCGTCAGCGCGGACGCGCCGACCTGCTGCAGCCGGGCGATGGCCGCGCCCGCGTCCTTGGGCGACGCAAAGCCCTGGCTTTGTAGCAACAGGCGGCCCTTGGGGTCGACCAGCTTGAAGGCGAACCGGCCATCCTTTTCCCGGTATTGCTTGAACGTCGGCAAGGCGGCCTTGGCGTCGGCCTTGGCCTTCTTGCCCGTGTCGGTGCTGCCCAGGTTGCGCAGGCCGACCGCGTGGCGCACGCCGGCCATGAAGGGTGTGGCGATGGCGCGGGCCTTGGCTGCGCCGCGCAGCAGGATGGCCTCGATCTTCGCCGGATCGGCGATCAGCGCCTCGTAACGTTCGCGCATCGGAGTGATTTCCGCGTCCAGCCGTTCGAACACCTGTGCCTTGGCGTCGCCCCAGGCAACGCCGTCGGCATAGGCCTTGCGCAGGCTCGCGGTTTCTTCCTCGCTGGCGAAGGCCTGGAAGATCTGGAACAGCGCGGAACCCTCCACCTCCTTGGCCTCGCCCGGCAGGCGCGAGTCGGTGACGATGCCGGCAATGAGTTTCTTCAGCTCGGCGCGCGACGAGAACAACGGGATGGTGTTGTCGTAGCTCTTGCTCATCTTGCGCCCGTCGGTGCCAGGCAGCGTGGCGACCGACTCCTCGATCACGACCTCGGGCAGCGTGAAGTGCGCTCCGTAGCGATGGTTGAAGCTGCTCGCCATGTCGCGCGCCATCTCCAGGTGCTGGACCTGGTCGCGCCCGACCGGCACCTTGTGGGCGTTGAACATCAGGATGTCAGCGCCCATCAGCACCGGGTACATGAACAGCCCGGCCGTCACGTCGGAGTCGATGTCGACGCCGGCGGCCGTGTTCTTGTCCACCGCCGCCTTGTAGGCGTGTGCGCGGTTGAGCAGGCCCTTGCCGGTGACGCAGGTCAGGAACCAGGTCAGCTCGGGGATCTCGGGGATGTCGGACTGGCGGTAGAAGGTCACGCGTTCCGGGTCCAGCCCGGCGGCCAGCCAGCTGGCGGCAATCTCCAGCGTTGAGCGCTGCACGCGTGCCGGCTCGCCGACCTTGATCAGCGCGTGGTAGTCGGCCAGGAAATAGAAGCTCTCGACATCGGCGCGCTGGCTGGCGCGCACCGACGGCCGGATGGAGCCGACGTAGTTGCCCAGATGCGGGGTGCCGGAGGTGGTGATGCCGGTGAGAAAACGCGTGGTGCTCATGGTGCGGATGAAGAATGGTGCCGGTCTATCGCAGCAGCCAGGTGAACGGGGTCAGGACCATGTCGAGCAGGCCGAAGGTCAGCGCCATCAGCGGCTGCATCCAGAAGGTGCTGATGACACCCAGGAACAGCAGGCCCAGCACGATGAAGAAGCCCCAGGGCTCGATGCGGGCCACCATGGCGGCTTGCCGATACGGCAACAGGCCGACCAGGATCCGGCCGCCGTCCAGCGGGGGCAACGGGAACAGGTTGAGTACGAACATGATGACGTTGACCAGCACGCCGCCCTGGCACATCTTGATGAAGAAGGGCTCGCTCACGCCCGCGGCATGGAGCACGATCAGCAGCACGCCCCAGAAAAACGCCTGGGCCAGGTTGGATGCGGGCCCGGCCAGCGCCACCCAGACCATGTCGCGCTTGGGATTGTTCAGGTTGCCGAAGCGCACCGGTACCGGCTTGGCGTATCCGAACATGAACGCGCCGCTGGTGGAGAACAACAACATCAGGGGAATCAGGATCGTGCCCACCGGATCGATGTGCCGGATCGGGTTCAGCGTGATGCGCCCCAGCTTGTAGGCCGTGTCGTCGCCGAAATGCAGGGCCGCATATCCGTGCGCGGCTTCGTGGACGGTGATCGCAAACAGCACCGGCAGTGCATAGATCAGGATGGATTGAATCAGGTTGGAGGTGTCCACCGGTCGATTGTGTCAGACGTGCCGCAGCAGGGGCCCGGGGCCGCCGCTTACAGGCCCAGCGCCGCGACGTCGCCGCGACCCTGGCGCAGCAGCACGGGTTCTCCGCCGGTGAGGTCGAGCACGGTGGTGGCCTGGTGCGGGCAGGCGCCGGAATCGAGCACGGCTTCGATCTGGTGTTCGAACTGCTCCCGGATCTCGTGCGCGTCGTTCAGCGGTTCGCTCTCGCCGGGCGGGATCAGCGTGGTCGCCAGCAGCGGGCCGTTGTGCAAGCCGAGCAGTTCCTGCAAGGCCCGGTGTTCGGGCACCCGCATGCCGATGGTCTTGCGCTGCGGATGGCTGACGCGCCGCGGCACCTCCTTGGAGGCATCGAGGATGAAGGTGTACGGGCCGGGCGTCAGCGACTTGAGCAGCCGGTATTGCCGGTTGTCGACGCGCGCGTAGTTGGCCAGCTCGCTCAGGTCGCGGCACAGCAGCGTCAGGTGGTGCTTGTCGTCGACGCCGCGGATGCGCCGCAGTCGGTCGGCAGCGGCCTTGTCGTCCAGGTGGCACACCAGCGCGTAACTGGAATCGGTCGGCACCGCCAGGATGCCGCCGCGCTCGAGCATGGCCACCGCCTGCCTGAGCAGGCGCGGCTGCGGATTGTCGGGATGCAATTCGAAGTGTTGCGCCATGGTTCAGCTCCGGCGCGGCTGGGGGGCAGGGCGGGTCACTGGATGCGGGACTCCAGCAGTTCCCACACCGGTGTCAGGCTGCCCGGCAGCAGCGGCAAGGTGCCCAGGTCGGTATGGGACTCGTCCGGGCTGTGGAAGTCGCTGCCACGCGAGGCGGCCAGGCCGAATTCGCGCGCGGTCTCGGCATAGGTCACGTATTCGGCGCTGGTGTGGCTGCCGGTGACCACCTCGACCGCCTGGCCGCCATGGTTCTTGAACTCGGTGAACAAGGCATATTCCTCGTTGGCCGTGAACTTGTAACGCGCCGGATGTGCGATCACGGCGACACCGCCGGCCCGGGTGATCCATCCCACCGCGTCCTTCAGCGTGGCCCAGCGGTGCTCGACGTAACCCGGCTTGCCTTCGGTCAGGTACTTTCGGAAGACTTCGTTGGTTTCCTTGCACACGCCGGATTCGACCAGGAATCGTGCGAAATGCGTGCGCGAGATCAGGTCGTGGTTGCCGGCGTATTTGAGCGCGCCTTCATAGGCGCCCGGGATGCCGACCTTGGCCAGGCCGTCGGCCATGTCATGAGCGCGTTGGCCACGCCCGCCGCGGGTGCGGGCCAGGCCTTCGCGGATGGCCGGGTCGTCGGCGTCGAATCCCAGGCCGACGATGTGTACCGTCTTGCCGACGAAGGTGACGGAGATCTCGGTGCCAGTCAGGTAATGCATGCCCTGGGCCCGGGCAGCGGCGGCGGCCCGTGCCTGGCCGCCGATTTCGTCATGGTCGGTCAGGGACCACAACTCGACGCCGTTGTTCTTCGCCCGCTCGGCCAGCGCTTCGGGGGTCAGCGTGCCGTCGGAGACCACGGAGTGGCAATGCAGGTCGGCGTTGAGAATGGTTTTCACCCCCGGATTTTAGGTCCTGGCCGCAGGCGGCCCTTGCGGAGGCGCCGAAAGGCCACAGGGCTGCGTCGGAGCGGCCCGCGCAGCACACGCGCTGTGCGCGCTCAACCGTCGGCGTTGATCCTGGCGATCAGTTCCTGCAGCACCGCATCGGCCTTGTCGTTGGCGATCTGGCAGGTGCCGGCGTTCTCGTGGCCGCCACCACCGTACGTGAGCATCAGTTCGCCGATATTGGTCTTTGAACTGCGGTTGGTGATGGACTTGCCGGTGGCGAACACGGTGTTCTGCTTCTGCACCCCCCACATCACGTGGATCGAGATGTTGGTCTGCGGGAACAAGGCGTAGATCATGAAGCGGTTGACCGCGTAGATGGTCTCCTCGTTGCGCAGGTCGAGCACGGCCAGGTTGCCGTGCACCGTGGTGCATCGCTGCAGTTGTTCCTTGGCCTTGTCGGCATGCTCGAAATACAGCGTGACACGTTCCACCATGTCGGGCAGCGCCAGCACCTCGTCGATCGTGTGGTTGCGCACGTAGTTGATCAGGTCGAGCATCAACTGGTAGTTGCTGATGCGGAACTCGCGGAAACGTCCCAGGCCGGTGCGCGAGTCCATCAAATAGTTCAGCAGCACCCAGCCCTTGGGTTCGAGGATCTCCTCGATCGAGAACTCGGCGGCGTCGCTCTTGTCCACCGCGATCATCATGTCGTCGAACGAATCGGGGAATCGCGACTTGCCGCCGTAGCACTCGTAGACCACCCGCGCGGCCGAAGGCGCACCGGGGTAGATGATGTAGTTCTTGGGCCGCTCGCCCGTGTTGCGCACCGTCTCGGACGCATGGTGGTCGAACACCAGGTGCGCGCCCGGCACGTAGGGCAGGTTGGTCGTGATGTCGCGGCCGGTGATGGCGACCTTGCCGTCCTGCATATCCTTGGGGTGCACGAACTTGATGTCGTCGATCAGCCCGATTTCGTTGAGCAGGATCGCACAGACGAGCCCATCGAAATCGCTGCGCGTGACAAGACGGTATTTCTGGTCTGACATGTGAGGGGCTCCACGGCTACGGTTGCGAAGCCCCGATTTTATGCGCCGCGCCTGGGGCGCCGCGCCGGCCTCGTGTGGCGCAGTTGGCGTTTCATTCGAAATCCAGCAACACCTTCATCGCCTGCGACCGGTCGGCTGCCAGCGCAAAGGCACGTCCGGAGTCGCGAAACGGCACGGTGGCCGAGATCAGCGGCTTCACGTCGATCAGGCCCTTGTTCAGCAGTTCGACCGCGATCGCGAACTCTTCGTGGAATCGAAAAGCGCCGCGCAGGTCGAATTCCTTGGCCACGATGGTATTGAGCGGCAGCGTCATGTCGCCACCCAGGCCGACCTGCATGATCACGCCGCGCGGGCGCAGCGCATCCAGGGCGCCGCGCAAGGCGCGTTCGTTGCCGCTGGCCTCGAACAACACGTCGAAGCTGCCCTTGTCGGCGCAATACGGCGCCAGGCCATCGGGCTTGTCGGCCACGTTGATCGCCTCGTCGGCGCCCACCCGGGCGGCGCTGCGCAGCGTGAAGTCGCTGACGTCGGTGGCCACGATATGCACCGCGCCGGCGCGGCGCGCCGCGACGATGATCAGCGCGCCGATCGGCCCGCAGCCGGTGACCAGCACGCGTTTGCCCAGCAGCGAGCCGGCGCGGCGCACCGCGTGCAGCGCCACCGACAGCGGCTCGGCCATCGCGCCTTCGCCGTCGCTGATGCCGTCGGCCAGCTTGTGCGCCTGGCTGGCGTCGCAGACGATCTCCTGGCGGAACGCGCCTTGCACATGGGGCGTGCGCATGGCGCTGCCGTAATAACGCATGTCCAGGCAGTGGTTCTGCAGGCCTTGCTGGCAATAGGTGCAGCGGCCGCAGGGCCGGCTGGGGCTGACGGCAACCCGGTCGCCGACGGCGATGCCGGTCACGCCGTCGGCCACCTGCTCGACCAGGCCGGCGATCTCGTGGCCCAGCACCATGGGTTCCTTGACGCGGATCGTGCCGAAGCCGCCGTGGTTGTAATAGTGCAGGTCCGAGCCGCAGATGCCGCCCTTGCGCACCCGCACCCGGATCTGGCCGGGCGCGACCGGCTCGGTGACGATGGTTTCGACCCGCAGGTCCTTCGCGGCGTGGATGACGAGTGCTTCCATGGACAGGTTTCCCCGGTATTGCGTTTGGTGAAGGGAGGTGCCGGCGCGCGGGCCGACGTCACAAGGTGGCGGTCACGCCACCGTCGACATACAGGATATGGCCGTTGACGAACTTCGACGCGTCGCTGGCCAGGAATACCGCCGGACCGACCAGGTCTTCCACGTCGCCCCAGCGGCGCGAGGGCGTGCGCCCGACCAGCCAGCTGCTGAACTCCGGGTTCCTGACCAGGGCATCGTTGAGTTCGGTCTTGAAATATCCCGGCCCCAGGCCGTTGACCTGGATGCCATGCTGGCCCCAGTCGATCGCCATGCCCTTGGTCAGCATCTTGACCGCGCCCTTGCTGGCGGTGTACGGCGCGATGTTCGGACGGCCGAGTTCGCTTTGCACCGAGCAGATGTTGATGATCTTGCCCCGTTTGCGCGCGATCATGTGGCGTGCCACGGCCTGGCCGACCATGAACACGCTGTCGACGTTGGTGCGCATCAGTTCGTGCCAGTGTTCCTGCGTGAAGTCTTCCAGCGGCGCACGGCGCTGCATGCCCGCGTTGTTGACCAGGATGTCGATCGGCCCGATGTCGGTCTCGATCGTGGCCACGGCCTTGGCCACCGCGTCGGCATCGGTCACGTCGAAAGCCAGCGTGTGCACGGTCGCGCCTTCGTCGCGCAGCGTCTTGGCGGCCTGCGCCAGCTTGTCGCCATTGCGCGCGTTGATGACGACCGCGGCGCCGGCCTGTGCCAGGCCGCGTGCCAGCGCGAAGCCGATGCCGGCACTGGAGCCGGTGATCAGGGCCAGGCGGCCGGAGAGGTCGAAGCTTGCGGGTGCGGTCATGGTGTGGAGCCGTTTTGAGGTTGGATGAATCGGGAAGGGTCGATTGTCGCGCTCAGCGCGCCGGCGTCTCGACACCTTCGATCAGGAACTTGAGCTTGCGCGTGCCGTTCCATTCGTCGGCATCGAGCCGGAACGCGATGCGCGCGCGCGGCGGCAGGTTGTCGGTGTGGTTGAACCAGATGCCGTCGATCGGCGTGCCCTGGTGCAGCAGCTTGAGCGCCAGGTGTTTCTCGCCCACCAGGCGCTGCGAGACCACGTCGAGTTCCTCGCTGAACACCGGCGGTGCGAAACCCTGGCCCCAGACCTCCTTGTGCAAGGTGTCGACCAGGTCCACACGCCGGTATTCGGGTGCCAGCGGGCCATCGGTCTCGAGTCGGCGCTGCAGCGTGGCTGCGTCCAGCCACTCCATCGCCACCTCGGCCAGTGCCTGCTCGAAGGCGTCCAGGTGTTCCTCGGCCACGGTGCAGCCCGCGGCCATGGCGTGGCCGCCGAAACGCAGCAACACGCCGGGATGGCGCTTGGCCACCAGGTCGAGCGCGTCGCGCAGGTGGAAACCCGGGATCGAGCGGCCCGAGCCCTTGAGTTCGTGTTCCTTGCCCGGCGCCTGGCTGGCGGCGAACACGAAGGTCGGCCGGTGCAGCTTGTCCTTGATGCGCGAGGCCACGATGCCGACCACGCCTTCGTGGAAGTCGGGGTCGAACACGCAGATCGCCGGTGGCGGCTCCTCGCCATCCTCGAACAGCGACTCGGCGATCTCCATCGCCTGCGCCCGCATGTCGCCTTCGATCTCGCGCCGCTCGCGGTTGATCGCGTCGAGCTGGCGCGCCAGTTCGGCCGCCTTCTGCGGGTCGTCGGTCAGCAGGCATTCGATGCCCAGCGTCATGTCGCTCAGGCGGCCGGCCGCATTGATGCGCGGGCCCAGTGCGAAGCCGAAATCGAAGGTGGTGGCGATCGGCGCCGATCGACCGGCAGCGCTGAACAACCCGGCCATGCCGGCGGGCAAGGCACCGGCGCGCACCCGCTTGAGCCCCTGGGCGACCAGGCGGCGGTTGTTCGCGTCGAGCCGCACCACGTCGGCCACCGTGCCCATGGCCACCAGCGGCAGCAGGGTATCGAGCTTGGGCTGGTTCTGGGCCGTGAACACGCCGCGGGCGCGCAACTCCGAGCGCAGCGCCAGCAACACGTAGAACATCACGCCGACGCCGGCGATCGATTTGCTCTCGAAACCGCAGCCGGGCTGGTTCGGGTTCACGATGACATCGGCCTGCGGCAGCTCGCTGGCGGGCAGGTGGTGATCGGTGACCAGCACCTGCAGGCCGAGCGTGCGCGCGTGCGCGACGCCTTCGATGCTGGCGATGCCATTGTCGACCGTGATCAACACGTCGGCGCCGCTGTCCTTGACGCGCTGGGCGATCGGCGCCGTCAGGCCGTAGCCGTCGCGTACCCGGTCGGGCACGATGTAGGCGACCTGGCGCGCGCCGAGCAGGCGCAGCCCGCGGATACCGACGGCGCAGGCGGTGGCGCCGTCGCAGTCGTAGTCGGCCACGATGCACAGTCGCTTGTCCTGGGCGATGGCGTCGGCCAGCAGTGTGGCCGCCTCGGCGCTGCCGCGCAGGCCGGTCGGCGGCAACAGGCGGTTCAGGCCTTCGTCGAGTTCGTCCATGGCGTTGACGCCACGCGCCGCATACAGCCGGGCCAGCAGCGGATGCACGCCGGCCTGTTCCAGTGTCCAGGCTGCGCGGGGAGGGATGTCGCGGGTGGTGATCTTCATGATGTGCCGATGAACTCCTTCAAGGTGGTGCGGCGGAAGCGGCGTCGCAGACGTTCGCGCCAGCCGCCGCTCGCCGGTGTGAAATGCAACGCATCGCGTTCCGAGCACAAGACCAGTTCCACGGGTGCGCCGCGTTCGAGCGCCGCCGCGAGTTCCTGGCAGGCGCCCTGGTCGACCTGCCGCCAGGCCTGCGTCCAGCCGGCCCAGTCGCCGTGCAGCGCGGGGCTGCGCAGCGTGTGCGCGACCACCGGTTGTGGCACCTCGGGTATCGCGCCGGGCAAGGCGCCGCTGCCGCTGATCCAGAACGAGTTGACGGTCGGCAGGCCCCGCGCGCTGCGCGCGTCGTTGATCGGGTGGGTGTAGAGCAGCATCTGCATCTCGTTCTGCAGCCGGCGCAACGCGGCGGTCGCTGGCAGCCAGGGGGCCAGGTCGACGCCGATCACCCGGTCCAGCGACGCGCTGGCCAGCTCGGTGAAAACCGCGCCCTGTGCCAGCCAGCGATCGGCGCGATCGAATTGCAGCGTGATGCCGTCCTGCGCGAACCAGGGCTCCATGGCCTGGAGCAGGGCGCGCGATGTGTCCTCGGTCAGTTGCAGCGCGGCCGGGTCCATCATCTGGATGCGGTCCGCGCCGATCTGCCAGTGGGCCGGCGTGACCCAGGCCCAGCCGGCCGTGCCGGGGTCGCCGCCGCGGCACAGTTCCAACGCGGCCCAGGGGATGTTGCCATCGCGTACCGGCAGCCCGAGGGCCCGGGCCAGCACCTGTTCATGGGGGGGCGACAAGGTCTGCGGCGAGAACGTGTCGGTGCGCGTCAGGCCCAGGCGGCGCAGCAACTGCTCGAGCACCGGCAGCTGCAGCCCGGCCGCGGCCTGCGCGCAGCGCGGGTCGTCGGTCAGGAACGCATACGGGATCAGCAACTGCATGGGCCTATTGTCCGCGCAAGAAGGCCGGGCCCTGCGCGGGTCTGAGGCGGGATGCCACAATCGCCGCTGTCCCGTATTTCTCCTCCGATCCGAACATGCCCCTGTCGTGCCGCCGCCGCTGATGCAAGTGCCTTACGAACTGATCCTGGGCTGGCGCTACACCCGTGCCGGCCGCGCGACACGGCGCAACGGCTTCATCTCCTTCATCTCCGGTGTCTCGATGCTGGGCATCGCGCTGGGCGTGGCGGCGCTGATCATCGTGCTCAGCGTGATGAACGGCTTCCAGAAGGAAGTGCGTGACCGCATGCTGGGCGTGGTCTCGCACATCGAGATCTATGCCGCCGACGGCGCGGCCCTTCCCGACCTGGAACGCACGCTGGCCGAGGCCAAGGGCAACGCCCAGGTGATCGGCGCCGCGCCCTTCGTGTTCGCGCAAGGCCTGCTGGCGCGCGGCGAAGACATGAAGGCCACGCTGGTGCGCGGCATCGACCCGCAGCGCGAACTCGACGTCACCGACCTGGGCCGCTCCATGGGCCGCAGCGGGCTGGCGCGGCTGGTGCCGGGTTCCTTCGGCATCCTGCTCGGCGGCGAACTGGCGCGCGCGCTCGGCGTGCGCGAAGGCGACAGCGTCACCCTGATCACGCCCAGCGGCCAGATCACGCCGGCCGGCGTGGTGCCGCGGCTCAAGCAGATGACGGTGGTGGGCACCTTCGACTCCGGCCATTTCGAATACGACTCGGCGCTGGCGCTGATGCACATGGACGACGCGGCACGCATCTACCGTCTGGAAGGCCCGACCGGCGTGCGGCTCAAGTTGCGCGACCTGCACCAGGCGCGCGAGGTGGCCGCCGAACTGGCGGGCTCGATGAGCGGCAACCTGGTGATCCGCGACTGGACACGACAGAACCGCACCTGGTTCGCCGCGGTGCAGGTGGAAAAACGCATGATGTCCATCATCCTGACCCTGATCGTCGCGGTGGCGGCGTTCAACCTCGTGAGTACGCTGGTGATGACGGTGACCGACAAACGCGCCGACATCGCCATCCTGCGCACGCTGGGCGCGAGTCCGCGCTCTGTCATGGGCATCTTCGTCGTGCAGGGCGCGATGGTCGGCGTGATCGGCACGCTGGCCGGGCTGGCGTTGGGGCTGGGCGTGGCGTTCAACATCGACGTCATCGTGCCGGCGCTCGAGCAGTTGCTGGGCGCGACCTTCCTGCCCAAGGACATCTACCTGATCAGCCGCATGCCCAGCGACCCGCAGCAGGCCGACATCGTGCCGATTGCGGTCATCTCGCTGGTGCTGGCCTTCCTGGCCACGATTTATCCGAGCTGGCGCGCCAGCCGCGTCAACCCGGCCGAGGCCTTGCGTTATGAATAGGGATGTGGTGCTGCAGGCCCAGGGCCTGACCAAGCGTTTCAGCGAAGGCCGGCTCGACGTGACGGTATTGAACGGTGTCGACCTGCAGGTCCATGCCGGCGACACGCTGGCCATCGTCGGCGCCTCGGGCTCGGGCAAGAGCACCTTGCTGCACCTGCTCGGCGCGCTCGATGCCCCCACCAGCGGCAGCGTGCAGTTGATGGGTCAGGACCTGTCCACCCGCAGCGCCGCCGAACAGGGTGCGCTGCGCAACCGGCACCTCGGTTTCGTCTACCAGTTCCACCACCTGCTGCCGGAATTCAGCGCGCTGGACAACGTCGCCATGCCGCTGTGGATCCGCCGCATGGCGCCCTTGGATGCGGCCCGTGCCGCGACCTCCACGCTGGCCAGCGTCGGCTTGCAGGACCGGCTGCAGCACCGGCCGTCCGAACTGTCGGGTGGCGAACGCCAACGCGTCGCCATCGCCCGCGCGCTGGTCACGCAACCGGCCTGCGTGCTGGCCGACGAACCCACCGGCAACCTGGACCGCAGCACGGCTGACGGCGTGTTCGAACTGATGATGGGCCTGGCGCGCGACCAGGGAACCGCGTTTGTCGTCGTGACGCACGACGAGAGCCTGGCGGCGCGGTGCGCGCGGCAGTACCGGCTGGACCGGGGGACGTTGACGGCGGCGGTAGGTTGATCGATGTGGGCGCCGCGGTGACAGGCGGTGGCCGGCAATCATCCCAGGGTGTCGAGGCGCTTGATCTGCCCATCCGGGTCATGCCACAGAGCTCTTGAGCCGAAGTAATAGCTGGCTGTCGGTTTCTGCGTTGGTTCGTCATCCAGGATGCCAGCTCTGACGTGGTACAGCCGGCGGTCCACATGTTCGCCGAACAGACTCGAACCACAACGGTTGCAGAATGCCACCACGTTGCCTGGTGACTTTTGGAACCGGCAGACAAGCTCCTCGCCCTTGAGGATCTCGAGGTTTTCGAATGGCACACCGGCGAAGGCACTGAATGCCGACCCCGACATCTTTCGGCACTGCGAGCAATGGCATAGGCCGAAATAGGTGAAGTCATCGACTATTGCCATCCGGATGTCACCGCAAAGGCAACTTGCGTTCAGCTTTCGCATGGGTATGCTCCGATCTTCGGGCCAGGACATACCAGGTCAATCGATCAGCGGCGCGACACGAACCGTATTGCGGCCGATACGTCCTGGGGGCAGATCTTGCTTTGCAACATGCGCTCCCGGCGGAGGAATTCTCGACCGGTGCAGCGCATACCGGCTGTTGTCAGAGGATCCGGTTGAACCACAACAGCGACAGCGCCGCCGACGCCATCGCCAGGATGGAGGCCACCAGCGCCAGCAGGCCGGAGATTTCGGTTTCCTTCTTCTCGACGGTCAGCCGGGAACTGAGTTTTTCGTAGACCTGCTTGAGGTTCTCGGCGGTGCCGGCGTAGAAGTATTCGGCCTGGGTCTGCAGCGCGATGGCCTTGAGCGTGGGTTCGTCGAGTCGCACCCGCATCGACCAGCCTTCGAAGCCGATGGTCTCGCCCTCGACGGTTCCGACACCCACCGTGTAGACGCGAACGCCGCGTTCGGCCGCCATCTTGCTGGCCTCCATCGAGTCGATGCCGGTGGTGCGCTGGCCGTCGGTAAGCAGGATGATGGCGGCCGAGTTGTACGAACCCGGCGGAACCGGCACGAATTCCTTCTTCGGGTTCTTGGGCTTGACCTGGTCGATGGAGATGCCGCGCTGGCGATTGTTGCCGTAGGTCAGCGCCGTGAGGTCGATGCCTTCTTCCGGGAATATCTCCGCCAGCGCAACCACCATGGCGCTGCCGATGGCGGTGGCGCGCTGCAACTGGAACTTGTCGATCGCCGTGACCAGGTCTTCGCGGCTCAGCGTCGGAGGCTGGACGACGGAGGCGGTGCCGGCGAAGGCCACGATGCCCACGCGCACGTTGCGCGGCAGGTCCTTGAGGAAGGCCTTGGCCGCGTCCTGCGACGCAACCAGCCGGTTCGGTTTGACATCGGTGGCGCGCATGCTGCCCGAGACGTCCATCGCCAGGATGATGGTCTCCTGCGTCGAGGGCAGGGAGATGACGGCGTATGGGCGCGAGGCGGCCAGCAGCATCGCGGTGATGGCCAGCAGGAACAGGATCGGCGGCACGTGGCGGCGCCAGAGCATGCCCGCGCCCATGGCCTCCTTGACGATGGACAGGCTGGCGTAACGCAGTGCGAGTTTCTTCTTGCGCCGCAGCAGCCAGATGTAGACCGCCACCAGCAGCGGAACGGCCACCATCAGCCACAGGAACTGGGGCCACATGAAGGTCACGGGGATATTCATACCGGGTCTCCTGGTCAGCCGGCCGCCACCGCGCGCGTTGACATGACCGCGCTGGCCCCCGACAGCCGACTGCGGCGCTTGCGCAGGTCGGCGAATCGCATCACTGCCTGTACGAGGTCGTCGTCGGTCGAAAGTTCCAGCGTGTCCACGCCGGACTGCGCGAACGACTGGCGCAGGTCGGCTTCGCGCTGGGCGGCAATGCGGGCGAAGCGCTTGCGGAACCCGGCGTCATGCGTGTCGACCAGCAGTTGCTCGCCGGTCTCGGCGTCGCGGATCGGCACCATCCCCAGGTCGGGCAGGTCGAGCTCCATGGGGTCGAGCAGCCGGATCGCGACCACGTCGTGGCGCTGCGCCAGTTGGCCCAGCGGCTTTTCCCAGCCCGGCGTGCTGATGAAGTCCGACACCACGAACACGGTCGAGCGGCGCCG
>CAXBDR010000097.1:0-15314 GCA_963974265.1 uncultured Rhodoferax sp.
TTCAGGCCCCCAATCGGCCTCCCGGCTACAGGGTAACTGCCGGATTTAGGTTGAAACTGCATGTGGACCGGCTCCCCTTCACGCGACACGGCCAGCCACTGGTGGGCCGGCAGATCGGCAGGGCTGGCCGGCGTGCCGGCTGCGGCCAGGTACGCAGGTGCGGCGAAGAGCATGAACGTGATGTCGCACAAGGGGCGTGCAGCCAGATTGGCGTCGGGCATGCGACCGCCCCGTATCGCCAGGTCGATGCGGGCGTCGATGAGATCGATCATGCGGTCGTCGACCTGCAGCCGCAGCGTCAGGGACGGGTACTGGACCAGCAGTGGTGCCAGCGCCGGTGCCAGATGGCGTGCAAAACCGGCCGGGGCCGACACGCGCAGCTCGCCTTCGGGCGCGTCGCGCGTCAGGCTGAGCTGTGCACGGGCGCGCGCGGCGGCATCCACGATCGCCGTGGCATGGGTGGCCAGTTGGGCGCCGGCTCCGGTCAGCGCGAGCTTGCGCGTGGAGCGGTGCAGCAGCGTCACGCCATGGGACTGCTCCAGTGCGCGCAGTTGCTGGCTCACGGCCGAGGTGCTGATGCCGAGGTGGCGGGCGGCTGCGCTCAGCGAGCCTGCACGCACGACCTCGGCGAACAAGGCGAGTTGCTTCAGATCGTCCATCATGAAATACAGCTTAACAAACATTTCTTGATTAGCCGTCTACCGGGCTTCTTCTGGTTTCTATATCGTTACCAGCTTCACAATCACATGGGAGTTCAGCATGAAAATCGCACTCATCGGAGCTACTGGCCAGATTGGCAGCGAGGTGCTCAAGACCTTGCTCGCACGGGGCCACGCGGTCACCGCCCTGGTGCGCGTTGCTGGCAGGTTGCCGGCGCAACCCGGTGTGCAGGAGGTCGTGGCAGACGCCTATGACGCTGCAGCCGTGGCGCGTGCAGTGGCGGGGCAGGAAGCCGTGATCAGCGCCTTCAACCCCGGCTGGATGCACCCGGAGTTGTACGATGCTTTTCTGCGCGGCGCCGAAGCCATCCGCAATGGCGTCAAGGCCGCCGGCGTCAAACGCCTGCTGGTCGTCGGCGGTGCGGGCAGCCTGTTCGTAGCACCCGGTGTGCAGCTGGTGGATACACCGGCTTTCACCGACCATGTGCCACCGTTCGTCGTGCCCGGGGCGCGCGCCGCGCGCGACGAGCTGACCCGCATCCAGGCCGAGACGGAACTGGACTGGACCATGATCTCGCCCGCGGGAGGGGGTTTCCAGGCTGCGCCGCAGGGCCGTTACCGCCTCGGTGGCGACGAGCTGCTGATGGACGGCGCGGCGCCAGCCGACATTGCCGTGGCCGACCTGGCCCTGGCCATCGTCGACGAGATCGAGCAGCCCCGATACATCCGCAAGCGCTTCACGGCAGCGCACTGACACGGCGCCAGCGGGGACGGTGCCGGATGTGTCGTCCGGTCAACACAGGCGACGCAGCGGCAGCGTCGCTTGTGGCGCAATCCCTAGGGCTGGGCGGGCGCCTGGCGCATGTCCATCCAGAACACCTCCCATTGGTGACCGTCCAGGTCGGCGAAGCCGTGCTGGTACATGAAACCATGGTCGTTGGGCTGGTTTGGCGTGGTCGCGCCGGCTGCGACGGCCTTGGCCACCAAGGCGTCGACTTCGGCGCGATCCGTGCAGGACAGGGCGATCAGCACCTCGGTGGCCTTGCGTGCGTCGCTGATCGGCAGCTGGGTGAAGGTCTGGAAAAACGGTTCGACCAGCAACATCACGAAGATGTTGTCGGCAACCACCAGGCAGGCGCCCTGGTCATTGGTGAACTGCGGATTGAACTCCCATCCCATCGCCCGGAAGAAGGCCTGGGATTTCTGCATGTCCCTGATCGGAAGGTTGACGAAGATCTGTCGGTTCATGGTGCTGCTCCTGTGGGGTCGCGCTGTCAGCGTGACGGGTCTGGATTGTTCAGTGCGCGGAAGCGGTCGACGTCCGGTCCCGGTTCGAACTCGTCGAGATCGATCAACTGGCGCAACTCGATCACCGCCTCCTTGCCTGCACCGGCCGGGTTCGGGAAACGGCGCGACCATTCCATCGCTTCCGCGCGGTCGCGCACCTGGATCAGCGTGTAGCCGGCGATCAGTTCCTTGGCCTCGGCAAACGGTCCGTCGACCACGTGGCGGCGGCCGTCGGCGTCGTAGTGGATACGCCAACCCGTGCGGCTGGGGTGCAGCCCGGCGCCGTCGAGCAACACGCCGGCGCGGGCCATTTCCTCGTGGAAGTCGGCCATCGCCGCCATCAGCGCGGGGTCGTCCGGTGTCGGCGTGGTCTCGGCCTCGAACGCGTCGCAGGACTTGACGATGATCATGAATCGCATGGTGCTTCTCCTCATGTTGCGGCGGGCGCAATCGGCTTGAGCATGCTGTGGCGGTTGCGCTCGGTGTCGAAGAACGCGACATAGTCGCCGATGCCGGGAATCGCCATCGGTTCGCCCAGCACCTCGCCGCCGGCCTGGGTGACACGCGCCATGGCCGCCGCCATGTCCTCGACGGCGATCACGACCGACGGGTATTGCGCCGGCCAGTCGGCCTTGAATTCGTACAGGCCGCCGTTGATGGCGCCCGCAGGAGCACCGGGCTTGGCGTCGTTTTCGGCCGTCGTGGCCACGACGTAATGGCCCATCTCGGCGCCGAGTTTCTCCATCTTCCAGCCAAATGCCTCGGCGTAGAAACGCGCGGCGCGGTCGCGGTCACGGTAGGGCATTTCGAAGTGAACTACGGGGTTCATCATGATGGCGTCTCCTGGTGGTGTGTCCGCTGTGTCGCGGGATGAGCGTGAGCGATGGCGCCTTGCGACGCGGCGCAGTGGTGCTTGTTGACGGTGTTGCGGGACATGGTCAATCCAGCGGCGCCGACGGTGTGTCCAGCATTGCCGACATCGTGCCTTGTTGCATCACGACGAACAAGGCCGGCCCGTTTCGACAAGCTGCCGGCCGAAATTCACGCAGGCAGGCGCACCGGGTGTTGCGTCACGTGATCATGCGCCAGGGCCTGGAACTGCGCGACCATGGGATGGCGGTCGTCCTTGCGGGTGGCTACCCACAACTCGATATGCGGCACCGGCAGACCGGCCAGCCGCTTGAACACCACGCCGTTGATCGGCTGGCAGGCGCTGGAGGCCGGGACGACCGCCAGGCCGACGCCGGCGCTGACCAGCGTCATCATCGCGTGGTGCTGCACCGCGTCGTGCAGCTGCGCCGGCTCGACGCCGCTTTGCGACAACCACGACATGAACAGGTCGTGCGCGTATCGGCCAGTGCGGCGCTCGAACATGGTCAGGGGCTGGCCATGCAATTCGCGCACGTGCACGGTGGGCTGTTGCGCCAGCGCGTGCCCGACCGGCACTGCCAGCACGTGCGGCTCCGAGAACAGCAACCGGGCCGACAGGCCTTGTTCGATCACCGGCGGTCGCACGAACCCGATGTCGAGTTCGCCATGCAACAGAGCGGTGCACTGCGACAGCGAGTTCATCTCCTTGAGCGAATACCGGACTCTGGGCACCGCGGCGCTGAAGCGGCGCAGCAGGGCCGGCATCAGCCCGAGCGCCGTGATCGGCGTAAAGCCGATGGCGAGGTGCGCATCCTGTTCGCCCATGCCGGCCCGGCGAACGACGTCGCGGGCCCGTTCCTCTTGCGCGAACATCTTCTCCGCTTCGGCTCGGAAGGCGATTCCAGCCGGTGTCAAGACGACCCTGCGCTTGCTGCGCTGGAACAACACGACGCCCAGCTCGGCCTCGAGTTGCTTGATCTGCAGGCTCAGCGGCGGCTGTGTCATGTGCAGGCGCACGGCGGCACGGGTGAAGTTCAACTCGTCCGCCAACACCAGGAAGGATGCCAGCACACGCAGGTCGAGGTGTTTACTCATACACGAAGTGTATTAGTCTGATCCAGATATAGTTTTGGACAGCAGCAACCCGGCGCTGAATACTGCGCACCGACAGCCATTCCCATCAAGGAGACACACCGTGCGCCGTTCCATCATCCTTACCGCCGTCCTGGCGGGCTTCGCCAGCATCGTCCCTGCCTTGGGCCAGGCCCAGGCCTACCCGACGCGCCCCATCAAGCTTGTCGTGCCATGGTCCCCGGGTGGTGGCACCGACGTGCTGGCCCGCATCATTGCGGGCAAGCTGTCTGAAGCCATGGGCCAGCAGGTCATCGTCGAGAACAAGCCGGGAGCCTCGAGCATGATCGGCATGACCGCCGTGGCCCAGGCGACGCCCGACGGCTACACCTTCGGCCTGGCGACCAGCAACCTGGCGGCCAACCCTTATCTGTATGCGTCGCACTCTTTCGACGTCGCCAAGGACCTCGCGCCGGTGGTGCTGGTGTCCAAGGGTGTCTACGCGATGGCGGTCAATCCCGCGTTGCCGGTGAAGTCGGTGGCCGACCTGATCGCGCATGCCAAGGCGAATCCGGGCAAGCTCAACGCGGCTCTGGTCGGCGCCGGTTCGCCGCCGCACCTGGCACTGGCGCAGTTCAAGTCGATGACCGGTGCCGACATCGTGGGCATCCATTACAAGGGCGCTGGCCCGTCGATGGCCGCGACGGTGGCAGGCGAGACCCAGCTGATGTTCGCCAGCTACGCCACCATGTCGCCGATGGTCCAGGCGGAACGCCTGCGCCTGCTGGCCGTGACCAGCGCCAGGCGCGCGACCACCGCGCCCGACGTGCCGACGGCCGTCGAGTCGGGCCTGCCGGGCTTCGTGTTTGACGAGTGGTACGCGGTGTTCGCGCCGGCCAAGACACCTCGCGTGGCGATCGACCGCTTCAACGCCGAAGTGCGCAAGGTGCTGGCCTTGCCGGATGTGCGCGAACGCATGAAGGGGCTGGCATCCGAACCCGCCGGGGGTACACCGGAAGAACTGGGCGAGTTCGTGCGTGGCGAGCTGGCGCGTTTCTCCAAGCTGATCAAGGACAACAACATCAAGGCAGACTGAGTCTGCGCGACATGGGGCCGCATGTCGGCCCTGACAGAATACCCGTCTTGCGGCATGCCGCCGGCCGGGCTTGATACAGGACTGCACATCATGGCAATCGAGATCTTGAACGAGGCTGCGCTGCAGCTGGTGGACCCGGACGCCGCGATCGAACAGGTGGCCACCGGCTTCGTCTTCACCGAAGGCGCCTTGTGGCACAGCGAACAGGCGCAGCTGCTGTTCAGCGACATCATCGGCAACCAGATGCATCGATGGGATGCGCGCAGCGGGGTGGCCAGCTTCCGCCAGCCCAGCCACATGGCCAACGGCAATACCTGGGATCGCCAGGGGCGGCTGCTGACCTGCGAACATGCGAGCAGCCGCGTCACGCGCACCGAGCTGGACGGTTCGATCACGGTGCTGGCCAGCCACTTCGAGGACCGCGAGCTCAACAGCCCGAACGACATCGTCGTCAAGAGCGACGGCTCGGTCTACTTCACCGATCCGATCTTCGGCCGGCGCGCGCCGCACGGCGTGCCGCGCGACCCGCAGCTCGGCCACAGCAGCGTGTACCGGATCGACCCGCGTGACGGCAGCCTGACGCGCCTGGCGCCGCGGCTCGAGCAACCCAATGGCCTGTGTTTCAGCCTCGACGAGTCGCTGCTGTACGTCAACGACAGCCCGCGCAAGCGGATTCACGTGTACGCGGTGCGAGCCGACGGCAGCGTCGACGACGGGAGGTTGTTCGCAGAGGTTCCGGGCGAGGAGCCCGGCGTGCCCGACGGCATGAAGGTCGACCTGCGCGGCAACGTATATTGCTGCGGCCCGGGCGGCATCCACGTGTTCACGCCAGGCGGGCAGCGCATCGCGCGGCTGCGGTTTCCCGAGAAGGCATGCAACTTCGCGTTCGGCGATGCGGACCACCAGACCCTGTACGTGACGGCCTGCACCTCGGTGTACCGGTTGCGCCTGCGGGTGCCCGGACGTCCGCAATGGCCTGGTGCGTTGGCTGCGGCGACGCCGGCCTGAACCCATTCGACATGTTCGGGCGCGACCGGGCGCATCCACCGAACCCCGATCCGAACCAGCAACCATTCATCGCCATGCCACCGACCGTGACCCTCCCTGCACCGCGTCTCGAACCCCTGCCGCCGTCGCCCGAACTGGCCGACGTCTTTGCCGGATACCAGAACCTCATCGGCTTCATCCCCAACAGCGTCCTGATCATGCAGCGCCGTCCCAGGATGGCGCGGGCACTGCAGCAGCTCGGAGCCGCGATCTGGGACCCGGAATCGAGCGTGCCGATCGGCTTCAAGCGCCTGCTGGCCCTGTTCGCCAGCCGGGTCACCGGTTGCCAGTACTGCATGGCGCACAACGCCGGCAGCCTGCAGCGTGTGGGCGTCTCGCAGGCGAAGGTCGATGCCTTGTGGGACTACCGCGAGAGCCCGCTGTTCACCGAGCCCGAGCGCTGCGCGCTGGACTTCACGATGGCCGCGAGCTCCGTGCCCAATGCGGTGACGGACGAGATGTTTGCCGGCATGCGCACGCACTGGAGCGACGAGCAGATCGTCGAGATCGTCGGCGTGATCGCACTGTTCGGTTTCACCAACCGATGGAACGACACCATGGCAACGCCGCTGGAGGCCGAGCCGACCGAGGTCGCCGAACGCGTGTTGTCGCCGCACGGCTGGAACAACGACAAGCACATGCGCGAACTGCAGGCACCTTGAACCCGCGGCCGCGGCCGCCTGCGGTGTCTGGCGTCTTTACCGCCGCAACTTGTACCCCGTCTTGAACACCCACCACACGACGGCCAGGCAGATCGCCAGGAACGTCACCGTCATGCCGGTGCTGACCGCGATGTGCACGTCGGCCACGCCGTAGAAGCTCCAGCGGAAGCCGCTGATCAGGTAGACCACCGGGTTGACCAGCGAGACCTTCTGCCACAGCGGCGGCAACATGTTGATCGAATAGAAGGCGCCGCCGAGGAAAGTCAGCGGCGTGATCACCAGCAGCGGGATCACCTGCAGCTTCTGGAAGTTGTCGGCCCACAGACCGATGATGAAACCGAACAGGCTGAAGGTCACGGCGGTGAGCACCAGGAAGGCGGCCATCCAGAACGGGTGGGCTATCTCGTAGGGCACGAACACGCGGGCCGTGGCCAGGATCAGCAGGCCGATCATCATCGACTTGGTGGCCGCCGCGCCGACATAACCGACCAGCACCTCGAGCCAGGACACCGGCGCCGACAGCAGTTCGTAGATGGTGCCCGACCATTTCGGCATGTAGATGCCGAACGAGGCATTGGAGATGCTCTCGCTGAGCAGCGACAACATGATCAGGCCGGGAATGATGAAGGCGCCGTAACTCACGCCGTCGATGTCGCCCATGCGCGAGCCGATGGCGGTGCCGAACACGATGAAATACAACGATGTCGACAACACCGGCGAGACGATGCTCTGGCCGATGGTGCGAAAGGTGCGGGCCATCTCGAAGCGGTAGATGGCGCGGATGCCGTGGATGTTCATCATGCTGCTGCCACCTCGGGAGCCGGCTTGCGCACCAGGCTGACGAAGATGTCCTCGAGCGAGCTCTCGCTGGTGCGCAGGTCCTTGAAGTCGATGCCTTGTTCGTTCAGCGCCCGCAGCAGCGTGGCAATGCCGGTCTCGTCCTGCTGCGTGTCGAAGGTATAGGTCAGGGTCAGTCCGTCGGCGGAGAGTTCAAGGTCCTTGCCGGACAGGGCTTGCGGAACATGTGCCAGCGGCTGCTGCAGGCTGACCGTCAGCTGCTTCTTGCCCAGCTTGCGCATCAGCACCTGCTTGTCCTCGACGACGATGAGTTCGCCGTGGTTGATGACGCCGATGCGGTCGGCCATGTCCTCGGCCTCCTCGATGTAGTGCGTCGTCAATATGATGGTGGTTCCGCCTTCGCGCAGCGCGCGCACCATGCGCCACATGTCGTGGCGCAGTTCCACGTCCACGCCGGCACTGGGTTCGTCCAGGAACAGGATCTTCGGTTCGTGCGCCAGCGCCTTGGCGATCAGCACCCGGCGCTTCATGCCGCCCGAAAGCGTCATGATCTTGTTCTTGCGCTTGTCCCACAAGGACAGGTCGCGCAGCACCTTCTCGATATGCGCCGGATCCGGCGCCTTGCCGAACAGGCCGCGGCTGAAGCTGACCGTGTCCCAGACCGATTCGAAGGCGTCGGTATGCAGTTCCTGCGGCACCAGGCCGATGGCTGCGCGGGCGAGCCGGTAGTCGCGCACGGTGTCGTGGCCGTCGGCGATGACGGCGCCTTCACTGGCGTTGGCAATGCCGCAGATGATGCTGATCAGTGTCGTCTTGCCGGCGCCGTTGGGGCCGAGCAGCGCAAAGATCTCGCCGCGGCGGATGTCCAGGTTCACATGCTTGAGCGCCTGGAAGCCGCCGGCGTAGGTCTTGCTGACGTCGCGCACCGAGACGATGGCATCGGAAATCGGGGAGGGGGTCGTGGGCATGGGATGGCCATTGTGCCGCATCCCGGCGCCGCGGCCTGTCGGCGGCAAGGCCGGGGTCGATCAGCCGGCGCCGGCCGCTTCCCGCGCGCGGATCTTCGCATGCACGTAGGCCCCCTTGGGAATGTGCAGCAGGTCGGCCACGCGCCACATCACGTGGCGTTCATGGTCGCTGAGCCGGCCGTCGGCGTACGCCACGCGCCACATGTGTTCGATCATGCGCAGCTTCTGCGGCATGTCGAAATGCTCGTTGATGCGCGAGGTGTAGGCAAAGAGGTCGGTGGCCTGCCTGGCCGTGGCTTCGGCCAGTTCGGCCAGCCGGTCGGCCTCGTCGCTGCCCAGCGTGAACTTGTCGCGCAGCGCCGCCAGCACGGCTTCGCGCTCGCCGGGACGAAAGCCGGGGTCGGATCGCATCACCTCGACCAGCATCACCGCGGTGGCCAGTTGCAGCGCGTGTTCCTCGGTCTGCGGGTCGCTGCCCGGTGCGACCGGACTGAGTTTGTCGAACAGGTCTTTCAGGGTTCGGAGCATGGTCTGATGATGGCATGAACCGGCCGGCGCGGCCTAGAACAGCCCCATGACCAGGCCCTGTCCCAGGGCTTCGCCGATCTCCGCGCAGGCCCGCAGGTCGGCCGGATCGATGGTCTTGGGCGCCAGGATGGCTTCGGGTGTCTGTGCATGGGTGCAGACGATCAGCGACTCGGCCACCTTGCGCAGCCGCCATCCGGTGGCGATGCGCTCGGCCTGGCGCACGGCGTTGCTGCCGTCGCTGCCGGCGCATACCAGCAGGGCATAGGGCCGGGCCTGGATCCGGTCGAGCACCGGGTAATAACAACGATCGAAGAAGTCCTTCATGACGCCGGCGATCGCGGCCAGGTTCTCGGGCGTCGCGAACAGGTAGCCCTGGGCCGAGAGCAGGTCGTCGGGGCCGGCATCGCGCGCGTGCAACAGGCGCACCTGCAGGCCATCGGCCTTGCGTGCTCCGTCACACGCCGCCTGCGCCATTTGCGCCGTGCCGCCGGTGGCGGAGTGGTAGACGATCAGCAACGTGGGGGCGTCAGGCGGGGTCACGGACGGGTTCCTCTGCGCTTGTGTTTCAGCCGTCGGTGCCCAGCGTGATCGGGATCGTCGCGGCCCGTCCCTGGCGCAGCACGGTCACGCCCACGGTATCGCCCGGCTTGAAGTCGTCGAGCCGGGCCAGCAGTTGCGCCACCGACTCGATCGGCTTGCCTTCGACCGCGACGATCACGTCGCCCTGTGCGATGGTGCCATCGCGGCCTACCGTGGTCTCGCGCAGGCCGCCGGCCAGCGGCTTGCCCGGCGTGGGACGCAGCACCACGACACCGCGCACCTTGAGCAGTTCGCTCAGGCGCCGGTTCAGTTCCTCGTCGGTGCGGATGCCCAGCGTGGGGCGGATGTACCGGCCATGGCGGATGATCTGCGGCACGACCCGGTTCACGGTGTCGACCGGCACCGCGAACCCGATGCCGGCGCTGGCCCCGCTGGGACTGTAGATGGCGGTGGTGATGCCGATCAGCCGGCCGGCCGAGTCCAGCAGCGGCCCGCCGGAGTTGCCGGGATTGACGGCCGCGTCGGTCTGGACCAGGTTTTCGATCGCGACGCCGCCTTCGGCGTTGATGGAGCGGTTCAGCGCCGATACGATGCCGCTGGTCAGCGTCCAGTCCAGTCCGAACGGGTTGCCGATGGCGAACACCTTCTGCCCGACCTTGAGGTCGTGGCTGCTGCCCAGCGGAACCGGCGTCGGGCGCTTGTTGGGGACGTTGATGCGCAACACGGCGATGTCGTGCGCGGGGCTGGCGCCAACCAGGCTGGCCCGGTAGTCGCGGCCGTCGGCCAGCTTGACCGAGGCTTCGCTGGCGCCTTCGATGACGTGCAGGTTGGTCACCACGTGGCCGGACTCGTCCCAGACGAAACCCGAGCCGTTGCCCCGCGGCACCGTGAACACGTTGCGCGACCAGATGTCGCGCACGCGCGAGCGGGTGCTGATGAAGACCACCGAGTCGCGCGCCTGCTCGAACAGCTCGATCGTCGCGCGTTCCTCGGCGCCGAGTTCGCCGCGCGGGCTGACGCTGCGCGGCGTGCCGTCCTTTTGCGCCGCCGCCGGTGGGGGCACGCCCGCGCCGGCCAGCACCAGCAGCACGACGGCCAGCACGCGCACCACCGGCGCGGCGGTGCGCAACCGCGACGCCAGGCGCGTCAGCATGGTGTGGCGGGCCGGGGCCGGGCGACGGCCGGTGGGCCTTGGCGCAGAGGGGTCGGGGCGAGGTTCGGCATGGTCTGGCTCCGTCGGAGGGGGTATCAGGCTGGTTGCGCGACCTCGCCGCCCAGGCCTTCGAACAAGGCGGGCAGGAGCTGGCGCAACTCCCCGGTGACCAGCGCCACGTCGGTGTCGAAGCCGTCGTCCTTGCCGTCGCCGGCGGCCTGGGGCTTGTTCTCCAGCACGACGTCGAGCAGGCTCACTTTCTTGAGTTGCATGCCCTCGGTCAGCACGAACGAGACCCGGTCGTTCCAGGTCAGGGCCAGCCGGGTCGGCATCTTGCCCAGCGTGATGTGCTGGCGTACCTCGTCGGTGTCCAGCGCATGGCGGGTGTAACGCACGACGGCGCGCGACTCGTCGGCGGCCTTGAGTTCGCATTCGCGGTCGACGCTGAACCCGGGCGGCGCTTCCTGCGTCGACAACCACTCGGCCATGGCCACGGCCGGAGAGGTCTGGGTGTCGATCAGCTGCACGGCCAGCCCGTCGATGGCGGTTACCAGGGCCGTCATGGTCTCGTCGGCCTTGGCCTGGCTGCCGGCGTCCAGCACCAGTTGCCCTGCCTGCGGGTCGATCCAGACCAGCACGCTGGACTGCTTGGTGAACGCCATCGGCAACAGCGCATGGCGCACGTCTTCGGCCAGATCGCGTTTTTCCTTCTTGCCGGGCTTGCGACCGGTACTGGCCTCGATCTGGTCGGCGCGTTCCTGCACCTTGCGCTTGACCACCGAGGCCGGCACGGATTTTGTTTCCACCGCCTGCTTGAGCAGCCACTGGCCGCCGACGATCTCCACCAGCGGCCCGTGGGCCTGGCCCCGCGGCTCGACCCAACCGACGGATTTTTCCTGCGACGCACCGCAGGGCTCGAAACGCGCCTTGTCCAGCGCCTCCTCGAGTTGTGCCTGCGTCATCGTCCACGCCGACACCATGCGGTACACCATCACATTCTTGAACACGTTCGACCCTTCCTCGTTGATTGTCGGCTTGCCGCCGAAGCGGCGTATTGTCGGCGCAGTGTGGGCAGGTGATTTGTAACCGTCGGTGCCGTGCCCGGCGCGGACCCCTGTAAGCAATCTGGTGGATCCCCGACAACTGGCACGGGCCAGGCCGGGTCGACGCTGCCGTCGACGCTGTGTGCCTGGCTCCACCACCCCACCAGGATCCACCATGCTGCAACGTCTGATCTCCATTCTTCTGCTGTTGTTCGCCGTGTTCGGCCCGGCCCATGCCGGCGAACCGGTCAGCACCGGCTTCTTCGGCAACACCGCCATCGGTGGCAAGGATACGGTCTCGTATTTCGCGCCGGAGGTCCGCCAGTCGCACCAGGTGATGGCCGGCGACAAGCGCTACGAGGTGCAGTACCTGGGTGCGACCTGGCGGTTCGCGTCGCGCCAGAGCGCCGAGCGTTTCGCGGCCGATCCGGCGCGATACGTGCCGAACTACAACGGCCATTGCGCCAATGCCTTGTCGCTGGGAGAAGGCCTGATCGCCACCGATGGCACGGTATGGGAGTTTTTCGGCGACGAATTGTTCCTGTTCTATGCGGAGCGCGGACGCCAGCGCTGGCTCGGCGGCGACTGGAAGGCTTATCGGGCGCAAGCCGATGCCGCCTGGCAGGCTGCCGTCCGCAAGTGACGCGGTGATGACCGGCTGACGCTGTCGGCTTGGCTGGCCGGCCGCCAGCCGCCTAAACTCGGCGCTTTGCAACCACGGCAGAGGAACCGACATGCAGGCAGCAACCGATTTCAGCCTGACAGGCAAGACCGCACTGGTGATCGGCGGCACCAGCGGCATCGGCAAGGCGATCGCGGCGGGTTATCTGCGCAGCGGCGCGCGCGTGGTGATTGCCGGGCGCAATGCCGACAAGCTGGCGCAGGCGCAGGCCGAGCTCGCCCGCCTGGGGCCGGTCACCGGTCACCAGGCCGACGTCGCCACCGAGGACGGCCTGCGTGGCCTGGTCGGCACCACGCTGGCCGATGTCGGGCACCTGGACGTGCTGGTCAACTGCCAAGGTGTCACCGTGCTCAAGCCGGCCGAGGAGTTTTCCGGTGCCGACTGGAATGCCGTCATCGATACCGACCTCAAGAGCGTGTTCTTCGCCTGCACCGAGGTCGGCCGCCACATGCTCGGGCGCGGCAGCGGCGCCATCATCAATATCGCCTCGCTGGCGTCGCACCGCGGCTGGCCGCGCAGTGCCCTGTATGCCATTGCCAAGGCCGGCGTGCTCAGCCTGACGCAGACCCTGGGCGCCGAATGGGCGGCCCGCGGCGTTCGGGTGAACGCGATCTCGCCGGGTTTCTTCATGACCGAGCTCAACCGCGACAAGATGTCGCCCGAGCGCAAGGCGCTGGCGCTTGCGCGCACACCGGCCGGGCGTTTCGGCGAGGTCGATGAACTGGTCGGTGCGGCCATTTATCTCGCCAGCCCGGCGGCCGGTTTCGTCAACGGGCAGTCGATTGCCGTGGATGGGGGCTTCCTGGCCACGGGCCTGTAGCGGGCCCGATCCTCAGGCCGCGACCAGGCGATCGTGCCGGCGGATGTGCACCCACGCCAGCAGCAACGACACCGTCTGCAACGCGGCGCAAAAGTAGAACGGTGCGCCAATGCGCCAGTCCCCTTGCGGCAGGTGCGACACCGCCGCCAGCAGCGGCGCGCCGATCATCGGCGCCAGCACCGCCATCAGGCTGCCCAGCGAACTGACCGCCCCGAGCGTGCGGCCCTGGCTCGTGCTGTCGGCCGCCGACGAGATCATGCTGTTGACGGCCGCCGCGACCGTGCCCCCGAGCAGGTTGACGCCGATCACGGCGAACATCATCCAGCCTTGCGTGGCGGCGCCCCACAAGGCGTAGGCGAGGGCGGACGACAACAGGCCGAGCACGGCCAGCTTCTGCGGGCTGAACCAGCGCAGCAGATGGCGCATCAGGAATCCCTGGACCAGCACCGACGACACGCCGACCACGGCCAGCGACCAGCCGTTTTCCAGCGGCCCCCAGTCGAACTTGAAGGTCGTGTACAGCACCCAGGTCGTGTACAGCACGAACTGCGCCAGGCCGCTGAATGCCACCACGCCCACCAGCGGAGCCACGCCGCGCAACTGCGTCAGCTGGCGCAACGCGGTCAGCGGGTTCGCGGTGCGCCATTCGAACTTCTTGCGCCGCTGCAAGGGCAAGGACTCGGGCAGCACGAAGTAGCCGTACAGGAAGTTGAGCATGGTCAGGCCGCCGGCGACCAGGAACGGCAGCTGCAGGTCGATGGCACCCAGCAGGCCGCCCATGACCGGCCCGACGATGAAACCCAGGCCCATCATCGCGCCCAGCAGGCCGAAGCGGCGTGCCCGCTCCTGCGGTTCGGTGATGTCGGCCACGTAGGCATTGGCCACCGCGGCATTGGCCTGCATCGCGCCGCCCATCAGCCGCGCGGCGACCAGCATCCAGATCTGCGTGGCGAAGGCGGTCAGGAAGAAGTTCGCGCCCAGGCCGAAGAAGCCGAACAGCAACACCGGCCGGCGGCCGTAACGGTCGGACAAGGCCCCGAGCACGGGCGAGGCGATGAAACTGGCAATGCCGAACGCGAACGCCACCACGCCGTACCAGTAGGCCTGGTCGGCCTGGGACGTGCTGAACGAGCCCACCAGCGCGGGCAGGACCGGAATGATCAGGCCGATCGCCAGCATGTCGATCAGCACCGTGATCATGATGAACGGCATCGCGGCCTGGCGATCGGAACGGGAGGGAGCCTGCATGGTGGCTTGTGGTCTGCGGATAGACGCGGTCGTCATGGCCGCGCGCCGCGCGATGCACCGTGCTCGGGTGGTTGTCAGTCCGCCAGCGGGATTGGCTTGAGCGGGGTGCCGAAGCGTTCGCGCAGCGGTTCGTGTCCCAGTGGCGGGAACTCGATCGGGGGCGCGGGCACGTCGTGTTCGGGCAGGTGGTCGAGCAGGTGGCGGATCAGCGTGATGCGGCCGCGGCGCTGGTCGTTGAAATCCACCAGGGTCCAGGGTGCGTGCGGCGTATGCGTGGCACGCAGCATGGCGTCGCGTGCGCGGCCGTATTCGGCATATTTGCTGCGCGCCTGCAGGTCGACCGGGCTGAGTTTCCAGCGCTTGAGCGGGTCGGCCAGCCGGTCGGTGAAACGCTCCTCCTGGCGTTCCTGGTCCACCGTCAGCCAGTACTTGAACAGCAGGATGTCGTCGTCGACCAGCAACTGCTCGAACACCGGCGCATGCTTGAGGAAGGCCTTGGCTTCGTCCTCGGTGCAAAAACCCATGACCCGCTCCACGCCGGCGCGGTTGTACCAGCTGCGGTCCATCAGCACGATCTCGCCGGCCGCGGGAAGATGCGCGGCATAACGCTGGAAATACCACTGGCTGCGCTCGCGGTCGCTGGGCTTGGCCAGCGCCACGACCTTGCACTGGCGCGGGTTGAGCGTCTCCGCTATGGCCGATATGACGCCGCCCTTGCCCGCGGTGTCGCGGCCCTCGAAGACGACGACCAGGCGCTTGCCGGTGTGTTGCAGCCAGCGCGCCATGTCGTTGAGCGCGAGCTGCAGCGGCTCGAGCATTTCGGCATAGGCGCCCTTGCCCAG
>CAXBDR010000098.1:0-15219 GCA_963974265.1 uncultured Rhodoferax sp.
CTCAGCCCCACTGGGGGGCGCCCCCTACGGCCTGGCAAAGCCAGTTCCGTGGGGGAGCCTGGATGTGACGAGTTTGCCGTCAGGCCTTTTTCGCGCCCAGCTTCGATTCGGTGCCCTTGACCAGGCGGTTGATATTGGCCGCATGGCGCCAGGCCAGCAACAAGGCCATCACCACCATGGCCAGCAGCAGGCTCTTGTCCAGGTACCAGGCCACGCCGTCGCCGAAGATGTAATACACCGGCGCGAACACCGCCGCCACCAGCGAGGCCAGCGACGAATACCGAAAGAAGAAGGCGATCACCAGCCAGCTGGCCGCCGCCGCCAGGCCGAGGATCCAGTTGAAACCCAGCAACACGCCGAGCGCCGTGGCCACGCCCTTGCCGCCCTGGAACCGGAAGAACACCGGGAACAGATGTCCCAGGAAGGCGGCCAGCCCGGCCATCGCCATCGTGCCCTCGAACATGCCGTAGGGCTTGCCATACCAGGCGATCAGCGCCACCGGCAGCCAGCCCTTGGCCCCGTCGAGCAGCAAGGTCACCACGGCGGCCGGCTTGCTGCCCGAGCGCAACACATTGGTCGCCCCCGGGTTCTTGCTGCCATAGGTGCGCGGGTCGTTCAGCCCCATCAGGCGGCTCACGATCACGGCAAACGACAAGGAGCCGACCAGGTAGGCGGCAAGCACCGCCAGCACGGGCCACAAGGGGTTGGAAGCGTCCATCAGTCAATGTCTCCGCAGCAGCCGGGTCGGCGCCGTTCTGGCGTCATTCTGCCAGCGCGCACGACACCGGCCTGGCGCCGAGCAGGCGCACGCACACTTCGGGCGCCAGGCCGACCAGGAAACCCCGCCGCCCGCCATTGATCAGGATGCGCGGCAGCTCCAGGATGGTCTGTTCGATGTAGACCGGCATTTGCTTGCGCGTGCCGAACGGCGAGGTGCCGCCCACCAGGTAGCCGCTGTGCCGATTCGCCACCTCGACGGCGCAGGGTTCGACCGACTTGCAGCCGATCTGCCGCGCCAGGTTGCGCGTGCTGACCTTGCGGTTGCCATGCATCAGCACCAGCAGCGGCCGGGCCCGTTCGTCCTGCATCACCAGCGTCTTGACCACGGCGAACGGGTCTTCGCCCAGCACCTCGGCGCTGTGCTGGGCCCCGCCGTGTTCGAGGTATTCGTAGGGGTGTTCGCTGAACGCCACGCCGTGCGAGCGCAACCAGGCGGTCGCCGGGGTTTCGCTGACGTGGGCCTTCTTCGCCATCACTGGGCCGGGTCGCGCAGCTCCCACCGGATGGCGTCGATCGCGGCCAGCAACTCGGGCGACACGACCGTGCCCCAGGCATCGAGGCACTCGTCGAGCTGGGCCACGCTGGTGACGCCGATGATGGTGCTGGCCACCCGCCAGTTGGTGTAGCAGAAGGCCAGCGCAAGCTGCGTCGGCGTCAAGCCGTGGTCCCGCGCCAGCGCGTTGTAGCGGCGCGCGCCGGCCAGCGATTCGGGCCGTCCCCAGCGCTGCTTGCGCACCGATTCGTAACTGGAAATACGCGCGCCCTTCGGCGCATCGGGCCCGTCGGTGCCGCTGGCGTCGTACTTGCCGGTGAGCAGGCCGAAACCCAGCGGCGAATACGCCAGCAGCGACACGCCCAGCCGGTGGCAGGTCTCGTCGAGGCCGTTGTCATAGCTGCGGTTGATCAGGCAATACGGGTTCTGGATCGAGACCACGCGCGACAGGCCATGTTGCTCGGCCAGCCGCACGAACTCATGCACGCCGTATGGCGTCTCGTTGGACAGGCCGATATGACGCAGCTTGCCCGCCTGGACCAGAGCGGACAAGGCCTCGAGTTGCTCGTGCAGCGTCGTGGCCGTGCGTTCCTTGGCCGGGTCGTAATACATCGAGCCGAACGAGGGCACATGGCGCTCGGGCCAGTGGATCTGGTACAGGTCGATGACGTCGGTCTGCAGCCGCTGCAGGCTGTTGTCGCAGGAGCGGCGGATGTCGTCGGCCGTCATGCCGGGGCCCTCGCGCACCCAGTCCATGCCGCGCGAGGGGCCGGCCACCTTGGAGGCGATGACCAGCTTGTCGCGCAGGCCCGGGCGCGCCCGGAGCCAGCGGCCGATGATGGCCTCGGTCGCGCCGAAGGTCGCCGCGCGCGTGGGCACCGAATACATCTCGGCGGTGTCCAGGAAGTCGATGCCGCGCTCGAAGGCGCGGTCCATGATGGCGAAGGCGTCGGCCTCGGACACCTGTTCGCCGAAGGTCATCGTGCCCAGGCAGATGGGCGTGACATGCAGGTCGCTGCGACCGAGCCGGACTTTATTCATGACATCCTCATTCATCGTACGAATGCCGAGTTTAGACGCCAGCCCCCGACGCCGTTCCCTGCTTTGCCCGTGCCTCCTCCTGCAGCCGCAACACCCGCCGCTGCACCTTGCCGGTGGTGGTCATCGGCAGCTCGGTGACGAACTCGATCTCCTTGGGGTATTCGTACGGCGCCAGCTTGCCGCGCACGTGGGCCTGCAGCTGGGCGATCAGGCGGGTGTCGAAGTCCGCGCCCGGCTGTGCCTGCCGCTGCGCGGCAGGCTCCGGCGCCAGCACCACATAGGCCTTGACCAGCGCGCCGCGCTCGGGATCCGGCTTGGGCACGACGGCGGCGTTGAGCACGGCCGGATGCTTGACCAGGCAGTTCTCGATCTCGCCCGGTCCGATGCGGTAGCCGGCGGCCTTGAACACGTCGTCGGCGCGCCCCTGGTACCAGAGGTATCCGTCGGCATCGCGCGTGGCCAGGTCGCCGGTGCGACACCAGTCGCCGGTGAACCGGGCCGCCGTGGCAGCCGGATTTTTCCAGTAGCCCAGGAAAAACACCGGGTCCGGCTGGCCGTGCACGTCGTAGCGGTTCACCGCCACGTCGCCGGGCACGCCGACCGGGCATTCGTGACCGGCCTCGTCGATAACCATGACCCTGTGGCCGGGATACCCCTTGCCCATGCTGCCGGGTCTGGCCGGCCAGCCGACGCCAGCGCCACGCCGGTCGTTCAGCGCACAGTTGCCGACGATGTAGTTGATCTCGGTCTGGCCGAACATCTCGTTGACGACGACACCGAGCTGGTCGCGGCAATAGTCGAACACCGCGTCGCCGACCGCCTCGCCGGCGCTCATGATGGCCTGCAGCCGCAACGTGAACTGCCTGCCCGGCTCGGGATAAGCCTTCATCATTGCCTTGAGCGCGGTCGGAAAGATGAAGCTGTGCGTCACCGCATGGCGCTGCATCAGTTCGAACGCGGCCTGCGGGCTGAAGCGGCCGTTCCAGGCCACGATGGGGCGGCCGAAATACAGAGTGGGCAACAAGGCGTCCATCAGGCCGCCGGTCCAGGCCCAGTCGGCCGGCGACCAGAACACCGCGTTCGACTCGGATCCGGCTCGCAGCGGGTCGAAGCCGAACCAGTTCTGGCTGCACACGAAACCGCTGAGATTGCCGATCAGGCCGCGGTGCGCGATCAGCGCGCCCTTGGGTTGGCCGGTGGTGCCGCTGGTATAGATCAGCACCGCCGCCTCGTCGGCATGCGTGTCGCAGGCGGCGAACACGTCCGACTCCTGCGCCAGCACGGCCTCGTAACCGGGGTTGCGGTCGCCGGCTCGGTCGCCGACCCGGATCACGCTGCGCAGCAGCGGGCAGTTCTCGCGCACCGACTCCAGCGCATCGATGGCCACGGCGTCGCAGATCGCGACCACGGCCTCGCTGTCGTGCAGGCGGAACTCCAGCGCCTCGGGGCCGAACAACATCGACAGCGGCATCGCGACCGCGCCGAGTTGCAGCACCGCCATGTAGGCCACCGCGGTCTCGAAACGCTGCGGCAACACGATGGCAACCCGGTCGCCCCGCTGCACCCCCAGCACCGCAAGTGCGTTGGACAGCCGGTTGGCCGCCTGCTGCAGCTGCGCGTACGACCAGGTCACGGGCGTCAGCCCGGTGCCGTCGGCCACCACCGCGACCCGGCTCGTGGCGTCGCCGCGGCCCGCCCAGCGGCCGCAACAGGCCTGCGCCATGTTAAAGCGCTCCGGCACATGCCAGCCGAATGCGCCATGCATGGCGGCGTAATGGTCATGCTCCAGCGCTGCCGGCGCCCTGTCCTTCAGTTGACTGCGTGCCACGCCTTGTCTCCTTATGATCGCCGTAATGTACCAAGTCAAACGACCGTCGCGCTGCGTGCGCGTGCCCATCCGCGGCCTGTCCTACAACGTCCGCTGCTGGGGCGAACCCGTGCCCGGCCAGGCGCCGCTGGTGCTGCTGCACGGCTGGATGGACGTGGCCGCCTCGTTCCAGTTCGTCGTCGACGCCTTGTCCGACGCCTTCGTGCGGGAGCGCTTCATCATCGCACCGGACTGGCGCGGTTATGGCGACACCGACGGCGGCGGCACCGACAACTACTGGTTTCCCGACTACATCGCCGACCTGGAATTCCTGCTCGACCACTTCGCGTCCGAGACGCCGATCGACCTGGTCGGCCACAGCCTGGGCGGCAACGTGGCGATGTTCTATGCCGGCATCCGGCCCGAACGGGTGCGCCGCCTGGTCAACCTGGAAGGATTCGGCGGCCCGGCCACCGAACCGGCGCAGGCACCCGGCCGGTATGCCGACTGGCTGGACCAGCTGAAGAAACACCAGCGCGGCGAACTGGCGCTGCGGCCCTACGACACCGTGGGCGGCGTGGCGCGGCGCCTGGCCAAGACCAATCCGCGGCTGGCGCGCGACCAGGCCGGGCTCGACAAGGCCGAGTGGCTGGCCGGCCACTGGGCGCGCGAGAACGCCCAGGGGCAGTGGGAGATCCTGGGCGACCCGGCGCACAAGATCGTCAACGCCCAGTTGCTGCGCGTGGACGAATTGCTGGAGATCTACAAGCGCATCACGATGCCGCTGCTGGCCGTGGAGGCCTCGGACGACGCAATGTGGCAGTGGTGGAAAGGCCGCTTCACGCGCGAGCAGTACCACGAACGGCTGCGGTTGGTGCCCGACTGCCGGATCGCGGTCGTCGACGACGCCGGCCACATGCTGCACCACGACCAGCCCGGGCAACTGGCCGCCTTGCTGGAACCGTTTCTGGCCGCCTGATGGGGCGTGAGAAAATGTCCGGTTGATTCGACATTCTTCCAACCAGGACACGCACCATGGACGCAGTACACATCAACCAGATCGGCACCCAACTCGAGGACCTGTCGGAGCGCACCCAAGAGTTACGGGGGTATCTTTGACTACGATGCCAAAGCCGAACGCCTGAGGACGGTCAACGCCTCGCTGGAAGACCCCGCGGTCTGGAACGACCCCAAGAAGGCCCAGGAACTCGGGCGCGAGAAAAAATCGCTCGACTCCGTCGTGTTGTCGCTGGGCCGGCTCACGACCGAGCTGGCCGACAACTCCGAGCTCTACGAGATGAGCAAGGACGAGGGTGACGAAGACAGCCTGCTGCAGATCGAGCGCGACACCGCCAAGCTGGCGGCGGAAATCGAGAAACTCGAGTTCCTGCGCATGTTCAACAAGCCGGCCGACCCTTTGAACTGCTTCGTCGACATCCAGGCCGGCGCCGGCGGCACCGAGGCCTGCGACTGGGCCAGCATGCTGCTGCGCCAGTACCTGCGTTATGCCGAGCGCAAGGGTTTTTCGACCACCATCGAGGACGAGTCCCCGGGCGACACCGCCGGCATCAAGGGCGCGACGATCAAGGTCGAGGGCGAATACGCCTTCGGATTGCTGCGTACCGAGACCGGTGTGCACCGGCTGGTGCGCAAGTCGCCGTTCGACTCCTCGGGCGGGCGGCACACCAGTTTTGCCAGCGTGTTCGTCTACCCCGAGATCGACGACTCGATCGAGATCGAGATCAATCCGGCCGACGTGCGCACCGACACCTACCGCGCCAGCGGCGCCGGCGGCCAGCACATCAACAAGACCGACTCGGCGGTGCGGCTCACGCACATCCCCACCGGCATCGTCGTGCAGTGCCAGGACGGCCGCAGCCAGCACAGCAACCGCGACGTGGCCTGGAAACGGCTGCGTTCCAAGCTGTACGACCATGAGTTGCGCAAGCAGCAGGAAGAACAGCAAAAGCTCGAGGACACCAAGACCGACGTCGGCTGGGGCCACCAGATCCGCAGCTATGTGCTGGACAACAGCCGCATCAAGGACCTGCGTACCAACGTCGAGGTCTCGGCCACGCAGAAGGTACTCGACGGCGACCTCGACGTGTTCATCGAAGCCTCGCTCAAGCAGGGCGTATGAGCGCGCCGGGCCGTTCCCATGTGCGAACCCCGCAGCGCGCAGCGCGCAGGGTAGTCCGGTGACCATGGCACGGGTGCAGGGCCTGATCTTCGACATGGATGGCACCATGATCGATTCGATGCCCTACCACGCCAAGAGCTGGGTTGCGTTCGCGCGCAGCCACGGCCTGAGCATCGACGTGGCCGAGCTGCTGCGCCGCACCACTGGCCGCACCGGTGCCGAATGCATGGAGCTGCTGTTCGGCCGCGCCATGGAGCCGCAGGAGTGCTGGGAGCTGATCCACCAGAAGGAAGAGATCTACCGCGAACTGTTCGCCCCGGTATTTGCCGAGGTGGCGGGCTTCAAGGCGTTTTTCGCCGACGCCCACCGCCGTGGTCTGCGCCTGGGCGTGGGCACGGCCGGCGACAAGCACAACATCGCGTTCGCGATGCAGCACCTGCAGATGGACCCGCTGCCCCACGCCATGGTGGGCGGCGACGAAGGCCTGCCGGGCAAGCCCGAGCCGGCGATCTTTCTCGAGGCGGCGCGGCGCATCGGCGCCGATCCGCAGGCCTGCATCGTGTTCGAGGACGCGCCGTTCGGCATCGAGGCGGCCCGTCGCGCCGGCATGCGCGCGGTGGCGGTGTGCACCAGCCACCGCGCCGAAGAACTCGCCGGCGACCATGTGATCGCACATGTCGCCAGCTACCACGACCTGATGAAAAACAACTTCCTGGAGACTTTGCATGCTTGATAACCGCGATGAACATGGCGCTGCGGTGAGCGTCCAGCGCGCCGACTACACCGCGCCCGCCTTCTGGATCGACACCGTCGACCTGACCTTCGACCTCGACCCGGCCAAGACCCGGGTGCTCAACAAGATGCGGCTGCGCCGCAACCCCGACGTGCCGGTGCAGCCGCTGCGCCTGGACGGCGACGAACTCAACCTGTCGCGGGTGCTGGTCAACGGCGCCAGCGCCTCGTTCAAGATCGACGGCGGCAAGCTGGTGCTGGACAACCTGCCCGCGGCCGAGGACGGCGCCTTCGAGCTCGAGATCTTCACCACCTGCGCGCCGGCCAAGAACACCAAGCTGATGGGCCTGTACGTCAGCAACGACTCGTTCTTCACCCAGTGCGAGGCCGAGGGTTTCCGGCGCATCACGTATTTCCTGGACCGCCCGGACGTGATGGCCACCTACACCGTGACCTTGCGCGCCAACAAGGCCGCCTACCCGGTGCTGCTGTCCAACGGCAACCTGGAAGCCAGCGGCGACCTGACGGGCGACGGCAACGCCGGCCGCCATTTCGCGCGCTGGGTGGACCCGCATCGCAAGCCGTGCTACCTGTTTGCGCTGGTAGCCGGCCAGCTGGAGTCGCGCCAGCAACGCATCGTCTCGCGCGCCGGCAAGGAACACCTGCTCGAGATCTACGTGCGCCGCGGCGACCTGGGCAAGACCGACCACGCGATGGAATCCCTGATCGCCTCCATCGTCTGGGACGAGGCGCGTTTCGGCCTGCCGCTGGACCTGGAACGTTTCATGATCGTCGCCACCAGCGACTTCAACATGGGCGCGATGGAAAACAAGGGCCTGAACATCTTCAACACGAAATACGTGCTGGCGACCCAGGCCACGGCCACCGACACCGACTTCTCCGGCATCGAGTCGGTCGTCGGCCACGAGTATTTCCACAACTGGACCGGCAACCGCGTGACCTGCCGCGACTGGTTCCAGCTCAGCCTCAAGGAAGGCCTGACGGTGTTCCGCGACCAGGAGTTCTCGCAGGACCTGTGCCTCGACGCGTCGGCCCGCGCCGTCAAGCGCATCGACGACGTGCGCGTATTGCGCACCGCGCAGTTCCCCGAAGACGCCGGCCCGATGGCGCACCCGGTGCGGCCCGACAGCTACGTCGAGATCAACAACTTCTATACCGTCACCGTCTACGAAAAAGGCGCCGAAGTCGTGCGCATGATGCAGACCCTGGTCGGGCGCACCGGTTTCGCCCGGGGCATGCAGCTGTATTTCGAGCGCCACGACGGCCAGGCCGTGACCTGCGACGACTTCGCCCAGGCCCAGGCCGATGCCAACCCCGCATCCGACCTGGCCCGGTTGCTGCCGCAGTTCAAGCGCTGGTACAGCCAGGCCGGCACGCCGCAGGTCAAGGCGGTCGGCCGGTACGATGCCGGCGCCGGAAGTTACACGCTCACGTTCACGCAAAGCTGCAAGCCCACGCCCGGCCAGGGCGACAAGCAGCCGTTCGTGATCCCGGTCGCGCTCGGACTCGTCGGCCCGCAAGGGGACGACCTGCCGCTGCAACTGGCCGACGAAGCGGCGCCGACCCTGGTGCCGCGCACCGTGGTGCTCAGCGAAGCCGAGCAGTCCTTCACCTTCGTCAACGTCAGCGCCGAACCGGTGCCGTCCATCCTGCGCGGATTCAGCGCGCCGGTGGTGCTGGAGTTCGACTACAGCGATGCGCAGCTGCTGCACCTGCTGGCCCACGACAGCGACCCGTTCAACCGCTGGGAAGCCGGACAACGCCTGGCGATGCGCTGCGCGCTGGCCGCACTCGCGCAACCGGCCGACGCGCCGGTCGTCGGCGACGTGTTGACGCCACAATACCTGGACGCGATGCGCGGCATCCTGCGCCACTACGGCCTGGACGCGGCCTTCAAGGAGCTGGCGCTGACGCTGCCGTCGGAAGGCTACATCGCCGACCAGCTCGACGTGGTGGACCCGCAGCACATCCATGCGGTGCGCGAATCGATGCGGCTGCAGCTGGCCACGGCACTGGCCGAGGACTGGCAACAGGCCTGGGAGGCCAACCGCGACACCGGCGCCTACCGCCCCGACCCGCTGTCCAGCGGCAAGCGCGCGCTGGCCGGCATGGCCCTGTCGATGTTGTGCCTGGGTGCGAACACCGACATGTGGCCCGGCAAGGCCTTCGAGCGATTCAAGCAGGCCGGCAACATGACCGACCGGCTGCACGCCTTGTCGGCGCTGGTGGCTTGCGCGCATCCGCTGGCGGGCGAGGCCTTGAGCCGTTTCCACGCCATGTTCAAGGGTGACGAGCTGGTGCTCGACAAGTGGTTCGCCTTGCAGGCCGGCGCCAGCGACCGCGACGGCCACATCCTGCCGCTGGTCACAAAGCTGATGTCCCACCCCGACTTCCACCTGAAGAACCCGAACCGGGCGCGCAGCCTGCTGTTCGCGTATTGCAACGGCAATGCGGCCGCCTTCCACCGCAAGGATGCGGCGGGTTACCAGTTCTGGAGCGTGCGCGTGCTCGAGATCGACGCCATCAACCCGCAGCTGGCCGCCCGGCTGGCGCGCGCCCTGGACCGCTGGAGCCGCCTGGCCGAGCCCTACCGCAGCGCGGCCCGCGAGGCCATCGCCAAGGTGGCCGCCAAACCCGACCTGAGCAACGACGTGCGCGAAGTGGTCAGTCGCGCGCTGGCCGATTGAGGGCACGCACACCATGGCATCGAACAACAAGATTTCGCTGACGCGTTACCTGGTCGAGCACCAGCGGGTGCACAACCTGATCCCGTCCGACCTGCGGCTGCTGCTCGAGGTCGTCGCGCGGGCCTGCAAGGGCATCAGCCAGGCCGTCAACAAGGGGGCCCTGGGCGGCGTGCTCGGCGCGGCCCAGACCGAGAACGTGCAAGGCGAGATCCAGAAACAGCTCGACATCATCGCCAACGAGGTGCTGATCGAGGCCAACGAATGGGGCGGCCACCTCGCCGCCATGGCCAGCGAGGAGATGGAAGGCATCTACGTGGTGCCGCACCGGTATCCGCAGGGCGAATACCTGCTGCTGTTCGACCCGCTCGACGGCTCGAGCAACGTCGACGTCAACGTCAGCATCGGCACCATCTTCAGCGTGTTGCGCAAGCCCGAGAACAACGGCGCCGGCGTGTCCGAGACCGACTTCCTGCAACCCGGCAACAAGCAGGTCGCGGCCGGTTACTGCATCTACGGCCCGCAGACCACGCTGGTGCTGACCGTCGGCGACGGCGTGGCCATGTTCACGCTCGACCGCGAGCAGGGCTCGTTCGTGCTCACGCATGAACGGCTGACCGTTCCCGCCGACACGAAGGAATTCGCGATCAACATGAGCAACATGCGGCACTGGGATGTGCCGGTGAAGCGCTACATCGACGAATGCCTGCAAGGCACGCAAGGCCCGCGCGGCAAGGACTTCAACATGCGCTGGATCGCCAGCATGGTGGCCGACGTGCACCGCATCCTGACGCGCGGCGGCATCTTCCTGTACCCCTGGGACAAGCGCGAACCCGGCAAACCGGGCAAGCTGCGCCTGATGTACGAGGCCAACCCGATGGGCTGGCTGATCGAACAGGCCGGCGGCGCCGCCAGCACCGGGACGCAGCGCATCCTGGACGTGTTGCCCACCCAGTTGCACCAGCGCGTGAGCGTCATCCTGGGCAGCAAGAACGAGGTGGAACACGTCGTCGCGCTGCATGCAGCAGCAGCCGCCTCCGCCACCACCGACGCCGAACCGGCGACCCGCGCTGGCTGACGCCACCCCCACGCCGCAACAAACGCCACGGCCGCCGCCACAGCCGATGGCCGTGGTCGCGACGACCGTCACCACCGATCGCGGCAGCGCCTGGATGCGGCGCCTGCTCGGCTGGTTCGGCTGGCGCGTGTGTTACCACGGCACGCCGCCGGGCTGCGGCGTCATCGTGGCCTACCCGCACACGTCGAACTGGGACTTCGTCATCGCCATCGTCGCCAAGTGGTCGATCGGCCTGCCCGTCGCCTTCCTGGGCAAGGACAGCCTGTTCCGCGCGCCGGTGCTGGGCCGCTTCATGCGCTGGTGCGGCGGCATCCCGGTGCGGCGCGACAGCGCCAACGGCCTCATCGCCGACATGGCCGAACGCCTGCACAACGAGACCGGCCGCGGCGCCCGCTGGTGGCTGGCTGTGGCGCCGGAAGGCACACGCAAGGCCGGCGACGGCTGGCGCTCGGGCTTCTACCACATCGCCTGCGCCGCACGGGTGCCGATCGGCCTGGCGTATTTCAATTTCGAGCGGCGCGAGATCGGCGTCACCACCTTCCTGATGCCCAGCGGCGACATCCAGGCGGACCTGCGGCAGATCGAACGCTGGTATGCCGAACATGCGGTGGGCCGGTACCCGGCGCTGGCCGCACCGGTGCGGGTGGCGGGGACGCGGCGGGCGAGTGGAGGCGCCAGGGACGACAAGCCTTGAGGCCTGGCCCTCGCTACGGCCCGTGGACTGCCTGCGCCGCGGTACCTGCTTTCACGTGGCTATAATCACGCCTTCGCCGGTGTAGCTCAGTCGGTAGAGCAGCTCATTCGTAATGAGAAGGTCGGGTGTTCGATTCATCTCTCCGGCACCACACGTAAAAGGCCCCTGGCTGTCATGGTCAGGGGCTTTTTCATGTAACCAACGCGTAACCCTGGGTTCGATCCTAACTGGAACCTCCAAATTGCTCAAGCGATAAACATTGAAGTTGATCGTCCACCAATTGCTTGTCGGTTTATGTCGACTCAAGCGACTATGCCCCCCCGCCATCACCCTTGGATCTCGGTAGTGCCTTGCCTGCACGCTCCACCAGAGCAACAGCTTTTTCTAGCGCGCTGATATTTGGAATGGAATCTTCTGGTCTCTTGAAGGCGTTTGTGCCTGTAATGTTCCAGTGTTCGAATGCCTCTTTGACTTGAGACCATTCAGCAGCGGCACCATAGGACTCAAGATAGAACTTGCCAAAATTGATGGCATGCCGGCGATCAGCGTTCTTCAACGCTTCTTGCATATAGGAGTTTCCGAGGAGAAACGCATACTTGGCCAGGCCAGCAAGCAAGGCAACTGCCACTAGACCCTTGAAAACTGCGAACGCCAAGTACTCCCAAGTTATTGGGTTTGGCATTGAAATTGCCGTAGTCAGCGAGAGGTATGCAAAAAACGCGATCGCACCGGCCAAAGATGCAGCGCCCACGCCACTCCAAACTTTAGAAATAGTGTGAAATTGGATTTCCTTCTGATCCAGTGTTTCCAGCGCATCAGCAACATAATCCCTCGAGGTCCGCTCAATCTTTTTTCGACTTTCCTCGTTGTATCGCTCTTTCTCCAACGCAAGTTCAGCCAAAGACTCCTGAAGCCTTTGCTCTCGCGCAGCGATCTCAGTTTGCAAACGCTCACGAAGTTGTTCAACCTCCGATTGCCGACGCATAAGGCGCTCTTCGAAGTCGCGATTGCGCATGGATAGCTGTATGTCACGTTGAGCAAGAATCTTCTCGCGCTCTTGCCGTTCCGTCTGGAACTCAGCCTCTCGCGCAAGCTGTTCCTCTTGCACTCGCTTGCGGTACGCATCGAATTCGCGCTGTTGAACCTCCAGCAATTCCCGGTACTCTGCAAGTTCACGCTCACGACTTGAAAACCGCGCGCGTTCCTCTTTGGCCATGGCCCTCAAGCGATCCTCCTCCATTCGATCTTGCATGCTATTCAACTCTCCATGGGGCATTTCGTGACACTCCGAGCCAGACCTGGCCGACAACTTGAATTTTGCGGAACAATGAATCGTCCAGCTCTCGCACTGACGCATTGTCAGATAACGGCTTTCTGGTCATTTCGCCGCTCGTCCAGGTAGAGAAACGGTCTGAGAAACTCCGCAAGTTTGCATTAGGTTATCGAGCCGACTTGCCGCAAACTGCAGGCCTTCCGGCGCCACGTGAGCATACCTCTCAACCATCGATTGTGTCTTCCACCCGCCCAGGCGCTGCAGCTCATGAGTTGGTGTTCCTGCCTCACGGTGCCAGGTTGCGAATGTGTGGCGCAGATCGTGCCAGCGGAAATCGAATATCCCGGCACGTTGAAGCGCGTTGCGCCAGGCCTTGGTATTGACCTGCACGATAGGCTTGCCCTCGTAGGTGAAAACGTGCGTCGGGTGATCGCCCTTGCGCTTCTCCAGCACGTCGATGGCCGCCTGATTAAGCGGCACCGAATGCGGCCGGCCGTTCTTGTGTTCGGCGCCCGACACCCACAAGTGCCGCCGCTCCAGGCTGATCTGCTTCCATTCCAACCTGGTCACGTTGGCCTGGCGCAGCCCGGTCGCCACCGAGAACTGCGCCATGTCGGCCAGGTGTTCGGGCAGCTCGTCGAGCAACCTGGTGAACTCCTCCCGCGTCAAAGACCGTATGCGCCCCTCCTGGTCGCGATGCATGCCGACCTTGGGCACCCGGTCCAGCCACTCCCATTCGTTGCAAGCCTTGCGTAGGATCGTCCGCACCAGCGCCATGTAGCGATTCACGGTCGCGGTGCTGGAGCCCTTGCCACGGATTGCACGCACCTGGTCAAGCACGGCCCGGTTGATGTCGACCAACTCTTTCCCCACTAGATACGGGTGAAACCAGCGCAACATCGACTTGTCCCATTCGTGCGTGCGCTTGTAGCTGGTCTCGGCCAGGAACTTGGCCGCGGCATCGTCCCAGGTGTAGCGCGGACGCACGCCGAGCTTGTCCTGCTCCCAGCGTTCGGCCTGCAGCTTGTCGTGGTACTTCTGCGCATCGCGCTTGCGGGTCGTCCCGGTGCTTTCGAAGAATGGGCGCACCTCACCCTTGATCGGCGCGAACTTGACCCACCAGTTGGGTGAGTCCTTGCGTTTGTAGAGTGTCATGACGCACCCACCAATTCACGATCCAGCTTGGTCGGGTCCTGCCGGACCTGGTAGCTGTAGGGGTCGATACGCGTCGGATAGCCTGGTCGGATCAGGCCATCGACCACGCCGGCATAGTCCCCGCCGAGAACGTCCAGCATGAGGTTGACGACCTTACCGCAATGGCGCTTGGCATTTTCGACTGCGCTGTCGTAAGCGATCTGGCCGCCCTTGGCCACGGTCTTGATCGACGACTGTTCCTCGCTCAAGAAGGCCAGGCAGGGGTATGCGCCCGCCAGGTAGCGCCCCGGGTTGACCAACACATCGCAGGGGATGAATCTGTCTTGCGCACGCCACTCGACTTCGACGCGGGTCCAACGGCTCGACGCGTCGCCAAGCTGCTTGCCCTTCTCGTAGATGCGCGCGTACTTGCCACTGGCCCGATTGCCGATGCCCAATGTCCGGCCCTTGGTGGATGCGTCACCTTCAAGCCAGTCCCCGAATACTTCGTGCCGCGGTTTCCTGCCGCCAGCCTTGAAGCCATCGCCGTTGTACTGCTCGACAGCCCACGCAATGCTGACCAGTTTTCCTTCAAAGTCATCGTGTGCCACGTCTGCGCGCTTGATGACGGCCCGATTGCCTTCCAGCCAATCAGCGACCGCCTGCCAGTCCTTGACCATCGAGCAGCCCTTGCCCATCAGGGAGAAGAAGACATGGCCTCGCTGCGACTCACCGCCCCAGGCGACGACCCCGGCGCCGTCACCGAACCGCGCCGAGTATCGGAAACCGAACATGCCTTTGCGCTGCTCGAACTTGCCGACGTCGATGAACCGCGCCATCTGCTGCATCACCCACACATACGATTTCTCGTCGGGCGGCACAACGGAAAACGCAAAGGCGTCGATGAATGCAACCGCAGCCGGCGCCGCGTCACAGGTGGCGATCAGCCGGGTCTGGTGCGGCCAGCCACCGAGCTGGAATGACACAACCTCTTCACCGGTCTCCCGGTCGATCCCCACAAACTCGACAGGGACGGCGTTGCTTTTCTTTCTCCCCGTGGTTACTACACGGGGGACAGGCAGCGCCACCGCCGCCGACGCGCTGCGACCGCCATCGGCGGCGCTGCCTGCACTCGCGCCATGCTCTTCGGAAAATGAATCAGACATGCGAACTCCAATGAGTTCGGATTCGCAGACCATTGGGAATAGCGCGGCGAATCCAGAACAGTTAAGGGATTCGCAACAGCAAAAGGTTGTATCCGGTTTTCAGGAATGGCCAGCGTTGCATTGGCTCTGATTTCCTGCCGGGCGCATCATTCCAGCGCACCCCGATGCTATGCGAA